>JABDBV010000089.1 GCA_013288395.1 Gammaproteobacteria bacterium | reverse complement strand
GCTCCGTGGTTTGCATAAATAGGTGAGGAATAGGATGCAGCGTCTTACAGGTTATATTAAAAGTTTTTCCTTCTGGGACTTGCTGGGTGGTTTGCGTATCACGGGTGTTTATTTTTGGAAGAAAAAAATCACTATTCAGTATCCGGATGAATCAACGCCTACCTCACCTCGTTTTCGTGGGTTGCACGCGCTCAGACGTTATCCAAACGGTGAGGAACGTTGCATTGCTTGTAAACTCTGTGAAGCGGTGTGTCCGGCACTTGCTATCACCATTGATTCAGAACCGCGCGCCGATGGCACGCGCCGCACTACACAGTATGATATTGATTTATTTAAATGCATTTACTGCGGTTTTTGCGAAGAAGCGTGTCCGGTGGATTCCATTGTCCTAACGAACATGGGTGATTATCACATTGCAGAACGTGGTGAAAACATCATGACCAAAGAAAAATTATTAGCAATCGGTGATCAATATGAGGCGCAAATAGCCAAAGACCGAGAAGCAGAAGAGAAATACAGGTAATGATCATGCTGAGTTTTTTACATATTCTTTTTTATGTGTTTGCGGCAGTCGCTGTATGTTCTGCTATTGTGGTGATCACTGCGCGTAATCCTGTGCGCAGTGTGTTGTCGCTGGTGGTAACGTTTGTGGCGATGTCGGTTATTTGGATGATGTTACGCGCAGAGTTTTTATCACTGATTTTAGTGCTGGTTTACGTGGGCGCTGTGATGACGCTGTTTTTATTTGTAGTGATGATGTTAAACATTGATAAAGAAAGCCGCTCGAGCGGCTTTGTACGTTATGTGTATTTTGGCCTTATCACGGTGTTGTTTGTGGCGGCATTGATGATTGCTGCTTTAGGGATGCCAACGATCGGTGTGCCGACTATGCCGCTGCCGCCTCTGGAAGCGCCAGATTACAGCGATACCAAAGCATTAGGCATGCTGTTATTTACCGACTATGTTTATCCTTTTGAAGTGGCGGGTGCATTGTTGCTGGCTGCGATTGTTGCGGCCATTACCCTTGCGCATCGCCGTCCAACAGGGCGCAAAATACAAATTCCCAACGAGCAAATTGCTGTACGTCCGGAAGATCGTGTGCGTTTGATCAAAATGCCATCGACGCCCCGACCTGATCAAAACGGAGGGACATAATATGCCGTCATTGATGGAATTTTTAATTCTGGCCGCACTTTTATTTGGCATTGGCATTGCAGGCATTGTGTTAAATAGAAAAAACATCATTGTGTTGTTGATGTCGATTGAGTTGATTTTATTGGCAGTGAATACCAACTTCGTTGCTTTCTCTTATTTTCTGGGAAATATCATCGGCCAAGCCTTTGTGTTTTTTGTATTAACAGTGGCAGCGGCGGAAGCGGCGATTGGATTGGCGATTTTGGTGGTGATTTACCGCAAGCGCCATACGATTGAAGTGCAGGCGTTGGATGAGTTGAAAGGGTGATTGATTAGGGAGACCCCCATCGCCCCCTCATCCGCCCTTCGGGCACCTTCTCCCACAAGGGGAGAAGGTTGGTAGAGGTAGAGAGTTTTTTAAGAGGATTAAATAATTGGATCAACTATTAATTAACATCGCCTTAATAACAACTTTGCTGCCATTAGCAGGCGCGCTAGTTGCGGGCCTCTTGGGTAAAAGACTCGGCCGCACGTTAACCCATCGTATTGTCATTGCTCTTATGACCATTGCTTTTTTACTATCTTGTTATTTATTTAAAGTCATGGTGCAAGATGACCATTCGGCGATCGATAGTGTATTTTATACCTGGGCGACGGCGGGTGCTGCGCACTTTGATGTGGCGTTTTTACTAGACCGCTTAAGCGCGACCATGATCATGAGTGTGTTATTTGTTTCACTGATGGTGCATGTGTATACCATTGGTTATATGGCGGATGACCCTGGATATTTGCGCTTTTTCAGTTATGTGTCGTTATTTACGTTTTCCATGCTGGTATTAGTGCTTGCGGATAATTTTTTATTATTATTTTTTGGTTGGGAAGGTGTGGGCTTGGTGTCTTATCTTCTTATTGGCTTTTGGTTTCAACGCGAATCAGCTGTGTACAGTGGTTTGAAAGCGTTTCTTGCCAACCGCGTTGGTGATATAGGTTTTATACTAGCGACAGCTGCAGTATTTTTATTTTTCGATACACTGAATTATCACGAAGTCTTTCAACAAGTGCACTCGGTGGTGGGAAAAATGATGCCTATATTGCCAGGTGTTGATGCATCGGCAATTACCGTGATTTGTTTATTATTATTCATAGGTGCGATGGGCAAGTCGGCGCAAATTCCCTTGCATGTGTGGCTACCGGATTCCATGGAAGGCCCCACCCCTATTTCCGCTTTGATACACGCAGCAACCATGGTGACAGCCGGCATTTATATGGTGGCGCGTATGTCGCCCTTGTTTGAGTATTCACCCACTACCTTGAGTGTGATTTTAGTGTTAGGCGGCACGACAGCATTTTTTATGGGTTTAGTTGCTATTACGCAAAACGA
>JABDBV010000088.1 GCA_013288395.1 Gammaproteobacteria bacterium | reverse complement strand
AGCCTTATCAGATCGTTTTAAAACTATAAACGAAATAATTCTTATTGGAAGTAAATACAGTAAAGTTATAAGAAGATATTCGAATGAGGAGGAGATGTTTTCTCTTTGCGACTATAGTATTGAAATGATTGATTCTTCATACTGGCTTATACATTCAACACAGGAGGACTTCTTGAAATACTTGAAGAAGCAATTACCGGGCTGTGGGGAAATACTTAAAAGTTAGTCATCTATGCAATAAGTAACAAAGCCTGCGCCTCACTGGCACAAGTTGTAAGGTGGGGTTAGCGTGTAAGGCAACTTGTGCCTAATAAATAGAAAAGAAACAGAGCCTGGCTGAGTGCTGGGCTTTTGTACTTACTTCTTATAAGCCATTCTTGTTTTAGCGTGTTGGATAAGGCCATCCAGGGTGTAAAGGATATGTTCCTGATCTTCTGCTGGTAATTGCTGGATGCTTAGAACCTTTTCAAGGAGGGATTGGTCTACGTTAAATTCTGATCGTCCAAGTACCAGGTAATCTAATGAAACCTTAAGGGCTTCCGCCAGCAGACGGTAGCAAGCACTGTCAACACGTTACCTGATTGAGCCCATTTCCATTAATTATCAAAAATTTGTAACTCTCTATATGAATTACAGGAATTAGGAATATTTTGGAAAGAGGATATACTTAACAGGATTTAGTTTAGCGGCAAAGAAGTAAGCCAAACCAACCCGACAACTACCCAAAATAAGACCATCAGCTACAATATGCTAAACCTGCCGCAGGTATATACCCTGCCGACCGGGACAGTCACCTATACTTATGACGCCGATGGCACCAAGCTGCGGAAAGTTTCGATAATTAATGGTACTACCTCTACAGAGGATTATATCAGTGGAATACAGCATAAAAGCGATGGCACCATAGACTTTATCCAAACTGAAGAAGGACGTGCATTAAACAGCGGAGGTGCTTATCATTATGAGTATAGCCTGACCGATCACCTGGGGAACGAACGGCTGACCTTTGATACTTATTCAGGGACTACTTCAACGGTTCAAACCGATGACTACTACCCTTTTGGATTGGAAATTTCAAGCGGAACAGTTGTTAGTCCTAAAAATGAATATCTTTACAATAAGAAGGAGCTACAGGAAGAGTTAGGGCAATACGATTACGGCGCAAGGTTCTATGATCCGGTCATTGGTAGGTGGACGACGATTGATCCATTAGCTGAGAAGTATTTCGGAATCACAGGATATTCTTATTGTAATAATTTACCAAATTCTTTAAACGATAGAAACGGAAAAGATGTTGACGATAGGAGTTTAACAGATGATAAACAAAAAGAGGGATTGATCAAATTTGCTAATACAAAGGAAGGAACGAAATATCTTGATAATTATTTGAAACATGGCCAATCTTTTACAATTAAATTAGGTAATAAAACTTATGTATTTACCAATAATGGTAAAAGCGGTGCGTTGTCAAATAATAGATTGGCATTTGGATCAGCAAAAAACTTAGGTACCGATGGGAAAAGTGTTATTTTAGGCCTTACTTTTCAATCAAAACCTGCTAATTCAGAAGGTCATACAGTTGGTGTAAACTCGGATGGAATGAGCCAAACAACGGATCCGAGTTATGATGTAGGAAAAAATCCTGTAATACATCAAATTTGGATTCAAGATGGAATTTCTGCGGATGAGACCGCTGGGGTCATTGGGCATGAAGCTTTTGTACATGACCAAGTATCACAACATTATCTTTTAGAATTAAGGAGAGAATTAAACAATGGAACGATACAACCCGGCACTGCAGAATATGGAAAAAAACTCGACTTAGTTGAAGGAAATGGAAATGCAGATCACCAAAGATTGGCGAACGGACAGGTGACGGATTATGAAAATTTAGCTCAGCAATTAGACCAACTAAATAATACAACTAAATTTATTAAAGCATATAACGATGACGTCGCAAGGCACGGAAAAAGCGAGTAATAGGATGATATTCCTAAATAGCTGTTTGTTACTAATGTTGGTTTCGTGGGCAAACTTCTCATGTAGTGACAAAAAAAATAATATTTATGTAATATCGCATGAAGACAGTATCACGGGAGAAAATTACAGGAAAAATCAAATTTTGTCCCCTCCTCGAATTGATGTTGGAATATATAATTTAATAATTGACTCATCAAATACATGTTATTTCTATTCTTTTCAGTCGCCCACTATAAATACTGGATTTATTGATAATTCTGATTCTTCAAAGGAAACTATAAATGATCTAAAGCCGAATGACATTGTAATATTACCTAAGGGATGTGAGAATAACTTTATAATGAATAACATTGTAAAATTGAAGAGTAACAGTCCATATAAGAATATTGTAATAGCATCCTTTAAAGACTCTGTAAATAGCGAAGTTGTCTTTTTTCTTAAGAAACTAGAGGCGGATTCAATGAATCACATAAGTTTATTAATAAGGCCTGTAAAAGCGAAAGAAAAGATGCTTATAAAATATAAATTAAACGGTTTTTATTATGATAAATCAAAC
>JABDBV010000087.1:1991-2699 GCA_013288395.1 Gammaproteobacteria bacterium | reverse complement strand
AGTTGTCACGGGTGATATTACACAGATCGATTTAAATAATCGTCGTGATTCCGGCTTAATACACACCATGGAAGTATTAAAAAATACGCAAGGTATTAGCTTTACACAATTCCAAACAACTGATGTGGTTCGACATCCCTTGGTACAAACCATTGTTGAAGCGTACGAACGACATGAAAGCAACCAGGCGAAACAACAAAACAACCATAAATAGCGTTTAATTATGTACCTTATCAACATTCAGCATATTGCTGACAAGGCAATTGCACCTAAAGCGTCTCTTATGCGTAAGTGGGCAGAAGCTGCGCTTTGTCAGAAAACGTCAATGGGTGAAATCACGTTGCGCTTGGTAGACACGGATGAAATGACAAAATTAAATTCCATCTACCGTCACAAAGAAGGGCCGACGAATGTACTTTCCTTTCCTTTCACTGCACCAGATGGAATAGAAGAAGCATCACCTTACTTGGGTGATATTGTTATTTGTTCTGATGTAGTGAATCGTGAGGCAATAGAACAAGAAAAACCATCCGATGCACATTGGGCGCATATGATCATACATGGTATTTTTCATTTGTTGGGATATGATCATGCCACCGATCAACAAGCACACATCATGGAATCTTTAGAAATAAAGACCATGCAAACGTTGGGGTTTCCAAACCCTTACTTAACTGGAGATGAAAACGCGTATCATGACCACTAAAT
>JABDBV010000087.1:0-1981 GCA_013288395.1 Gammaproteobacteria bacterium | reverse complement strand
CTTCGCGCACTTGCATCTCGGATACTTGCAAAATGTTTTCAATCATCCCAAGCATAACATCACTTATTACGCGCGAACCTAAAACACGGGCTCAGCTCACGGAAGTATTGCGCGATGCGGAAGATCGCGATGTATTAAGCTCTGATATGCTTGGGATGATTGAAAACATTTTGCAAGTATCCGAGATGCAAGTGCGCGAAGTGATGGTACCCAAAGCACAAATGGTTTCCGTCAACAAAAACATGACGCTCGATAATGTGCTTCCTGTCATTATCGATTCCGGTCACTCTCGCTTTCCTGTGATGGCTCATAATGGTAAAGATGTGGTTGGTATTTTGCTTGCTAAAGATATTTTGAAATTCTTTTATAAACGCGATCCTAGTGAATTCAAGATGGAAGCGTATATTCGTCCTGCGGTTTTTCTACCGCAAAGTAAACGTTTAGATATTTTATTACGAGAATTTCGCGTCAACCGCAACCATATAGCCATGGTGTTAGATGAATATGGTCATGTCGCAGGATTAGTCACGATTGAAGATGTACTCGAGCAAATTGTGGGTGAAATTGAAGATGAGTATGATATAGACGAAGAAGATACTCATATCAAAAAATTAAATGATGATGCATACATTGTGAAGGCATCAACCATCATCGACGAATTCAATGATTACTTCCATACAACGTTTAGCGATGAAGAATTTGACACCATCGGCGGCATCGTATTGCATGGATTTGGTTATTTACCCAAACGTGGCGAAACATATAAAACACAAAATCTGCGTTTTAAAATATTGCATAGCGATAACCGACGCATCTATTTATTGGAAGTGAAACCCATTAAGAAGAAAAAATCTGTCAAGACCGAGGCGGCACGCTAACCCATTTCTTTACTTTTGAACGCCACCAGTAAATCACGGGCACCAATAAAACGGTAGGACCCAGCCAAAGAATAATGGCAGGCTGCATATGCACATTTGTCACCAAAAATGCAGTCACGGCGGCAATCGTTGCGCCAATCATTGCCGTAAAATGTTTGATTATCCGTTCATTATCACGTGGGCCGCCACGACGATAAAGCTGAAAATCACTAAAACTAATACTTGCGCCTATAGCGCCAAACACCAATAACACGGTTGCTTGATAACCCCCCGCACTCCATTTCAAACAACCTGCTATGATCATCAAGAGCGATATCAACATCATCACGCCACTCACCACCCAATCAATTCGTCGTGGCTCCCCAGATGTATTCTTCGCATATCGCCAACCCGTCAATGCGAGATAATAACTAAAAATTGCGATCAGAAATAAAAACAAATTATCTTTGATCAACGCCATAGGAATAGCGGTGGCAAACACGCCAGACATACCATAAAAAAAACAGCGCCCAAATCGTCGATGCCAGGTTTGGCCTTTGGTAACGCTGAGCGCGCTAAATGCTGAGAGCAACGAGATGGAGCCACATAAAATATGTACGGTAAGCAAAGCGATAAATAGTTTGTTCATACTTCATCCTTTTGAAGGGGGTCAAGTCTCTGCTTAACGAATAAATAATTATCATTATGCTTCATTTTTATTCGTTAAGCAGAGACTTGACCCCATTGCCTGTGGCGTTTTAGGCGGACAGCTTTTTCAAGCTTAGCTCAATATTATTGTTGAGAAACCGGCTTAGTTTGTCTACAAGTTCCGCGTTTTTTGTCATTTCTACATAAAATTCTCGGTTAGTGTCCAAAGATTTAATAATGGCTTCTCCTATGGTGTGAATCAATTGTTTTAGAGCGGGGTAACTATAACCAATGAGTTCACACTGTTGTTCCCAATGACGAGGCAAGACTTCATGCGCTTTATAGCAACTGCCAATTTTCATGGCCATTTTTGCGGATAAATTCGGATAGAGTTGAGTGCTTAGTAAATCATAAAAAGGCGTAAGGCCAATTTGCGAGGAATCGCGGTGTAATAAAGAAAAGTTTTTACCATGCGC
>JABDBV010000086.1 GCA_013288395.1 Gammaproteobacteria bacterium | reverse complement strand
TAGTGGGAGAAATGGACAGATAATCGACTTTTATAGAATAGCAAGTTCAACATTAGCTCGTATATCATAGAATAAATTTACCAATAAAATTATTGGTAAATATTTTGCCAATGAAATTATTGGCATATATTTGTACCAATAAAATTATTGGCAAATGGCAAATCAATGGGTTTCACCCAATACAATTACTGGCGATGCGGCGTCTGGGCAACGATACTTAAGAAGGGATCACATCAATGAATATTTTTGGCGCGAAGTTGCCAAGGGCAACCATATACTTTTCGTAGCCCCACGAAGGGTTGGCAAATCCTCCATTATGCAGGATCTTGCTGATAATCCACTTGAAAATTACGCCTGTATTTATCAAAACATTGAAGGCGTAAAAACAAAAGATGAATTTTATAACAGGTTATTTGATTTGATACTACAGTGTGCCAATAAAGCGGTTAAAGCAAAAACTTTTATTACTCAGTGTTTAACAAAATATGGTATTGAGGAAATCACTAAGTCAGGGCTAAAATTAAAGGGTAACGAAATAAATTATGAAAAAGAGCTAAGGAACCTCATTCCTGAATTAAAGAACACGCAAGTTAACACCGTAATATTTTTAGATGAATTTGCCGAAGTAATTAATAAGCTAAATAAGCAAGGGAACCAACAGGATGCTATAGATATACTGCACACGCTAAGGGAATTAAGAAGCAATAGCGATTTTAAACACTTCACACTGGTGTATGCTGGTTCGATAGGGCTCGAATTTGTGATCAATACGATAGATCGACCCAAACTTATCAATGACCTTCACCGGATTAAAACAGACGCCTTAACATCTGATGAAGCAGATCAGCTAATTGCTCAGATCACTAAAGGGGCTACTATCCAGTTGCCGCCCGGGGTAATAGGTCATTTGAAAACAAAGATCAACCACTTATTGCCCTATTATATACAGTTAATGGTAGAGCAAATTGATTTGATAGCCCGTCAAAAACAACAGCCAAGCATTATAACAGATATAATTGATGAAGCATTTGAGCAGGTTATTCATGAAAATAAAAACTTTGATGATTGGTTGATACGGTTAAAAGATTATCATAAAGACGTTTTCCCTTTCATTAATGAAATACTAAAATATACTGCAAAATACGATACCATCACTATTCAGGAAATCTATAATAAAGCAAATGACCCGCAATTTAAGCGTGAAGATGATTATATGGATTTCGTGGAGCAGCTATTATATGATGGCTACCTGGTAGAAACGGATAAACATGTTTACCGTTTCATTTCACCCTTTTTACAACAATTTTGGTTAAGAAAATTTCCCGTTTACAATGGCTGATCAATTATTACACACCGGATTCCGCTTTTACCAGTCTGCCAACGCAGATGCAGAAAGCATTAAGGAAAGTTTCATTATTCGCAAACACGAGTATGAAATTATTATGGAAGATATACGCCGCAACCCAATGAAAGGGTCTGTGCAGCATTATCTTTTATTGGGCCGCAGAGGGAGTGGTAAATCAACTTTATTAAAGCGGATACAAATAGAAATTGACACGGACGAAGAGTTGAGTAAAAATTATATCGCCATTAATCTTGCGGAGGAACAGGCTAATATTCTTAGACTGAGTGACCTGTGGGAAGAAATATTGCAGGAACTTGAACATGCGGAAGTTGAGGTAACATTCCCTGATTGGGATGATAATGCGCAAAATTATTCACGTAAACTGGTAAGTGCTGTTCATGATGCAATAAATAAGTCAGGTAAAAAAGTGGTATTGCTTTTGGATAATATCGACAGGATATTTGAAAACCTGAAAGATGATGCGGCCTTACTGAGAGAATACCTGCTCAATTTTGATGATTTAAAGATCATCGGCGGAAGCACCCGCATGACCGAACATTTTTGGAAATACGACCGGCCATTTTACGAGTTCTTCAGGATATTAAACTTACCGCCCCTTACCAGCGAAGAAGTTAAAACATTATTATTACACTGGTCTGAAAAACTAGGACAGCCGGAACTAAAAACATTTGTTGAAAAACAAACCGGCCAATTAGAAACGGTGCGTATATTAACCGATGGCCTCCCAAGGACGTTACAATTTTTTGTAAATATCCTTTTAACCAATGCCCAGGAAACGGGGTATGAATACTTACGCCTTATAATGGATCAGGTTACTCCACTATACCAGGAGCGATTAAACAACCTGCCATCTGCCCAAAGAAAAATCGTACTACAGATGGCTTTTATATGGGAAGCAGCGAGCACTAAAGAAATCACTGAAGCTACCCACATAGATAATAATTCCGTTTCTGCACAACTAAAGCAATTGAGTGATAAAGGAATAGTTGAGGTAATTAAAACCGATACTAAAAACCATCTCTATAGACTATCTGAAAGGTTTTTTAATTTATGGTTGATTTTTACACAGGGTAGCCCGCATGAAAAGCGTAAGGCAAAGTATTTAACTATTTTCTTGGAAAATTTTTATAGCGCAGAGGAACTGAAACAATTGGCAATCACGCATCTGAATATCTTGAAAGCTGGAAAAATAGATCCCAATAAAGCCGCATTGTTAACTAAAGCAATTGCACAATCAAAACACATCACTTTTCATGAAAGGGATGAACTTATAAGGCGTACTGTTCAATTAAAAGGAATAGCAACTGATTTAAAACAGCAATTGCCTGTTTTAACTATTGATATCTTCAAAAAAATAGAGTTAGCTATTGATAATAATGATTGGCGTAAAGCATTACGCTTAGCAAATGAAATAGAGCAAGAATACGAGGCCAAATTGCTATTGACTGGGTACAACTTTGATATTCAATCTAACTTTGTTGAAGCGGAAAAATATTATTTAATGGCTG
>JABDBV010000085.1 GCA_013288395.1 Gammaproteobacteria bacterium | reverse complement strand
GATTGCACAATGGCAATTTTCATACCAATTTTACCTTTTAGAATTGTCGGTAGGCTATACCAATCGCCTAATAGCACACAAGAAAAACAACCCTAGCATTACTACTCAGGCTTTGGCGCGGAAGTCTCTCCTGGCTGAGATGGGGTCTCAAATATCGCGTCAAATGTACCACTATCTACCTGAATATTTTTAAAAATAGCCGTTTCTAGTCGGTCTTTATCCACCAACTGACTCAGCATTTGCTCGCATTCTTTGTTCAATACAAGCTCTTTCTTTTCAGGATTTTTTTCAAACAGCATCTCGCGCAGTGTTGGTTCATTTTGGATAATGTGTTTCTTTATAAACAGAAACAGAGGATCGAGTGTTTTATCTGAGGCCATCGCACTCCCAAATAATAGTGTTTTAGCGTGAGAGTAATGCAATTTAGCCGAGCTATCTCGTCGTTCCATGCTTTTTTGACGCGCATTTTCAAAATCTTGAAGCGCTGCTTTTGGGAATCGCTCTGAATTAAACCCTAATAATTCAACTAAACTTTTTTCTATCAAAACCGATAATTCACTTTTCGAGTTATCAATGGATTGATAATGCAAAAACAATATAAAAATAAGAGCCCGATTTTGCTCATGTAACTGAGCTATATTTGAGGTATTTTTAAAATTATTAAATACATTCCATATTAACCCGGAAATGTGCTGAGCCCTGCCTTGTCTTGAATGCGATGAGCTATGAACTGGGTTTTCGAGCATATAGTCTGAAACATGCGAAAGCACCTTCGCTAAATTCTTCAGCGCGGGTATCTCACTTCTTGGTGACTGAGCAGACTGCACCTCTTTTTCAGCAGGGCGCTCATCTCGCGCCGTTACTGACTTCCTAACAGCTGCCGCAGAAGTAAAGGCTCCCGCTGATTCATTACGATTTATTAGCTGCATAAGTCCATCCAGATCAGCCATTTTACACACGACACTCAATTCATCCTGTATTTCTGGCGATAACGGGTCACCTACATCTTGAAGCCAGTTAATCCATGCGGTTAACATTTTCTCTCCCTCATTAAGATCTTGAGCATCGTCTGGTACAAACAACCGCTGCCCCTCAGATCGAATAGAAGGCAATAGGACGCCAGACTCCCCATCAATCAGCGACTTTAATCGCATTTTGATTTTCTCCTCGCCAACCATGCCAACTAAATCACGCAGCTCAACGACAGAATCACGGGAGAACATTGACTGTCCTCTGTCTAAACGTTTTAATGTTTCCACATAATCGCTAGACAATCCCACTTCAATTAACATATCGGCCATGTTGAGACAAAAGTCACCCGAACAAGGCGTAAAATCATGCGTCTCTCTTATACTCCCAAAAAGTAAAAAAAGGTCAGTGGTAGGAACCAGCTCAAGCCTTGCAACAGCCGCTTCTGCTAACCATTGATATTCTTTTCCAAGCTTTGATAACAATTCTATGATGACAGTTTGCATATCTTCTTTTACTGATGGCGTCTGCGCATTGAGATCAGATGCCATTAATGCTAAATATCTCTTTATCCCATCAAAGCGAAATTTCATGGTCATGAACGCATTCAACGGCAAGTCGGCATAATGTTTTTGTTGATCCCAACGACTCTCTAATTCTAATATTCGTCTAGCAATTATTTCTTCATCCTGCAAACTGACCGCCTTAAGTTTATTAACGTCTTTTAAAGCAGAAAATAAATCATTGTTTAAACTCCCGACGAATTCATGGCGTGCTTGTTTATTTAATGCCATCTTTACCGCCTCGCACATGCGGCTCGCATCATCAACACTCATTTGGCCCGCAGGCATTTTGCCCGACTGAATAGCCGAACGTACCGTTTGGTATTCCTCCTCGGAAAGAAAATAGTCAGCGTGGTCACACATAGCCGTGAGCCGTTTAAGCACGCTGAGATTATTATCGGAGAAAGCAGCAATGGTTAAATTCGGATATTTATCTCTGAGCTCGAATACGCGCTGATAAAACTCATTAAACTTAGGCATGTCTGCCCTCCTCGTTTCTTATATTTGTGTTTCTTATATTTTTATTTTTTTATACTAGTAATTATATTATACAACATCTTAGCCGCTTTATCGGCCTTTTTTTATAAAAAAAACGCAGCTGTAAAAGAATAGACATCCCTTTGAATTAGTTCCATAATCTGCGGCTTTCTTATGATATGCTTTTCGTCATTATCAAAGTTTTTGTGGGGGATTATGCGTTGGCCAATAACGTTGTTGAATTGCAGGGTGTTTATAAATCCATCCATGATCATGACATCTTGCATGATATCAGCCTGGATGTGCGGGAAGGCGAATTTCTAACGTTGCTTGGGCCCTCAGGCTGTGGAAAAACCACGCTCTTACGCCTCATTTCTGGCTTTGAAGAGCCTACCCTTGGCCGCATTTTCATCGATAATAAAGATGTAAGCGGGCTGCCACCCCACAAACGGCATGTACACACCGTCTTTCAAAGCTATGCCCTCTTTCCACACATGACTGTCTTTGAGAATGTGGCCTTTGGATTGCGCTGCCAAAAAGTACCGACCGATGAAATTGAGTCACGAGTAGCCGATGTCATCAAAATGGTCAAACTAGAAAAATACCTAGCGCGCAAACCAAGCCAATTAAGCGGTGGCCAACAACAACGCGTTGCCATTGCTCGTGCTGCGGTAAATCGTCCACGCGTGCTCCTACTAGATGAACCACTAAGCTCCCTCGATTATCGCCTGCGTCAAACTATGCAAATTGAATTAAAACAGTTGCAGCGTAAACTAGGCATTACCTTTGTTTTTGTCACCCACGATCAAGAAGAAGCGCTGTCCATGTCTGACCGTGTGGTCGTGATGCAAGAAGGCCGCATCGAACAAATAGGCACACCACGG
The DNA here is from genome assembly GCA_013288395.1 of Gammaproteobacteria bacterium. GTDB lineage: Bacteria > Pseudomonadota > Gammaproteobacteria > DSM-16500 > DSM-16500 > Aquicella. The sequence continues at coordinate 3 of JABDBV010000085.1, read as the reverse complement.
CAA
>JABDBV010000084.1 GCA_013288395.1 Gammaproteobacteria bacterium | reverse complement strand
TTAAATTTAACCTTGAAAAACGTCCATGACATGGTGTTATTTCAAGGAAAAAATATCAAAGGGCTCCCGGGGAAGAAGCATTGCTGTTCCACCCGAAGAATTGATATATATAAAATCGAGCTAACCCTTCATATTCGTGTATAGCAAAATCAGTGACTGCGAAATTATAGCCTATGGGTAAAATGCTAATGATGGGCGCAAGATAATCCGCCAGTGCTGGCGTTGCCTGAATTCCAAAATGAGAAAAATAGAGTAATGAGCGTTTTAAGTGTATGCCAGATGTGACTAAAACGATTTGGTCAAAGTGGTCTTGTTTCAAAATAGCGCTAGTAAATTGAGCATTTTTAAAAGTATTCATGCTATTGTTTTCTAGTTTTACATCTGAGCCATTTATTCCTAACTGAATTAACGCATCTCGATAAACCATCGCTTCCGATTTTCCAGTACCGAGAGCGTCTCCTCCACTGACAATGATTGTGCACTTATGCTTTTTTATACAGCTTAAATAAAGGCTTGCTGTTTTATAAATTCTTGAATAAGCCATGACGGTTGGGATTATTTGGGCTGATTTTGGTAAGGTAAGCGCTCCAGCACCTAGTAAAACAATTGCATTTTGGTTTTTCCATTCTGGTTCAGGTAGATCTACAAAGGGAATTTGCAATTGAGTGAGTAAAACAGACGGAAATAACCCGCTTCCAACTAAGAAATAACATATTATAACGACTAGGAGCATCCCCAGCCCTGTTTTTTTATGCCTATAAATAAGCATAAAAATTGCAACAACAAGAAGTACCGCTATAAATATTGTGGTCATCGATTTTTCCTTAAAATTCTATTCCGCGCAAAAGATGTTTTGATATTAACCGATTCTTTAAACGGCAACCTCGAAGTCTTGCAATTTCCAGGCATTCTGTGTAATATTTTGCTATAAATTTGATAACAGTTAAATATATAACGAGGTTGCTCATGTCCAGACCCAGAACATCCAGCACAGCTTCTTTAGGATCATCAATGTTTACCGGGCTTTCCCCGCTTGAGCCTGCCCGCCTTGAACCCTGGGTTAAAGCTATTATTGACTACCTTAAAGCTGTGAACAACGGCGATTGGTTTTCGGCTGATGCTGATAATCGTGAAGGTCGATTATTTTTCGGGGTGATGGATGAAACACCAGGGAAAAAAATTGATCAGGCACAAACAGTGCTTGAAAGCGTACTGGTTGGTAATGCGGAATTACAAGCCTATTTATTAGAATCCTATGAAATGCATATTCAGCACTGGTTGCCTGCTTGGCATAAGACACTTAAACACATGAAAACAGAGGACTTGAAAAAATTAAAAAAACTTGATGGGCCCGATATAAAGGATATTGCTTATTTTTACGCCGGAAGAAACATAATCGATGCGTTTTGGACTCCTATCGAGCAATCACAACATTGGCCATTCTTTTGGGAAGCGTTTTCTCATAAATTCACATTAGCATCAGCCGCTGCATTAAAAGAATTAATTCGTGGCGCCTTGTCATATCATTTATTATTAACATGGGTGAAACACATCGAGGCGCCAACCTTAAAGGGGAAAAGTGAGGAACATAAAGAACAAATTAAAGAGCAGACGAACAGAGTTTTAAAACCATTATTGATTCTTCTGACCAAAACGTTTAATGACAGCGCTGATTTTTTATTGCAATTATTTAAAGACTCTATCGAAAATAAGAAAAACGAACCATCACTAGTAATGCGAATCATGTTGACGACTGAGCTTGATGAACCTGCGCTAAAGCTCGTACGTAAAACACCAGAACTACCATTCATTGAGAGGCTCAAAATAATAGTGGGTGAGATGCGACCGCCCTCTGATAATGACAATATAAGTAATAAAGCACCCTCAGCATCATTGCCAGTACTACCACCCATCAGACAGCGAGCGGGGAGTGTGTCTACTATAGGCGTAAACCCCTCTCTCTTGTTAACGTCTACTTTATTTCTACAGCAACAAACTGCGCATCCTTCCGCTACGAATGACAAACACAAAGATCCAGATCCAAAAGCAGAGGCCCCAACACCCGATAGATAAACTTCATTTCAACCTAGCGCGTCTACATGCTGATTTGCTAACACGAGCACTCTTTTCGTTATGGCTATTTTGTAGTAAACTACAAAATAGCCACGTCTATTTTGGAATAGAGTAATAAATAGCCATGAAACGATATTGCGAACCATTTATTTATCAAGACCTTAACAAAAAGATGGTGTTTATTGGCGGCCCCAGGCAAGTGGGGAAAACCACCATCAGTAAGGCACTATGTCATGGTAACTTAGCTAATGGTGTTTATTTTAATTGGGACAACGATGAAGATCGAAGAGCGCTTCTTCGTAAAGAATGGCCAGAAACCGCAGCGCTTATTATTTTTGATGAATTACACAAATATCCACGTTGGAAGCAATGGATTAAAGGCGTTTATGATACGAAACCTGCGAATCAACAATATTTAGTAACGGGGTCTGCGCGTCTCGATGTATACCGTCGGGGCGGCGATTCATTGATGGGGCGTTATCATTATTGGCGTCTTCATCCACTAACCATTGATGAGTTACCAGCCAACATAACACGCGAAGAAGGCTATCAACGGTTACTGAAATTCGGCGGCTTCCCTGAACCATTTTTGCTGGCGGATGAACGCGAAGCGAGACGCTGGAGGCGTGAGCGTTTTGACAGAATATTGAAAGAAGATATTCGCGACTTAGAATCAATTCGAAATATTCAACTATTATCATTATTTATTGATGCATTACGTGAACGTGTAGGCAATTTGATTACACTTTCCAATCTGGCTGCTGATTTACAAATCTCTCCCAAAACGGCTAAAAGTTGGCTGGTGTTGATTGAGAAAATGTATCT
>JABDBV010000083.1 GCA_013288395.1 Gammaproteobacteria bacterium | reverse complement strand
CCCATACTCAGTTTACTTATTTGGGTTCCTGTCATCGGCGCATTTTTAGCGCTTTGTACGGGCGGCGATAAGCACGCCAATGCAGCGCGCATTATTGCAGTCATCACCTCCATTGCCAATATTTTATTATGTATTCCCCTTTATTGGCATTTTGATCCTAGCAGTTATGAGATGCAATTCGTTGAAGATCATCTGTGGATCAATGTTTATCAAACACATTATGCCTTAGGTATCGATGGTATTTCGTTATTGATGGTGCTTTTAACTAATTTTACGGGTTTATTAGTGGTGATTGCGGGATGTCATTCCATTAAGTTGCGTGTTTCGCAATACATGGCTGCGTTCTTAACCATGCAAGGCATGATTGTCGGTGTGTTCTGTTCGATGGATGCGATTTTATTTTATGTCTTTTGGGAAGGTATGTTAATTCCCATGTATTTATCTATCGGCATATGGGGCAGCGCCAATCGTTCGTATGCGTCCATCAAATTCTTTTTATTTACGTTTTTGGGTTCCATTCTGATGTTGGTTGCACTGCTTTATCTTAATAGCATCACTGGCAGCTTCATGATTCAAAATTTTTACGGACTCGCACTGGATTTAGGTACGCAAAAATGGCTGTTTTTTGCTTTCCTTTTAGCCTTTGCGGTGAAAGTGCCTATGTTCCCCGTGCATACTTGGTTGCCCGATGCGCACACAGAAGCGCCTTCTGGTGGTTCTGTGGTGTTGGCAGCGCTTATGTTAAAGCTAGGGGTGTATGGTTTTTTACGTTTCAGTATGCCTATAGTGCCACTCGCTTGTGAAGCACTCGCTTGGTTTATGATTGTGATGTCACTGGTTGCGATTGTGTATATTGGATTAGTTGCGATTGTGCAATCTGATATGAAAAAATTAATTGCCTATTCTTCCATTGCCCACATGGGTTTCGCGACACTTGGCTGCTTTATGGTGTATGACATTGTTGAGCACATGCACTCCTTGCAAGATGCTTATATGAGTTTAGAAGGGGCAGTGATACAAATGATTTCGCACGCATTTGGATCAGGCGCCATGTTCTTAGGCGTAGGCATGCTTGCCGATCGTTTTTATAACCACAGTCGTTTGATTAAAGATTACGGCGGCGTGGCCAATACCATGCCGGTTTTTGCCGCCTTTTTTATGTTATTTGCCATGTCGAATGTGGGTTTACCGGGTACAGCTGGATTTGTCGGTGAGTTCATGATTATCATGAGCGCATTCCAAACGCACTGCTGGGTCGCCGCTTTTGCCGCATTGACCTTAGTATTAAGCGCCTCCTATACCTTGTGGATGTACAAGCGTGTCTTTTTCGGCCCCGTGGCAAACCAAGGGGTGGCCGCGTTTCATGATATTACCTGGACAGAATACGCTAATTATTTACTTTTGGCGGCGGGTGTCTTTTTTGTCGGGCTCTACCCGCAACCCATTATTAATGTATTAAAAGTAACAATAGGGCATTTATTACTGCAAAGCATGCCGCCCGAACTCGCTATGAATTTGACGGGCACGCTAGCATAAAAGAGGTAAACCGATGGATACATCCTCCTTACAATTTTCCGCCGCTCTACCAGAGATTTTTCTACTCTGTGCGGCCAGTTTCACTCTGTTAGCGGATGTTTTTGTCCCCGAACGTTATCGTTTTGTTACCTATGCATTGGTGCAACTCACCATGATTGGCGCTTTTTTGTTAACGCTGCCGCAGTTTAAAGATTATCCGCAACCCATCATTACCTTTAGCGGCCATTATGTTGTTGATAAATTAGCGGTGTTAACAAAATTATTTGTTTATGTTTTTAGTCTCTTCGCCTTCGCTTATGCACGCGAATATTTAGAAGCAAAGAAAATTCCCCGCAGTGAATATTATTTATTAGGATTGTTTGCAGTGCTTGGCATGTCCATCATGGTGTCTGCTTACAGCTTTTTAACTATTTATTTAGGCTTGGAATTATTATCGCTTTCGCTTTACGCCATGATTGCTATGCACAAAGAATCAAATGTCGCGATTGAAGCGGCGATGAAATATTTTGTGTTAGGAGGTCTCGCTTCTGGTCTCTTACTTTATGGTATTTCCATTTTGTATGGGGTAACTGGCAGCATTCAAATTGATATCGTCCAACACGCGCTGCAAGCGCATCCAGACATGGTTCCCACTTTTGCATTAATTTTTGTGTTAGGCGGATTAATTTTCAAATTCGGCGCGGTTCCTTTTCACATGTGGGTGCCGGATGTTTATCAAGGTGCGCCTACCCCGGCCACGCTGTTTATTGCGAGTGCCCCGAAAGTGGCTGCTTTTGCAATGACCATTCGTTTTCTAGTGCAAGCGATGCCAAGCTTATCTGTTAGTTGGGAACACGTGCTGATTGTTGTTGCTATTCTCTCTATGTTTTTCGGTAATTTATTGGCGATCGCACAAACGAATCTGAAGCGTATGTTTGCTTATTCATCCATTGCGCACATTGGTTATACCTTGCTTGGTATTATCGCAGGCCCCGATTCTTCCCAAGGTTATTCCGCCGCCATGTTTTATATTGCGACTTATGTCTTAGTTGTCGCGGGAGCCTTTGCCGTCATTATTCTCATGAGCCATGACGGCATTGAATTTGATGAACTCACGGACTATCGTGGTTTAAATGCGCGTAATCCCTGGCTCGCTTTCATGATGCTTTTGCTTTTATTCTCGATGGCGGGCGTGCCGCCTACTGTCGGCTTTATTGCAAAACTAGGTTTATTAGAAGCGTTGGTGCAAGCAAATTATGTGTGGCTTGCTGTGCTTGCTTTGGTGTTTGCTTTAATCGGCGCTTATTACTATTTGCGCGTGGTGATGCTCATGTATTTTGAAGAGCCGGATGAACACTTGGTGAATGTGCCGGTGCAGCTCTCTACCAATATGATGACAGTGATTAGCA
>JABDBV010000082.1 GCA_013288395.1 Gammaproteobacteria bacterium | reverse complement strand
AATCCGATCAAAGTGGCCTTCTAATTCATCCACATTATTAAACCGAATACGCATAAACCCACCACCGCGTTCTTCATATTCTATTTGCACGCGATTGCCTATGTGTTCAGATAAAGCGGATTCGAGTTTTTTGATATTGGCATCAGTAAAGCGGCCGTCATTCGTATCGGATTTTTGCTGTAATTTTTTGGCTTCGGCTTCTAGTTTGCGTACGTTCCACGCTTTTTGCACGCATTGCTGAGCGAGCGCGATTTGTTCATGCGGTTCAAGGCTTGCTAAAATTTTGCCGTGACCTTCTGAGAGTTGTTCGCTGATTAATAATTTTTGTACACGCGGATCCAATTTTAATAAGCGTAATGAGTTGGTGATGGCTGTGCGGGATTTACCGACAGAGGCGGCGACTTCTTCGTGCAAATAGTGAAACTCATCAATGAGTCGCTGATACGCTTGTGCTTCTTCTATGGGGTTTAAGTCATCTCGGCTGATATTTTCAACAATGGCGGCTTGTAAGGCTTGTTCATCGGTATAGTTGAAGATGAGGCAGCTAATATCGCTTAAACCCGCTAGTTGACTGGCGCGCCAGCGTCTTTCGCCAGCGACTATTTCATATCTACCGCTGGCAGAAGGTCGTACCACGATAGGTTGCAGTAACCCATCGGTGCTCACGATAGAGTCAGCCAATTCTTGCAATTTTTCTGGATCAAAATGCTGACGTGGCTGGTATTTGCCGCGTTCCAGCAAGTCGATGGCGATCTGTTGTAGAGTGGGTCTGCGTTTTAACATGCAAGTAGTGTACTAAAAAATCAAGTTTTGCGGAATAATGAATTTTACTGAGCTGTCATGGATGATGGTAGCCTGGACACGCTTTTTGTGTCCGGGAAGGTGCATATAGCGAAGCCGCTACCCTGGACACAAAAAACGTGTCCAGGCTACTTGCTACGTAATATTTTGATCGGGGTGACAGGATTTGAACCTGCGACATCTGCCTCCCGAAGGCAGCGCTCTACCAGGCTGAGCCACACCCCGATATGGGTTAATAGGTCCTCTCTACTACAAAACTGCTCAACTCTTCCAGTGCGTTGCGGTAAGGCGAGGCTGCAATATGAGACAAAGCCAGTTTTGCTTTTTGTGCATGATGTTTTGCTGAATCGGCAGTGTACTTTATAGCGCCGGTGGATTCAATAATCCCTAAAATATCGTCTAGGTGCTTGCTGGATCCTTGCGTGATTGCATCACGTAAAAGTGTCAGGCTTGATCCTGCGCTTTTACGCATAGCGTGAATCAGTGGCAACGTGGTTTTGCCTTCAGAAATGTCTTGGCCTACATTTTTGCCAGCACCTTTTGCGGATTGGCTGTAGTCAATAGCATCGTCTATGAGTTGATAAGCAAGACCAAGGTGCAGCCCATAATCTCGAAAAGCTGCAATATGGTTGTCTGCATCGGTTGAAAGCAGCGCGCCTAGTTGCGCTGCGATCTCAAATAATTTTGCTGTTTTGCGATGGATAATTTCAAAATAATGTTCTTCGGTGGTGTCTGCATTGTTGCAATTGACTAATTGTAAAATTTCACCTTCCGCCATGTAGTGCGTAGCTTTAGCGAAAATGTCTAGGATGGGTTGGTGTTTCAAATCGACTACAATTTGGAATGCGCGTGAGTAAAGATAATCACCCACTAAAACGCTGGCATCGCTTCCCCAGAGGGTATGCGCGGTTTTGTGACCGCGGCGCAAGGTGGAACCGTCTACGACATCATCGTGCAAAAGCGTTGCGGTATGGATCAGTTCAATGACGGCAGCAAGATCAATGTGTTTTTGCCCGTGATGAGCGAGTGCGCGGGCGCTCAATAATAAAACGAGCGGACGTATGCGTTTTCCGCCGCAGGTTAACACATACTCGAGCATTTGTTTTACAAGGGGGATATTCGACTCTAGCTGCGAGATAATGAATTGATCGGTGGCGAGCAGATCATCTCGTACCAGATTTCGTATCGATTCTAACGGCATGCGTTTATCTCTTGTCTTTAGCAAGCATGAATCCTATTGGCCTAGACAGGTGCTGTCAAGGCAAGAATATGGTAGATTACAAAGCTATTTTTAATGGAGAATCATCATGCCTTCATTTGATATTGTTTCAAATATTGATAACCATGAAATTAGTAATGCGGTGGACCAGGCGAACCGTGAAGTGTCTACACGATTTGATTTTAAAGGGACCAGTGCCCGCCTTGAGTTAAGTAAAAACGAGATTACGATTATTGCGCCTAATGATTTTCAGCTAAAGCAAGTGGATGAGATTTTGCGCAATAAATTGACGAAACGGCAAGTGGATTTGCGTACACTGAATTATAAAGATGTGAATATGAATGTCAGTGAGGCGAAACAGGTAGTGGAAGTAAAACAGGGTGTTGATCAGGAAAATGCAAAGAAAATTGTAAAATTGATTAAAGAGGCGGGCTTTAAGGTTCAGGCAGCCATTCAGGGCGATCAGATCCGAGTAACCAGTAAGAAGCGGGATGAGTTGCAAGAAGTGATTGCGATGCTGCGCGGGGCGACGGTTGCGATTCCCTTACAATTTGAGAATTTTAGGGAATAGCGTCTAGCCGGAAAATGGATTATCGCTGGACTTAAACTCAACCAACACCGGTGTGCCATAGAGTTCTAATTTAGTTTGGAAAAAATGCGCCAAAAATTTGCGATAGCTTTCAGGTAAAGCATGTACCTGATTGCCATGGATGACAATCAAGGGAGGATTGTGACCACCAGGGTGGGCGTAGCGTAATTTGACGCGGCGTCCATGTACTAATGGCGGATTGTGGGTTTCAATGGCTTTTTGTAGTAAGCGTGTCAGCATCGGTGTGGATAGCTTTTTCATAGCTGAGTCATAGGCTTCATTGACCGAATCAAATAAATGACCCACGTTCGAGCCGTGTAAGGCAGAAATAAAAT
>JABDBV010000081.1:223-3033 GCA_013288395.1 Gammaproteobacteria bacterium | reverse complement strand
CTAACAAATTGTCACACAATAAATAATAGAGCCCGGCGTAGCTGGGTTCTGTTATGGCTTTTGCCTGAAAGTAAGGACAACCGATACTAGGATTGGTATTATTTATTAGTTCTTGTTTGCCAACATTTTCATGCAGGGAGTGGGCTAAGAACTTCAGGGTGAAGGATTATTTATGGTGTATACTGCAAATTTTATAGCTTTAGCATCTATTAGAGCCATCAACTTACCATCTTTCCGTTTACAGCGATTTTGGTTTATATAAAGTTTAGATTTCCGTAATGTTGGTTCTGCAATAATTCCGAAAAAATTATTGCATGAAAGATAACACTACGCTCTTTTCGCTCTTTGGACAATTTGCGCACGCTCAGAATTACCCGACTGCATTCTCAGAAATGCTCGACCTGTTTCTTATACCGTTTATGTGGCACGAGACCGAACACGGGTTTCTCGCCGCACTAAACCGGCTACAACAACACCCCAAAAAAGATAACCTCATAGCATTATATAGCGAGATTGGTGAGCGTTCAGAAGGATTTTATGATCCTTTGGGAGAACTGTATGAAATCGAAATTTCCAAGGGAAAAAACGGCCAGTTCTTCACTCCATACCCGATCTGCGACCTTATTGCCATGATGACGGGTATTGAATCGTTACAGAATGGACAATCGGTGTACGATCCCGCCTGTGGTTCCGGCAGGATGCTACTTGCCGCCGCAAAGATCAATCGCCATTTGAAATTCTATGGTGCTGACATTGACGAAGTTTGCTGCAAGATAACGGTGGTTAATATGCTCCTCAATTCCATGACGGGAGAAGTGTGCCACATAGACACGCTGCGAAACACTTTTTTTGGAGGGTATAAGCTTCTGACGGTATTGAAAGACGGCTTTTACCATCCATACTTTAAGAAATTCACAGATCCGCTTGATAGTGCTATTTGGCTTCGTCCAGTTGAACCGCTGGCCGCTTGTGGAAACTTCGATACTGTTTTTAATCCAACAAAATCACCACTGATGAGCCAGGGGGAGCAAGGCAATTTGTTCAGTCAAGGCTAAGTTATTTCAAAACGCCAGTAGTGGCGTTTTTTATGTGAGTATCTATTTATACCCCTTCCACTGTTGTGGTATCGGGTTTCACTTAACAATACGCTTCGTGATACGTATATTCAATTGTAAAAGCAGTATATTTATATATATAAACCGCTCACAATGAAAAAAATCCTTATTATCCTCACCCTATTGGCAAGCGCCCATATTGGAACCGCAACACCCATTAATTCACATCTAAAAGCGCGGATTGATTCCGTGTACATCTGCCAAAGCAGGTCAGCCTATGCCTATCATTCATACGAATGTCGGGGACTGTCACGCTGTACGCATGGCATTGTGAAGATCACCAAAGCCCAGGCAATAAAATTGGGGTACAAGCCCTGCAAAATCTGCTATCGGTAGGGGAAAATAAATTTCACCCCGTTTGCTTTGCACCTTGCATTTCTAAATGCAACTCTGTAGCTTAGAGTAAAAAAACATAACAACCATGAAAAAACTATTCACCCTGCTCACGCTGCTGATGTTTGGCTTTGCGACGCTGACCCAAGCACACAACACTCCCACGTATTCATTTAAGGCCGACACGGTTAAAAAACACCTAAAAAAAGACGGTACGCCTGATAAGCGATATAAGGAAAACAAAACGCCAAAAGGGCCTTTGAAGAAAGACGGTACGCCTGACAAGCGGTACAAGGCCAACAAGGCCGATACGGCAAAGAAAGCGGCGAAACCCAAGAAGAAAAAGAGTTAATTGCACCCCTATGTGGATAAGAGAAACGCCGGGCATTCAGCCTGGCGTTTTGCGTTTAAGCGCCACCCATACGAACGGGCGGGACATATTTGGGGTGGATGTAGTATCGCTTTGGAGCCGATATGCCGCCAATGCGCTTTTTCACCGCTATGGGAATGGTTGCGTCATACTGTTTGGTGCGCATGAGGCTTTCCCTGATGATGAGGCATACAGTATTGATAAATCGCTCCGTCATGTCGGACTTCAAAACGTCTCCGAAGACGCGCCGGTAATAGGACTCTTCAAAGCGGGTCAGGTCAATCAACAGCCCCGTTGCATTGTCAAATGCAAACAGCTGCTTGCGATCCTTTTGCGTGATGGCGGCATCAAGCTTGGGATTCTCCGACACCCATGCAAGCAAATCATAATACAGGGTGGTATAGAGTTCGCACAAGTCGTCAGGTATCATGTTGTGATTGCTAAAAATAATAGCAAAACTACGGCCTTTATATGATGATAGCAAGCACGGGCATGCGCATTTTTTAAACGCTGTGCGAAGCGTATCTTTGGCACATGGGTCTGGGACTGTCTTCAATGGAAAAGAAAAAGATTGTGGTAGCGGTAACGTATGCCCTATTACAGGCACAGCTTGATACGTTTGTTCCCGATGAAACTAGCAGGTCGCCATTTCGCCTCGCGGGCGCTCCCGTCGCTATTCTTGCCCCGCGAGGCATGGATGCGTTCTTTGAGCAGGTGCTCTATTGCCTTGAACATAAGCCTTCCCCTTTTCCTGTCCCGCGAAAAAAACTACCGCCCATACTTAGGATGCTCAATGCTATTTTGCACACCACCTATGAACAGTGCGTGAAGCAGCTTGAACAGGGAGAGACCCTCAACATCAACGCATATGCCAGCGATACCGCTACTATTGCACCAGGCACGATTGATATAAACGCATTTATCAAGAGCACCTCCAGTGCGCTTTGGGCGGATCTGTTATAGCGGGAGGCTATAACGAATACGCACAGCAC
>JABDBV010000081.1:0-213 GCA_013288395.1 Gammaproteobacteria bacterium | reverse complement strand
TTGTCTCCGCATGCGATAGTGTTCTGCGAGCCGCCGACGGACAACGGAGAGAAACGGAGTTGTCGCGAGCGGAGCAAAACGTCCAGGCAGAGGGAGCGAAGCGACTGAATGGAATGTCTGGACACGAGCCATTGGTAGCAGTGTGTATTGAGAGGCGCGGGTAAAAGCATTGGACAATACACGCGCTACCGGCGGCGAAGCGTTTTGCGACAG
>JABDBV010000080.1 GCA_013288395.1 Gammaproteobacteria bacterium | reverse complement strand
ATCCACCACCCTGGACACAAAAATCGTGTCCAGGCTACACTATCGACAATAATTTTATTAAGCATTCATGCAGTTAGAGCAATTTTGCAACTTTGCAGGTAATGCAGTTTTAAGAGTGCTTTAAGGATCATCATATAGAATGTCACCATTCATTTAAAAAACAATTTTAGTTCGAGGAGTTATAATGCATCGTCAACATTCACCTATACCTCACATCAATACATTATCTAATGAGGCCCTAGATACTCTGATTAAAGCAGGGGTTGTTGATATACATACCGGTACTAATCCTTTGCATTCTGTTGGTAGCTTTGCCAATCAAATGGTAAGAGGGCGCATTACTATGTTGTTAACGCATGGAGCGGATATAAATGCTATCAAACCTGAGTTCGGTAATACACCATTGCATGTATTTGTCGCGAATGAACGAGTTTCTGAATTAAAATTTTTTATTCAAGAAGCAAAACGTTTGGGAATTAAAATTAACTTTAATAAACAAGATAAAGAAGGCAAGAATTGTTTGATTTTTTCTGCTAAAACAAGAAATGAAGCACTTGCTCTGTACTTGTTAGAGCAAGCGGATGGTAAAGATTTTAATGTCAATTTAGCTGATCATGTAGGGATGACTTGTTTACATTATGCTTGCGCGTTAGGTATGCCAAGGTTAGCAGCGGCACTTTTAGCAAGAGGCGCAAGTACGACAACAGAAAATCTCCGCAAAAGACAACCATTAGATTGCACGACCATGAATGATGATGAGGTAAGAGAAATATTACGCTCCGTTGTCATTGACCCGTCACGTGATGAGTTTGGATTACAAAATACTATTGTCGATGAAAGTAACCAACCTTTAAGTACTATTGAAAAGGGTGGTGTAAGAACATATAAAGACTTGCCTGCTATAAAATCGAGTCGGAAAATGGTTGAATCTGTTTTGAGCAAAGTTGTCGTTAGTTCAAAATATTTATCAGAAATGTCTTTAATGCCAACCAAGCCCTCAAATCCTATCAAAGCAATTGCAGAACATGCGCTTACTGAAGCTGAAAAATCCAAGATTTTAGCACAGGTAGATGCAATGTCAGGCATTAGCTGTCTGCGTGCTGCTAGGCGTGATCAGCCTGTTGCAAGGGATGTACTGATTGCACATAGTGCTAATTATGCGTGGTTATTACGATTTTACGCGGCGGATAATCATGCTGATTTACTTGTTTTGTTAAGTTTACCTAGTATAAAAAACTATATTAGTCAGGGAGGCTTACCTTCTGGAAAAACCGCATTACATCAAGCAGCAGCAAAAGGTTTGTCGGATGTTTGTGAGAAGCTCATTGCAGCTGGTTCGGATCTGAATGCGAGTGATGCGGAAGGGCATACACCAATGATGCTAGCTACTTTAGCAAAAAAATCAGACACAATGTTTATGCTAGCGCGCAAAGGCGCTGATGTATCTGTAAAAAATAAAGCTGAACAGACTATATTCAATCTTTTACAGAGCACGCAACAACATGGGTTGATTGCGCCATTGACTGAAATTATAAATAAGGCTCCTAGTGATGCATCTCCACTTCCTACTAGTATTTTCAATTTTTGATTTAAACAACGAACCTGGAGTCTTATCCAATGCTTCACACTGATTTACGCACCCCTTTACTTGAAAGCAACACACCAACTAAAGCACAAGAAATGCTTGAAATGGCGCCAGCCGGACCAGGCGATGTTTCCGCAACGCTTGATGGAATACCGTACGAAACTTTAGGTATTGTTTCTTCGTATATGCAATATCAGGAGCTGGGCCGATTAGCTACAGTCAATAAAGAACTTAACAAAAAATTAATGAATAACGACGATGTGAAAGTGAATAATCAATACCAAACATTTGGTGACATGAGCCGAGCTCGCAACAACTCACCAGCTATTTTAAAATCAGCGCGAATGCACACATCATTTTTTAATAAAATTTCCGAACTTCTTAAGCATAGCCCTGTTAACTCTTCTTTATTACCTTTTGGTTTTCGATCTTACAAAGAAGAAGCAAATATACCTTCTAAATTAATTTCTTCACTTGCGGTATTATGTGTGATGACACCTACCCTCACCGTTCTTTCTGTAGTGTCACCTGTCTTTCTCCCCTTCTGTTTGAAATTCATCGAGAATGAACTTTTTAAAAATGGATTAAATAAAGACGCTTTAGTTGAATTTGAAGAATATGTTGAGTCTACAAAACAAAAAGATGATTCAACTTTTCGAACACTAACTCGATAGCAACCGTAGCCTGGACACGCTCTTTGTGTCCAGGGAAATGGCTTCGATTATACATACCATCCTGGACACAAAAATCGTGTCCAGACTACACAAGCTTAGAACGTTCACCTTCGTTTACGAACTCATCAAAAACCAAGGCCGGTCCCTGTCTACTATGAGCAAAAGAAAAAAAGCCACACAATGCAACTAGCGGTGCCACACTGACAGCGCCTATAGTAGCCATTACGCCTTCAACTATGCCAACACTACTTGCGATGCCTAAAAGCGCAAATGGTAATAAACCAAAAGATGAAAGAGCGAGTGCAATGTGTAGGAGCATTAATGCTACACATATCAAAGTCAAAAAAGCACAACTTAACAGGTTTTCTAAGTTCCCCTTACCCGCCTGTACCGGCTCTTCTATTAATTTTTCAATAAGCATGGGCAAGAATTTATTAGGGTTAATCACGGCTTCAGTGGCAAGTCGTACTTTTGTTAACAGGCTTGAAAGTTCTTTCTCATCAAGACTACCAAGCCAATTTGGTTTACAGGCGTCTGTACAAGCGAGTAATACTTTCTGACCGGCAAGTCTTAAATCATTATCAAGTTTAATCCCTTGATATTCTTCACTCGATGTTATCATCTCAAGATTTCTTAATGCGAATTTAAAATTCAGTTGGAGAATAAAGTCTTTATCAAGATATAAACCAAAACAATTAGCTAAAAATAATTGATCATGTTTGGAAGTAATAATCTTGCTTGCCGTTTCAAAGGCTGTTCTATTAAAGCCACCACCAGGGCTAGTCACCAATTCGATAAATTGTTGCGGGTCAGGCCCTGATGGGCCAATTTCATCAAGCATTGCCGCCACTCTTCGCGCAGAAACATCAGTGTCTTTATTGACG
>JABDBV010000079.1:2054-3192 GCA_013288395.1 Gammaproteobacteria bacterium | reverse complement strand
TCTTACCTTCGCGGTCCCTTTCGGGATGTAGCGTAGCCCGGTATCGCGCCACATTTGGGATGTGGAGGCCGCAGGTTCGAATCCTGCCATCCCGACTTAAAGCGATACCAATCGAAAAACCTCTTCAAAGAAATTTGAAGAGGTTTTTTAATTTAATAACGATCCGGGATTGAGATCGTATATTTGATAAAAGCCGCTATACAATTTGCGTAGTTTAATATAAAAACGCTTAGATACCCTTTCCATTTATTATTCAATACTATAAGCGGTAAGTTAATGAGTCAAGAATAACCAAATATGCTAAAACAAGTTTTATCATACCAGATAGCTGACAGTATAGATATAAAAATGTTCAAATCTGCATTTAAGGCTGATTTGTATTTTAATGATACTGATGAATTATTTTATATAATAGATGAGGGACAATATATTTATGTTTTTAAATATGGAGTTGTTTGTTTTTTAAACTATGATGCGATCAAAATCTCTGAATTTTTAAGATTAATATCTTCTTATTGCAAAAATAAATTTGACCAAAGTTTGGAGGAAGAATTTAAGATCCAGACAAATTCTGTAAAAAACAAGATAGGTTTCAATTCAATCGAGATTATAGGAGAAGATATTGAAGTGCTGCGTTTAATAATGCTGAATGTTTCACAATCAGTAGCACTTGATTATTATCATGAGCAAACAACTAAAATGATGGAGGAAACAAACCATCATACCCAGATCCTGGAAACAAAAGGACGTCTTGACATATCTGGAATAAACCTGAAAAAATACATAGGGAGAACCCTTGTATTAAAAAACCGGATCGCTGAAAACCTCTATATTTTTGATTCTCCTCCTGAAACATGGGAAGATGAAAATCTAAATAAAATTCATAATGATCTTAAACGGACCTTTGACCTGAAAGAAAGGTTTAGGAATATCCAGGAAGGGCTAAATATTATAAAAGATAACTACGAACTTTTTAGGGACCTGTTGCAATATCGAAACAGTTACAGGCTTGAATTAGTGATCATTATTCTGATCCTTGTGGAAGTACTTAATATTTTCGCTCAAAAAATATTTAACTGAATTTAACGGGCGGGGGTGACTGGGGGCGAATCCTGTGAAGGCCACCTGCTTTCTCATT
>JABDBV010000079.1:0-2044 GCA_013288395.1 Gammaproteobacteria bacterium | reverse complement strand
GCCTACAAAAATCCTCAATTAGGTTACAAGTAGCAACTGGCATCTGCTGATCTTTGTTGTGTTATTTATTTAAAACATAAAATCATGACACATCAAAATGATAATTCAAGTGTAAATAAAGTTTGGTTTATTACGGGTGCTTCCCGTGGTTTTGGACGCGTTTGGGCCGATGCCGCACTTAAGCGTGGAGACAAAGTAGCAGCTACAGCACGTACATTGGCAAGCATTGCAGATCTTAAGGAAAAGTATGGCACAAACGTACTGACTTTAGAGCTCGATGTAACCAACCCCGATCAAGTAAAGACAGCAGTGGCTAAAGCACATGCTTACTTCGGAAGACTCGATATTGTTCTTAATAATGCCGGCTATTCATTAGTTGGAACGATTGAGGAAGCCAGTGCGGACGATGTTCGGGCGCTTTATGAAACAAATATTTTCGGAACACTTGCCGTAATTCAGGCGGCGTTGCCATTGCTGCGGCAACAAGGTGGTGGCCACATCCTCGGTACATCCAGCGGCCTTGGCCATGTAACTATGCCGGTGATCGGGTACTACTGTTCGTCAAAATGGGCGTTTGAGGCGATCCATGAAAGCCTGGCCGCAGAGGTTAAACCTTTCGGCATCAAAGTAACGATCATAGAGCCCGGTGCCTATGCTACCGAGTTCGGGAGCCAGGATTCTTTGAAATTTGCAGCCGATCTCGATATTTACACAGATTTTAAAATACAATTTTTCGGTGGGTTAAGGAACATGGAAAGGGGCGACCCGAATGCGACACCGGAAGCCATCTTCAAAATTGTGGATGCGGAGCACCCGCCATTGCGGTTTAATCTTGGCAGCCACAATTTACCCTGGGTACGTGCGGCATATGCCGAACGGTTGGCAACCTGGGAAGCTTGGGAGTCCGTTTCCAACTCAGCTCAAGGTCAATAAAAGTAATCCATTAGTAAAAAATCAATGATAACCGGTGGTTAAATCTATTATCGGTTATCATTGTATTAAATTATCAAAATGAAAAAGGAAGAAAATATCCCTCATAAATTTGATTCTTTATCGGACGCGCTTCGGGCCTTTGGCTTACCTAAGCCCTTGCATCCCTTGATCAGTCTGATCAATAGTGCAAATACCCAGGTCGAATTTAATAGACCATCACACTCCCATGTGCTAAACTTTTATAAAATATCGTACAGGCCAAAACTCAGCGGGAAATTAAAATATGGGCAAGATTATTATGATTTTGACGAAGGTGGCTTACTGTTCGCTGCTCCTAACCAAATAATCGGTAGCAGTAATGAGGACGAAATTAGGGAATGTTCCTTATATACTTTGCTGATCCACCCGGATTTTTTGTGGAACTATTCTTTAGCAAAAAAGATTAAACAGTATGGCTTCTTTTCTTATTCAGCCAATGAGGCATTGCATCTTTCAGAAAGTGAAAAAGCAACAATCATTTCCATTTTCAAGATCATGGAAGAAGAGCTGAACAGCAGGATAGATGATTTTAGCCAGGATGTCATTATCTCTCAGATCGAGTTATTATTGAATTACGCTAATCGTTTCTATAAACGCCAATTCATTACCCGCAAAGCGGTAAGCAGCGACCTGCTACAAAAGCTGGAAGAAATTTTAGACGAATATTTCAACAATGCAAAATCATTAAGCCAGGGGATTCCGACAGTTCAATACCTTTCAGAAAAGATGAATATAACGCCAAGCTATTTAAGTGATATGCTGCGTTCTCTGACCGGACAAAATGCACAGCAGCACATCCATCATAAACTCATAGAAAAAGCCAAGGAAACATTATCTACCACGAATTTATCTGTAAGTGAAGTTGCCTACGGGTTAGGCTTTGAACATCCGCAATCGTTCAGTAAGTTATTCAAAACAAAAACTAATCTTTCGCCCCTGGAATTCAGACGATCTTTTAATTGTATCCAAAAAAGAATAAACGCTGCGTCTATAAACAAAGGCTGCCAATTTTCTCAAATCGCGTAGAAAAAGGTTCGAAATTGTACAGATAAGGCGACGATACCATTCAAAG
>JABDBV010000078.1 GCA_013288395.1 Gammaproteobacteria bacterium | reverse complement strand
GAGGACTTCAAATATTCCTTTATTTGAATCCAAGTTTTATACCTCAATTGGATATCTTTTAGCTGGATTGTCATAATTGTGATTAGGTGGGCTGTTAACTTCTAATCTAAGGTATTATTTTATTTATTTATTTGCCCGATAATATTTTCAATTTCCTTTACTTCAGGTACATTTAGGCGGATAAATATTTTTAATGCTTCTTGCAATAATAGTATCCCTCGATTTTTATCACCTGATTCAAGGTAAGCTTTGCCTTCCACGTCAAAAGATCTACCGATTTGATAACCATCGCCTATATTTACAGCTATGTCTCTCGCGCTAGTTGCATAATTTTTTGCTTTTTTTAAATTTTTCAATTCAATTGATGTATAGCCAAGGTTATTTAAAACTACAGCCTCTCCATGCCGATCATGATACTTTCTAAATATTTTTTTAGAATTGAAAAACATTCTTTTGGCAATGCTTGTACTGCCTAACTTTAAATGCGAAAACGCCATGTTATTTATAGTACTTGCGGTACCTATATAATCTTTAATTTTCTTCCTGATTTTCAGAGCCGTGCTAAATATGTTGAGTGCGTCATCATATTTATGCATTCTCCAATATACGGCCCCGGTAGCATTAAGTGTATACGCTTCCCCATATTGATTTTCGTCTTGAACGATCAGAGCCTCATCTAATATTTTCAAAGCTTCTTCATATTTTCCAAGTCGCTCAAGTGTGAAGCCATATCCGTTTAATACATAAGCAAGACTTTCTTTGTTTAGTGGATTTCTCCAAAGATTTTCAGCATCTTTAAAAATAACAGATGCTTGATCAAAATCACCGGCTTCCTGATGTGCTAAGGCTAGTTCGGTTAGTGACGATACTAGCATTTCAATATTTCCAAAATCAATGGTATATAAAACCGCCTTTTTATACACTTCTATTACTCGCCAAGTGGGTATAGCGCGCTTTATGTAATTAGCCATTGCTTGAGATAATTGCCAATACTGGAGGCTTGATTTATTTTTATCTGCAAAGTCCAAAACGGAAAATAAATTATTTATTTCCTCCGCATACCAAGACATCGCACTTTCTATATTAAATACCTCTTCCTCGTTGTAATCCATGTAATCTACATTGATTTTCACCAAATATTGATGCGGGTATAAAATTTTATTTGCATGTTTGAGAAGTGATAAATAATAATCTATCAACCTAAAAAAAAGGCTGATTTACCTTATTTCCCTTGTTTAAATTATAAAATTTACCTTGAGAATATTCTCGTAATAGATCATGTAGTTTATACCTACCCCTTTTGGTTTCTATTAACAACGATTCTTCATTAATTACGGTGAAAGCCTTATATGCAGGACCTATTTTTATCCCAAGCATTGCCGCACATGCTCCTATCGTAAAATTTATTCCGGGATGTATTCCCATTATTTGAAGCATTCGCTTTTCTATAGGATTCAATGAATTATAAGAAAGGTCGAATATATCATGCATAGAGTATTCAGCGGAAGTTATGCTAGTTAGTCTTTGCTTAGGATCATTCAATATCTTCACTACGACTTCTGCATTTTCCAATTTTCGGCGACGCCATCTACCGGCAACGATGTTTATTGTTAATGGGAGGTAACCGCATAAACGTGCTATTGATGATAAAACCTCGTGTGATTCTTCGTCGGCATTATCACCAACTATTTTCTTAATTAATAAAATAGCTTCTTGTTCACTTAGCAAATCTACCGACAATGGGAAAGAACCGACTAGATCGGTTAAACGATTCCTGCTAGTAATTAGAACCAGGGTATTAGCTGTTCCAGGAAGAACAGATATAATTTGACTAATGGTTTTAACATTGTCAAGTAAAATAACCATTCGTCTTGTCGCTAAAATCGAGCGCCAGAGAGCTGCTTTTTCATTAATTTCTTTCGGAATATTATAATTAGATACCCCTAATGAAAATAACAAAGAATCAAGGATTTGGTGTGCGGTTAACGGACGTTGCCCAACAGTATAGCCATAGCAATCAATATAAAGTTGGGCTTCGGGATATTCGACAGATAGAATGTGCGCTATTTGAACAGCTAGTGAAGTCTTACCAACACCAGGCATACCATCAATGGAAGAGATTATTACAGGCCTCATAATAGATGATTGTGAATCATTAATGATTTTTTTAATCTCAGTAATATAGGTCTCTCTGCCCGTAAAAGTCGAAATTGTTCTTGGTAGAGTATTAGGTGATTTAATCTTGCCTAAAGAAATATTATTAATTTCTTTAGCTATGTCATCCAGTTTTTTCATTATTTCCTCTTCAGGAAAAAAATGTTTGCTAATAATGGAATGCTTGGCAAGTAAATTTCTAAGTTTGGTCTCACCCCACCATTCGATTAAGCGATACGACTTATTTATTGATTCAAACCAAGATTTTTCTCCGGGCGTATGATCCCGTGGTATGCACAAAATCCATTTTGTAAGTCCTTGTCGTTTTAAAACTAAGTCAAATGACTTTTTGATTTGGCTTTTGTTTGCAGGAGTAAGATTGTTAATAAAATATTTCATTTGAAATATTTCGAGATCTCCATTTTCTCTTTTAACGAAGCAGTCTATTCCTCCATCACCGCCTTTTCCATTAATACTAGTCGCATTAAATTCTTCAGTTAATAATTGACATATTAAAAGTTCAAAATTTTCTTCTTTTGAATGTTTAGGTCCCTTTATTTGAGAAAAATCGAAATTCACTATTAAATTTATAAACGAAAATTTCTGTGGTATTAATAATCATTGAAACAATTAAACAATATTTTTTGCTAACCCGGCCAACACTTCTGCTTTCGGCAGATGTAGAAGAGCGATGCTAGGGATTGATAATTTCGATACCTTAAATCCGCCGCCTATTATAATGCGTTCGGGTTCTAAAACCAACGGATCAATAAAAATGTTCCATTCTTCCGGAAGACCAATCGGTGTAATACTTCCGTACTCCATCCCTGACTGTTTAATAACCAAATCAAGGGATGCCACAGAAACCTGTCTCGCATTTAATCTTTTTCGTACAACCCCAGACATGTCATATTTATAGCCAACTGGTACTAGACATACAGCAATCGTTGAAATTTCCCCCCGTTTCCCCTCCACCACAAGACAATTCGCTCCATTTCGGGGATCGACTCCATATTTGTTACATAATTCTATGCCTCCAGCAAATTCCGGGTCAATTTCAGCCACT
>JABDBV010000077.1 GCA_013288395.1 Gammaproteobacteria bacterium | reverse complement strand
GTGAGTGCGATGCAATGGCTTGCTGACATTAGCGAAAAAAGAGCTTGCAGATGTGCTGTGGCAATACAGAGAGGAAAAATTTTCTCGCCGTATTGCGCGCGCTATCATCGAGGCGCGAACGATTGCGTCTATTACGTCTACGGCGCAATTAGCAGACATTATTAAATTTGCTACACCTAAACCAAAAACACCACATGATAAGCATCCAGCGACTCGCAGTTTTCAAGCGATACGCATTGCGGTTAACCATGAATTAACAGAATTGGAATTAGGTCTAAAGCAAGCAAGTGACGCATTAACTGTGGGTGGTCGGTTGGCAGTCATTAGCTTTCACTCACTGGAAGACCGTATTGCTAAACAATTTATTAGACTGCAAGAGAAAGGCCCAGAATTACCTCGGGGTTTGCCCATTAAGCAACACTATTTTCAAGCAAGGTTGAAATCGGTGGGCAAGCCTATTAAACCCAGTGATAAAGAAGTGAACGTTAACCCAAGGGCACGTAGTGCCGTATTACGAATAGCGGAGAAATTACTATGAACGCGGCAGCTCGGTTGGTCCATCAAAATATCCTGACTCGCCAATTTGTGATTGCACATTTTTTCTCCCGTGCGCAACTGATGATGGCGGGTTTGGCGTTTGCTGTGTTGTTATCTGCTTTAAGCACTATTTATGTGACACACGTGGCGCGCATTTTGCATGCAAATTACCAGCATAATTTAGTTGAGCAAGATCGTTTACATGTGGAGCGTGGGCAATTACTATTGGAGCGCAGCACGTGGATGATTCAGTCTCGCATCCAACAAATTGCTGAAAATAAGTTGGGGATGATGGTCCCTGATCATAAGTCCGTTGTCATAATTCATGAATAAGAATGACACAACCATATTTTATCGCATGGCGTTTTTATCTGATCCTCTCCCTCATTGCGGTGGCAGTGCTTGGTTTGATGGGTCGCGTGTTCGATTTGGCAATTATTGATCAACCGTTTCTTCGTCACCAAGGCGATGAACGTGTTTTAAGATTAGTCAGCACGCCCGGGTTTCGTGGCATGATTGTTGACCGCAATGGTTTCCCGCTGGCTGTGAGTACCACTGTTTATTCTGTCTGGGTTAATCCACAAGAATTTAATTTATCGAAAGAGACGATTTCGTCATTAAGCCATCATCTCGGCATGCAGCCTAAAGAATTAAAATCCATTATCAATCGTAAACAAAATAAGAACCGTGAATTTGTTTATCTGAAACGCGGTCTTTCACCCGAAATGGCAGCTCATCTCAAAGCGTTAAATTTACCGCATTACTAGATCCCACGATAACAAAATACGTGAGCACAATGAAAAAAGGACCCAGATTGAGATAAAGATTTTTAAAAAAGGGTAATAACAATTGCGTTTCAACTGGCAGTTTTGCAGTAAAAAACAAATAAAAAGCGGCACCCAAACCCAACAAGGACTGCAATAAATATTTTTGACGGGCTGGCATCCCGCGACTATGTTTCAACACCAGCTTCCGGTAATCATCCCAATAACCAATGGCTCCAAATCCTAGCATCATGAAAAGAACTAGCCATACATAGTTATTACTAAGATCACACCACAATAACGTACTAAGAAACACGGAAA
This sequence comes from Gammaproteobacteria bacterium, assembly GCA_013288395.1. Lineage (GTDB taxonomy): Bacteria > Pseudomonadota > Gammaproteobacteria > DSM-16500 > DSM-16500 > Aquicella. Next base: position 1,623 of record JABDBV010000077.1, on the reverse strand, counting down.
TAATGATTAACGTGCCGCCCATCGTTGGTGTACCAGCTTTACTAAAATGACTGCGTGGACCATCATCTCGCACCACTTGGCCCATATGGTGCGTACTTAAATGGCGGATAACGCGGGGACCTAGCACTAACGCTAAAATCAAAGCGGTCAATGTACTCAAAATACCCCGCAAGGTGAGGTACTGGAACACATGAAAAAAATGGATGTAATTAGACAACCAATCACTTAACCACAATAACATTTAGTGTCTCCTAAAATGAGCGGGAACTGCTCGCTATTTTATATCTCTCTAAATAATCACTAGCTTGCTCTACATCATCGAAAGGAAATTTTTCATCTCCTATTTGTTGATAATGTTCAGCCCCTTTTCCTGCTATTAAAATACAGTCCGCCGCTGTTGCTAATTGTATACTTTTCTCTATGGCTTTAGAACGATCCAGAATAACCGCAACACGTTCTGGATGAACCACGCCCTTCACAATTTGATCAGCAATCACTTCAGGCTGTTCATGCCTGGGATTGTCATTGGTAATAATGACCGTGTCTGCCCATTTTTCAGCAATTTTACCCATAAGCGGGCGTTTACCCTGGTCTCGATCACCCCCGCAACCAAACACACAAAAAAGCTTTCCAGTGACATGTGTGCGTAAGGCTTGTAATACTTTTTCTAATGCATCCGGGGTATGCGCATAATCCACAATAATCAATGGCGCTCCACCCCCGCCTAAACGCTGTGTCCGTCCCGGGACGGATTTTAAACGCGGAAGATAACGCATCACTTCATCAAATGGAATGCCATAAGCACATAAAGCAGTTAAAACAGCTAAAACATTGCTCAAGTTGAATAGGCCAATAAGAGGAAGCAATATCCACCCCTCTCCCCAAGGGGTAGAAATATGCGCTTTAATCCCTTGCAGACTGAGCTCAATGTGCTTGGCATAAACAAAGCCTGCCAGCGCTTTCTGTAATGGCGTTTTAGGCGGTAACACACTATAAGCAAAAACAGATTGGCTAGATGCCAACTCAGTTATCCATTTTTCACCTACCTTGTCATCCGCATTAATAATCAAATGCTTCATCGGCCATTCGGCAAAAAAACGGTGTTTTACGGCAGCATAAGCTTCCATCGTGCCATGATAATCAAGATGGTCTTGAGATAAGTTAGTGAATATTCCCACCGCAAATTCAATATTATTTATTCGCCCTTGATCAATACTGTGCGATGACACTTCCATTGCCACCGCTTTTGCGCCCTTTAATACAAGATCATGTAAAGTTGCTTGCAAAGTAATTGCATCTGGGGTGGTGAGACCCACTTCGCCTAATGCGCCAACCATACCGCACCCCAAGGTTCCCATCACGCCGCACGGCGTGTGGTTAGCTGGATCGTCATAAAAACGTGCGCCTAATTGACCTAATTTATTTTGCAATTGATAAACTGGAATAAGAGGCACATTCTTTTTAACCGTTATTTGTTCATTCGCCGTTTCCGCATCAAACAAAACCGCAACCGCGCCCTCTGCAACGGCAGAGGCAATATATTGACGTCCATCACTTTGCGTGCCTTTTACTGCAAGAAACAAATCCATGGGACGAATTTGTCGGCTATCCAACACCAAGCGC
>JABDBV010000076.1:1421-3289 GCA_013288395.1 Gammaproteobacteria bacterium | reverse complement strand
CATTTTCGGACTGTGAGATCTCGCTCGAAGTTGGTTGCTTTTTTTCGGGCTGCGTTTGTTCTGTTGCTTCCTGTTGCAGACCTTTGGTTTCTTGAACGCTCTTTGCAATAATCTTTTCTATTGAACTAAAATCTTTCATCTCTGGCATCTCTTTTACTTTTGCAATCAGTTGATTGTACTTCTCTTGTTGTGCCTTAGTCGCTTGCCCTGCTTTTTTGCCCGTCTCTTTTGCATATACCAGGCCATTCTGCTTATAAAAGGCAAAATTATGATATTTGTCTGGTATGCCGCGCGATGCCCAGCCCGGCTCCATCTCGTTATAAATAATCACTTCACTCGCATCATTAATTTTTTTGATAAAAAATATTTTAGTACTATCCAAATTTGCAATCTTCATAAACCAATCGACAACGATTTCAATAGGTTTATTTGAACTAATCTTTTCAATGGTATGCATGGCATTGCCGGGCAGCATAGAAATAATCGATTCCAAGGTACTGGTATTGATAATCAATTCAAATGGTATCTGAGGGGCGTACAATAAAATTGCTTTAGGATCAGTTTTGAAGAAACTAACGACATCAAGTTGCCTATTACCACGCGCTTGCGCCAAAACAGACCCAATAGATACAATCTCTTTTTGGCTTGCTAACGCCGAAAACCATTCCACCCCTGGCAATTTTATCTGAGGGACATTTGCCCAGACTTGTGGCCCTTTCATTTTAAGCGTTTCCACTGGTGTTTGGGACAAAATATATTCAGTTATTTTTTTATAATTGATCTCTACCGATTGAGCCTCACGCAAAAAGCCCGCAAAATCAGCAAATGTTTCTAATTTCAAATTATTGTTCCCATCCACATCCACTATAAGACTCATTCGTGCAACAGGGGCATCGGTAATAGCTTGCGTGATAATAGGGAATGAATAAATTTTTTGTATACCGGTTTTGGCATCATTATAGATAGCTTGTTCACTGCGCCCAGCCGCATAACATGAAGTATAGACAAGTAAATTAGTACCTATATAGTTTTGATAAAATGCGACAATATCCCTAAAATCTCCTATCAGCACGCCAACAATTTTTGATGCCATTTCTCCATGCCCTTCCATGTAGATGGCCCAGGAAGGTTCAGCAAACTGTTTTTGAGAGGCATAATCAGAATGGACACAAAAGATATCGCTTTTCTTGGTTGCAAAAACAAACAGTGATCTTAAAAAATACTCTGCATAGGAACGCTCATATCTGTTATTACTGCTCTCCTCTAAGGACACCGTTTTCATATGATTTACTTTTAATCCAAGCGTTAATTCAGCATTGGACAGTTGTGACGAGGTAGATTCATTTATCTGGCTGACAGAAAGGTTTTTGCTTTTAAGTAGCGTAAGGGGTAGAAAAAGATAGAGGTATTCATTTATAGATTTGATTACCCATTGTGTGGCATCAAACTTAGAAGCTTTTCTCAAGATATACTTTAAAATTAAGCCTGAATCATAGTCACTCGGATTAGAACGGGCTACGCGAAATTTTGCTAGCAATGCTTTTGCATCTAATGTTTTTAAATTTTCTATTTTTGATTTATCCCAATGTTCCTTAAAAAGATTGTTTAATATCGTTCCTGAAACTATAATCGGCCCTGCATTTTGAGACACTGCTGTCAAGAAGCCCTCTGATACTCCTCCTATGCTCTCTTCAGTGTCATCAATGAAAATAAGAATTCCCTGGGGATTAGGTGAAATAGTTAGATAATTGCATGAAACCAAAAAGATCAAAAAGAATAAATTGGTTTTTATACTACTCATCATCTTCCCTCGTTATTCATCCAGCTTAACTTTCTACTTTATTTCTTAACCCGACTATATAAACAAA
>JABDBV010000076.1:0-1411 GCA_013288395.1 Gammaproteobacteria bacterium | reverse complement strand
TCGCCAATACAAGTTAAAACTAAGGTAAGTACCGTTTTCCCAACAACTACGATGCTTTGCAACCTATAAAATCCAGAACGATTTTGCTAAAGTATTTCTTATTCGATTATTATAAAGGGAGCATAATGCAAATCAGAAAATATCTTATAGTGTGCGTTTTATATTCCAACGTGATCTTAAGCATGAACAGTGAAGCTAACGCAAGTTTTGAGCTATTAAAAAAAATCGTAGTAACTCCTAAAATGAGAAATGACCGTTTACTTGCAACCATTGCAGCAGACGATCCTGGTTGCATGGCTTATCTTGAGGCAGTAAGAATGGGAAACGATCAGGAAGCTATCACCCTTATCAATGCAGGATTTCCCATTGATGCAGAGCTGGAAGGTGCCAATGGGAATGCTCTTGCTTTTGCATGTCGACAAGGGAGGCATAACGTGGCCCAAGCCCTTCTTGAGAGGGGGGCAACCTTACGTCAAGATTCGTTTAAATTGCATGAGGTGGTAAAGCATCCACTTGTTGTACAGTTATTACTCGAACGAGAAATTGTGTCGCCAAATGCTATAAAAAATAGCTACAACCTTGAGCCAGCTCTCGTTAATGCCATTGATGGAAATCATATCGCAACAGTTGGGATTCTTTTAATGCATAAAGCTGATGTAAATCAACGTTTTTATCGCGATACCTGTGTACTATCACCTTTGACTCTTGCCAGACAAAAAAAGAGTAATCGCTCAATTATCGCGTTACTTGAGAAATATAATGCTCAAGAGTTTAAAACAGAAACCGGGATATCTGAATTTGATAGAATTATGCAAGATCAATATGCAGAAACGCCCGATGTGTAATAGGTATAAGAAACACAAGGATAAAGATGAACAGAAAAAATATTTTATTGTTGAGCATATCATGGCCCTTTTTCATGTGTGGTATGGATGATGATGGTGCACCTAATCGTCACCTTGAACTGATCAAAAAACTCTCAAAACCAAAAATACAAGAGGAACATGCTGCTGGAACCATTGTAGCAGATGATCCTGGCTGCCTGGCTTATCAGGAAGCGATCAAAACAGGTAATGATGATGAAGCAATCACCCTGATCAACGCAGGATTTCCTATTAATGAAAATTTTGAGGGAACAGATGGAAATGCTCTTACGCTCGCATGCCAACATGGAAGAGTCAGAGTTGCTCAGGCGCTTTTTGAGAAAGGCGCAACGTTGAACTCTCCTTTCACGCTCGATGACGTTGTACAGTACCCACTCATGGTAGACTTGTTGATAAGAAAATCAGGCTCTCCTGATGCACTAAAGGACCGCAATGGTGAAACGCTACTTCGTGCCGCTATTTTAGGAAAACATGCCCAAACAGTTGCGATGCTTTTAAAGCGCGGCGCTAATCCAAATAGAGCGATT
>JABDBV010000075.1:2488-3321 GCA_013288395.1 Gammaproteobacteria bacterium | reverse complement strand
CATTTATGGCGTAACCACCAATTATGGTGGGATGGCTAACTTTGAAGTGAATCCCGCCGAACAGGAACAACTCCAGGAAAACTTAATCTGGGGGCATAAATGCCAATTAGGCGAGCCACTTCCTATTGAAATGATACGTGCTGGTATGTTGTTAAGAGCGAATTCATTGACTAAAGGAATATCGGGTATTCGTCTGGAGGTTATCGAAAGAATCTTATTATTTTTAAACAAAGGCATGACCCCGATCATAAAAGAGTATGGATCGATTGGTGCCAGTGGCGATTTAATTCCATTGTCCTATATTGCAGGCGCAATCACTGGACTTGATAAATCCTTCAAAATATATTATCAGAACCGCGTTATTAATGCCTTAGAAGCATTAGAAATCTTGCAATTGCATCCGCTCAAATTGCGCCCCAAAGAAGGGCTGGCATTAATCAATGGGACATCAATGATGACGGGGATGGCGAGCATATGCATTGCGAAGGCAAAAAAACAATTCGAATTATCTCAGTATATACATGCATTCTTCATTCAGGCATTAAAGGGTACATGTGAACCTTTTCATCCCTTTGTTCATGAGCAAAAACCTCATAGCGGGCAAATGAATGTTGCAAAAAAGATGATGCAACTATTACAGGGGTCTACATTTATTATTAATACCCTGGATGATCACTCAAGAAAATATCATAACAAACTTATTCAAGACAGATACTCGCTACGTTGTTTGCCCCAATACATGGGTGTTGTGCTAGAAGGACTGGAATCTATCGAAAGTAAAATTACGATAGAAGCAAATTCAGCCAATGATAATCCTCTTATTGATACAATAC
>JABDBV010000075.1:1039-2478 GCA_013288395.1 Gammaproteobacteria bacterium | reverse complement strand
AAGTTATCACCAAGGCAATTTTTATGGTGGTTATATTGCCGACTCGATGGACAATTTAAGACATTATCTTGCACTGCTCGCAAAACATATTGATGTGCAAATATCGTTACTCGTGACACCGGAGTTTAGTAACGGGTTATCCGCTTCCCTTTATGGAAACACTGAGGGGACCATTAAACATGGACTTAAAGGGTTACAAATCTGTGGTAACTCCATTGTCCCTGTTTTGTTATTTTTAGGTAATCACATTTCGCATTTATATATGACGCATGCAGAGCAACATAATCAAAATATTAATAGTCAAGGCTTTGCCTCAGCTAATTTGGCAATTAAATCCGTGGATTTGTTCGAAAAGTACCTTGCCATCGCATTAGTGTTTGCTGTCCAGGCAATATCGGTTCGATCTTACAAAGATTATCAACAATTTGATGCAAGAATTGGTTTGTCCCCAAGCTTAATTTCTCTTTATGAAGCTATTTATTCTATTGTTGGGAAGAAGATAGCGCCTGAAAGCGCTTTCATTAACCAAAATAATGAACATTCAATGGATGAGGACTTGGAAAAAATTATTGCCGATTTAAAAAATGATGAAGGCAAGATTTGGTGTGCTTTAGGGCACCTCTAGGAGTTAGCAATATGAAAAAGTGTCCGGAGAATGGCTTATATGAAAGGAAATGAAGAGAGTTTATTAGAAAATCTTATCATCCCATCAGAACTACCTCCAGCAAGCACTCCTTTTACTGTTAACGATTATTCATCTTTTACGGTAAAAATCCCCCCGAAACATATAGAGAAAATCATTGCAATAGTCAGGAAAAGAGTCGAATTAAGTGATATTGCGCTCGCTATCATCGCCATGTATTTCTATAAGTTGAACAACTACAATGAGTTCTCAGCAACGCTACAGAGCAAATCATCAGCACTTACTGATAATGAAAGGTTTCAACTTGAAATTAGACTTGCCCCACAGATGAATTTCGTTAGAGTAGTTTTTTATTTACGCACACAAATTACAAAAAACCGCAAAAAGAAACAGGGGAAAAATGGCGCTTATTCTAAATGGCTATCCATCTATTTGAGTGAAGAAAAGAAAAATATTGATTTCACAAGTTATGTGATTGTCTGTGTTAACAAAAACAAAGATGGGTCTGTCACCTTGCGCTTTTACATTCATTCGCACTTATTAATAAACGCCTTTTTTCATCAGGCAAAAAAACGCGTTCCTTCACACATCAATATCCTTATTAGACAAATCATTACAAGAAGAGAAAGTACTATAAAAGCGATGAGGTTACTTTCTGCTGCGGAATATAAAGAAGTTATTTTTAGAAACAACGCAACTCAAAAAAGAGTCCCTAAAAACAAACTCATACAGCAATTTTTTGAAAAACAAGTAAAAACGAAGCCCGAACACGTGGCGCTCGTTTATCAAGATCATT
>JABDBV010000075.1:0-994 GCA_013288395.1 Gammaproteobacteria bacterium | reverse complement strand
ATCAGCTAGCAAATTATTTGCTTAAAATGGGGGTAAGAAATACATATGTAGCAGTAGCACTTCATCGCTGCGAAGAATTAATTATCAGCTTATTGGCTATCATCAAAGCAGGGGCAGCCTTCGTGCCTATGGATGTAAACTATCCGGATGAGTTATTGCATTACATGGTAAAAAACGCGCGCATTAAAGTGATGATTAGCTTGTCTCAATATAAGAATCGTTTTAGTAACACTGTAAAAGAATTAATTTTGTTAGATGTTGAAAATCAAAGGCTTGAACAAGAAAAAAGCACAAATCCACGAATACTTAACAGCGATAATGATAGTACTTACGTCCTATATACATCAGGTTCAACAGGTAAACCCAAAGGGGTAGTGGGACATCATCGAAGGGTGATCAATCGGTTTGCATGGTTTTGGCGCAATTATAAATTTCAACCTGATGATATGTTCGCTTTGAACACGTCTATCAACTTTGGTCCGTCTATTACGCAAATATTCTTACCGTTGATGAGTGGTATTCGCTTATTTGTTTTAGCAGATGACATACTGAAGAATCCAAGAGCGATTGCGACAGTGATAGCCAAACAGCGTATTACGCATTTCATGTCTATTCCAACGCTGTTAGATAGCATACTTGAAGAAGCTGTAAACAATAATTTGGATATATCCTGCTTGAAAATGTGGATCACAACAGGCGAACCCTTATTGAAGTCAATCCAAGAGAAATTTAGGGAGCGCTTACCAAACGCAAAGTTAATCAATATTTACGGGTCTACGGAATTTGAAGATGGTGCCTATTTTGAATGCCATCACAGTACAACCGATGCTAAATTTATCGCTTCTGGAAAACCAATTGATAACGTACAAATATATGTGATGGACAAATTCAAGCAGCCGATGCCTGTTGGTGTTCAGGGCGAAATTTGTGTGAGTGGTTTGGGCTTGCCTAAGCAATACGTGCAAAAAAAACACGACAATAAGAATATTGTTTC
>JABDBV010000074.1 GCA_013288395.1 Gammaproteobacteria bacterium | reverse complement strand
TTTTTGATCTTTATCCAGTTGTGGTAATAGGCTAAGTAATTTATCGAAATCAAGCTCTTCCACAGTAGCATCGTCAACAGTAGATTCATATTATCGAGCCAATAATCAATCCTGTAATACCTCGCTTGATTGCTTTCCATTTATACATTTTCTATCCTTGAGTAAAATTTTAAAATGGCCGAATTAGGTCAACATTTGAAATAAGATACGATCGACATTATTGCTTGTACAGCAACTGATATTCCCACTACCCATGCCAAAATCTTTTCACTAGTCTTAAACTCAATTTCAGTCATTACTTTTTTATTATTTACATACAACTCATTAGTTTTTTTGTCATATTGAAGGCTAATTGCATCGTCATCTAGGCCTCCTGCCGAAAAAAATTCAATCAGATCTTTCTTGGCCATATTACTTTTATCTCTTGAATAGAAAAATATATTTAATATTGACCTTACAAGGAAATGCTGTCAATCTCATTTAGTGAATTTTTACCATGCATTACAAAACCTAGCCAATTTATTAATGTCTTTTAATCAACTACGTATTCCATTCTAAAAACTACTGTTTCCAATCTGAAAGGGGATATTGGTTCCGATAACCTTGGTCAGATCGTCAACCCCCCATCTTCATTAATTTTTTGGGAGTATGTGAATAAAAAATTCTTAAAAAGCTAAAAAAAAGATATAATAGGTTGTTTTTTATTATATAAATATACGCCCAATGTTTTTATCTCTGATAACCTCTGATAAAATTCTAGAAAACTTAGAAATCAATTATTTCGTTGGACATGATGAGCGGCATGTATCTGGCAAATTGATAATAAATCAATTTAATCAATAAGTTAAATAAATTAAGAGCAGAAATATTGTACCAATTAATTCTATATCTTTTATATAAAAGTGTTATAATTATTCTATGGAAACTAAATCACTTATAGAAACTAATCCTTATTTAAAAGACCCTACAATTAGAGAAAAGCTAGTTGCACGGTCTGTGTTAACTTCTGGCCGCGCTGAAGGTATTATAATTAAGCTAAATAAAGCCAATATTCCAGAAATCCCTCGAAGAAAAGACAAAAAAATCTATAGTTCTTTTAGACAGACTGCTGTAGCAAAGTAACAAAAATATTTCGAATCAATGAATAATCTCTCCTAACCCCTGCATGAATAGCCATAATATACTCGGCAAATCCTTGCTTATTTTCCACTTGATCTATTAAGGCATAATTTAGCGGGGGTTTATTCGCCTGAACAGCCATTAGGTCTGCAAGTAACCGTGCGGTCCTGCCATTACCTTCGCGAAATGGATGAATTATAATTAGCTCAACATGTACTGTGCCTAACGCATTCGCTAACTGATCTAGATCGTTAAAATGACACGGGGTATATTGCTGTAAATAATTACGCTCGAATTGTATCATTAGTTTTTCTATTTGCGCTGATGCCGCAAATGGAAAACCATCTTTATCCATGTTTACAGTTCGGTACTTCCCCGCCATGGGATAAATATCGCCTAGCCATAATTCATGAATATTACAAATATCCTCTACGGTAAACTGATGGTCTGCATCATATATTTGAAATAACTCTAATTCAGTCCGCCCCAATTCTCGTTGCTCAATTTCACTCATTATTTCTTTAGAGTGAATGTTAAGAAAATTTTTGAGCACCTCATCGTTTGAACCAGGCTCATAATCTTCATCAGATGGCACTGAATAACGACCAGATTTTTTAAATACCATTTTCACACCTTAAGAAAGATAAATCATTATAACATTTCAATCGATTATTTATAGCGGGTTAATGAAGCACTATCATTTAAAAACCCAATTTTTAAGGTTGACAACCATTCATCAATGTATACAATTAGTAACAATCGAATTTTGTCGTTTATCACGACAAACAGAGGAATCAACAATCAAACAAACCTCAAGAGGCAAAACATGCAAAGTATCACCCTTACCGAAAGGCAAGCCGCACATTATATTGGCATGAGTCAAAGTTTTTTACGACAAGACCGAATGAACGGTATACGTGAGAATAGGACACCTGGACCTAAGTTCTTAAAAATAGGCCGCAGTGTTCGTTATCTTCGTGAAGATTTGGATGCATGGTTGTTTCAGCATCGTATTAGTCGTGCAAGCTAAAGAAAACGCCGTGAGAACATCACGGCGTTTTTACTAAACTTCCTGGGCCACTAACTTTGCTACTGCGCTTGCTTTATGTTCCGGCGCCAAATGAGCATAACGTAAAGTCATTTTAATATCAGCATGGCCTAGCAATTCCCTTACCGTATTAAGGTCAACACCTGCCATTACTAATTTGCTGGCAAAATGATGCCGCATATCATGCCAGCGAAAATTGTCTATTTTTGCTGCTTTTAAAATGTTCTTCCATGCTGTTTTAACGTTACCGAATGTATCACCTGTCTTATCGTTTATGAAAATAAATTCATTTTGTTGGTTTGTTTTTTTCCAATCTTTTAAAACTTGCAGGGCGATTGCATTTAATGGAACGTGACGGGTCTTACCGCTTTTAGCTGTATCGCCGGTTATCGTTACAATGGCCAAATCGAAATTAACGCTCGACCAACGTAAGCTAAGAAGTTCTCCACGCCTGAGGCCGGTATTTAATGAAAGATATACCATCGGTATCATATGGTCTGCAAAGGGGAATTGGTTTAAATCAGGCAAACAATCATACTCTCGCTGCTTTCTCCATTCATTGCCTCGATCACGGGCATGTTCTCCTCCATTCCCAGGGTGCACACAGGGTGCAATGTGAGTATAAAGAGGTGAATTTTGGTGTACAAGGAAAAACAATGATTTAATTGTAACTTTATGTTTTAATTTTATTTTTTTTATACTGCGGTACATGGTGTAATACCGCAATTTATTGAAAATTAGCCTTCACACGGCAGGGGCCAGTGGTTCGAAACCACTATCGCCCACCATATAAATCAATAGGTTAGACAAATTTGCCCCCCCACTACATATTCATGCTTAAAAAACAACCTTGATATAGCTGTTGAATCTAATTGCTTACCGCTCCGAAAAGCCACATCATATTCATTTATATCAGGGACTGGCCCCAATGCCTTATCCAGATTGATGAATACTTCAATGTCTGGATATTGCTGAAAAAACTTATCAAGAATAGGGGCAATAATTAGATTACTTACATTTTGTAAAGCAGCTATTTTAATTTTTCCACGCGGCCTTTTGTGAGTTTCTTTAACTGTTTCAACAATATTTTTAAGGTCATTATGGAAGTTTTGGCAATTTTCATACAAAATTTTCCCGGCTTCAGTCAAAGCAATCGTCCGTG
>JABDBV010000073.1 GCA_013288395.1 Gammaproteobacteria bacterium | reverse complement strand
AGAATTGATAAGCCTGGCACCTATTATGGACAATGTGCGGAACTTTGCGGCGTTAACCATGCGTTTATGCCTATTGTGGTGATTGCGACCACCGAACAAGGGTTTAACGATTGGGTAGCCAAACAAAAAGGCGGTACGTCTCAAGCCGAGGCTGAAACTAACCGTGAATGGACAATGAAAGAATTAATGACGAATGGCGAGCAAGTGTACTCACGCATTTGCGCTGCTTGTCATCAACCAAGCGGTGCAGGTTCACCACCCACCTTCCCTGCGTTGAAAGGCAGTAAAATTGCAACGGGCGCCATCGAAGGACATATCGACATCGTCTTCAATGGTAAATCTGGCACGGCAATGCAAGCATTCAAGAGCCAATTATCCGATGCGGAATTAGCATCCATTATTACTTATGAACGTAATGCATGGGGCAACAGCACGGGTTCAATGGTGCAGCCCATTCAAATCAAAGCATTGCGCGATGGTAAAAGCATCAGTGATGCCTTAGCGACTAAACCACTCGCAGGCGGTGCAGCAGCAACACCCGCACCGACTCCCACACCGACAGAGCCTACGACTACTGCAACTGCACCCGCAGCAAGCAGCGCAGCACCAGCGGCTCCTTCAGCGCCAGCAGCAGCCGAGCCTGCTAAAAGCGAAGCGGCTTCTCCAGCGGATGCACTAAAAGCAGCAATGCAGCGTGGTGAAAAAGTGTATCAAGGCACTTGCGCGGTATGTCATCAACCAGCTGGAACGGGGTTACCACCCACCTTCCCAGCGTTGAAAGGCAGCGCGATTGTGAAAGGCCCCGTGGCAGCTCACATCCATCAAGTCATGAATGGCAAACCAGGCACAGCGATGCAAGCATTCAAAGATCAACTCAATGATCAAGACATTGCTGATGTCGTCACTTACGAGCGGAATGCATGGGATAACAATACCGGCACGCTTGTAAAACCGGATGATATAAAAGCAGCACGTCAAAATGATCAAAGCAAACCAAAACAGGGAGCAACGCCATGACCCAAGTACATAACGCACATGGTCACGAGCATGATCATGCACACGCACATGAAGCGCCGCATCATCATTCATTCAAAAAATGGATTGTTGCCTTGGATAAAAGGCTGGGTGTTTACTACCAACCATAAAGATATAGGCACGCTGTATTTAATGCTTAGTCTACTGATGTTGTTTTATGGCGGCACCATGGCGCTTTTAATTCGATTGCAATTATTCCAGCCTGGCGGCCAATACTTCGATCCAAACACTTATAACATTTTGGTGACGGTGCACGGGCTTGTTATGATCTTTGGTGTGATCATGCCAGCGTTTGTCGGGCTTGCTAACTGGATGGTGCCAATGATGATTGGTGCGCCGGATATGGCACTGCCGCGCTTGAATAACTGGAGTTTTTGGATTTTGCCATTTGCTTTTACTATTCTGACTATCTCCTTATTTATTCCTGGTGGCGGCCCTAACTTTGGTTGGACGATGTATGCGCCTTTATCAACACTTTATGGTCCGCCTAGTACCGATTATTTAATTGTAGCGATTCACCTCATGGGTATTTCATCTGTGTTAGGTGCGATCAACATCATTGCCACCATCACCAACTTGCGCGCACCCGGCATGACTTGGATGAGAATGCCGCTTTTTGTCTGGGCATGGTTTATTACCGCATTCTTGCTTATCGGTGCGATGCCCGTATTAGCAGGTGTGGTGACGATGGTGTTATTCGACCGTCATTTTCATACGGCATTCTTTAATGCAGCAGGTGGTGGTGATCCAGTGATGTTCCAACATTTATTTTGGTTCTTTGGACATCCGGAAGTTTACATCATGATTTTGCCAGCGTTTGGTATTATTTCTGAAGTCATTCCTACCTTCTCACGTAAAAAATTATTTGGTTATGAATTTATGGTGGGTGCCATTGCATCCATTGCTATTCTTTCCTACGTCGTGTGGGGACATCACATGTTCACCGCGGGCATGGCATTGGGTACACAAGTATATTTTATGTATATCACCATGCTTATTGCCGTTCCTACAGGCATCAAAGTGTTTAACTGGGTGGGAACCATGTGGCGCGGTTCATTAACATTTGAAACGCCCATGTTGTATGCCGTTGCTTTCGTCATTCTTTTCACGATCGGCGGCTTTTCGGGTTTGATGCTTGCTATTGTGCCAGCCGATTATCAATATCAAGATACGTATTTCGTTGTTGCGCACTTCCATTATGTGTTGGTAGCAGGTGCGCTGCTTTCTATTTTTTGCGCGGTTTATTATTGGCTGCCAAAATGGACAGGCCGTTATTACAACGAAACTTTAGGTAAATGGCATTTTTGGCTAACGATCATTGGCATAAACCTTACCTTTTTCCCCATGCATTTCTTGGGATTGGCGGGCATGCCTAGGCGAATTACCGATTACGCTCCTCAATACACGGAATTTAACATGGCGTGCACAGTAGGCGCGTTTATCTTAGGATTCGCGCAATTAATTTTCCTCTATAACGTATTGAGCACTATATTTGGTAAAGGTAAAAAAGCGGATGGCAGAGTGTGGGAAGGATCGCATGGTTTGGAGTGGACGCTGGATTCACCACCTCCTTATCATAGTTTTTCAACACCACCTAGCATGTCGCTCTTAACAGGCGAAGTAGATCAAAAATTTGATAAGGCGTTGGATCATCATTAATCCTGTAGCAAGGTGAGGAATGGGGCGAATGCCTGAAAGAAAGTCACATCGGAAAATCTTCATTATTGGCGGTATAGCAGCTGCCATCATGTTTGGATTTTGTTTTGCGATTGTGCCTTTTTATAGCGTGATTTGTAAAGTGACAGGGATTAATACGTCGGTGCGCGTGACTGAATTAGTCTCGCCTGCGAAAGCGGATCCATCTCTCACGGTGGATAAAACGCGTGACGTGATGGTGCAATTTGTGGCAACGAATCACATGGGCTTGCCGTGGGATTTTTATCCGCGGGTGAAAACCATTCGTGTGCATCCAGGTGAAAATGCTAAAGTTTATTTTTATGCAAAAAACACCACAGCGAAGTTAATGTCTGTGCAAGCGATTCCAAGTATGACGCCTACCGATTCGCTGGGTCATTTTCATAAAATTGAATGTTTTTGCTTTAAACAGCAAACACTGAAAGCAGGTGAAAGCAAAGAGATGCCATTGATATTCAACATTGATAATGCGTTACCAAAAGATATTCATGTAATTACCTTGGCTTATACATTATTTGATACAACTCCGAATGAACGAAGGAAGGGCTGACCGTGATGAAGACTGAAACAAAACAATCTAAACCTGTTAACTACTATTACATTGCCGAACCATCTT
>JABDBV010000072.1 GCA_013288395.1 Gammaproteobacteria bacterium | reverse complement strand
ATATTTGAAGAACCTGGTGCTTTCTGAGGAGGGTAAAGAATGACCTCCACATTAGGGACTTTAGCAAATGCTGATTCTATTAGTGGAAGAACGTCTTTCCACTTTAACCCACCTTGGCCACATCCAAGGGCCGGTATGGCAATAGAGCGAATTTTATGTTCTCGCACTGCTTTAATTAATGACACTAAGCCATTTTTGATATATTCAAGTCGAGAAGAGTTTTTCCAGTCATCTTTTGTAGGGAAATGAATAATATAGCGATGCTTTTGGAAAGACCCACGTTCATAAACGTGCACTTTGCCGATTTTTATCTCATTAGTATCACACGCTGTTTTGTAAGCATTAAAAGCATCAGGGAATGCTTTTTTGAATTGTAATGCAACCCCTTTACCCATGACACCTTTAGTATTAACAGTATTCACTAAGGCTTCGGCTTTTGCTTCTAAGATGTTACCTTTAATTAATTGCATTATGAATGGCCTCTTTTTGAATAATACCATTTTTTTTGAATTGTTACTGGTATTCTATAGGGATATTTAGCCAAAATGGATTCGACTGAATCTTTCTGTTCTTGGTTATATACTGCAATTTTCTCTATCCATTCTATTGGGAATGATTGATAAACTAAAAACTCTGCCTGTTTTCTGCGCACGCGATCATTGTCAGCAGCGGTATCATTCCAATGCCAAGCACTAATGGTCCCCCAATCAATGTTGATCAGCTCTTTAAGATCGTTATAGAACCCAGTTAATTTATCAACACCATGGCCATCACTAAAACACCAAGAGCGTTGGCCTTCTCTTGCGACCCTTTCTACAGTTGAGACAAGATAAATAATATTGGGTTGAATGCCCTCGCTACCGGTAACCCCGCCCTTATAAATAGCACAAAGCATAGGAGACCGATTACAAAAATAAAATGGCGTATAATCTGCTAAAGCTCCTTTCCTACCAATCGGCACTGGGGTTGTAAATCTACGCTGTTTTAGGTGCTCATACGCAATATTCACAGTATTATATCCCCGTTTAAGACGCTCTGCATCGCACCATAAAGCCCCATCTTGTAGAATGGTCGGAAGATTATTAATATGGGTTATATGATAAATAAAAGTGCAATTAGTCATTAATTTTTTTACATTCCCAAATCAAATTCTAGGAGAGATTGGTATTATTTGACGCTCGATCGACATTTTGTGGGAACACTTTAAAATTAAGTTATGTATTATAAATATTTACCTCCCTACCAGCCGCGATAAAATAATCGACTGTAGCAAAATTGTAGCAAAGTAAGGTAGAAATATCCTCTATTTAGGTAAATTTAGATCGTTTTTATTAAGCTAAAGCATCGTAAGGCATTGAATTTATGTTAAAGTTAAGTTATCACCTGTCACTGAAAATCCTTGTGTCGGTGGTTCGATTCCACCTCTGGCCACCATAATAATCAATGGGTTATCAAGGTACCCTAAAATCTGATTTAAAAAATGTAACCGATTTGTAACCCATTTTATTCAATCACTTCTTTGCTTTGAATTTATAAATTGATTTGAATTGATATCATTTAGCCCTTATAATATAGACGTATAAACGCTTGTTGCTTCTGCTATTCACTTAGCAGGGCGCAAGAGGCGCCTTGGGTATATCCCAGGGCTTTTTTATTTTTAGGGACATGTTTTTTGTATGCATAATAAGAAGAAAGTTGCGGTATATGTTGATGGGTTCAACCTATATCATGGGTTAGTAAACCTTTCCAAACCTTATCTCAAATGGCTTAATCTACACTCTTTGGCCGAAAAATTTATCGACACCCGAACTGAAAGCATAGAAAAGATTTATTATTTTAGCGCCATTGCTACTTTCATGGACAGGGACACCATTTCACGCCACAGGACCTATATCGAAGCGTTAGAAACGATGGGCATCGAATTTGTGGAAGGAAATTTTAAAAATAAATTACTGACCTATAAAAATAAGCATTTGGAGTTTAAGTGGAAAAAGCATGAAGAAAAAGAAACCGATGTTAATATTTCTATTTATATGGTGAGAGATGCGATAAAAGGGATCTATGATAAATTTATTTTAATCACCAACGATACAGATATTGTCCCTGCTGTTAAGATGGCCAGACAAGAAAATAGAACCCTTCAATTCAAATTGCTAACACCACCAACGCTTGAAGAATATGATTCTCTTCTAAATGCTATCAAACCAGGCACTTCTGCAAAGTTAACTATTGGACACATACAACATAGTTTACTCCCAGAAAAAATTACCAAGTCGAACGGAAAAATAATTTCTGTTCCTAACCAGTACAGGGAGATGGCCTCTAAAACGTTCAAATAAACTTATGGACAAAAACACACTTATTCAAAATCCGAGCATAAAAAAACCACATGTAGTTTTGCTTGGAGCAGGAGCCAGCAGGGCAGCATTCCCAAAGGGGTTCACCTTCCTTCTTCGTTCAGCATGGCTTGAAGAAAGTTCCAGGAATTTTGAACACATTGAAATCATCGATACTGCGGAGAGTAATATTCTTCATGAACGCTGGCACTCTTTTACCCCAACAAATCACTATCATATAAAAACCTGCCTATCGGAATCAAGCTTGCTACAATGGCCTCGTCGCTCATGCGAATCATTATATTACCCAATGACAAATGGCGAAGTGTGTGAGGATTTTCCATTGCCAATAATTGATAACTTGATTGAATTACATAATTATATACTCGAAATTGCTAAATATGAGACCTAGGCATAATATTATTGATTTTTTATAGTCTTTTCCTATAAGGGACTTTGAGTTCCCGCAATGGAGGGAACAGTTCTCCTGGCTCGACTTTCAAGGTAAGCGCAATTTGAATTAAGTTTTGCATAGAAATATTTTGTTCGCCGCGCTCGACACGGCCAGCATAGCTTCTGCCAAGCTGGGCTGCATCTGCAAAATCTTCCTGAGAATAGCCTCGCTTTTTGCGAAGCTCTCTTATCTTTTTGCCGATTTTTATTAGGTTTGGGTGCTTTCTCTCCATCCAAAAAGTACAACCTACCGTCCCTAAATGAGCCACGCCTAATAGATGCTATTTTAATAGGTTTGGTGTAATATATCTCTCTTGTAATAATTAAGGATAATTTTTGATCAAAATCAGTCCTCGGGCCAGTTGAAAGACCACCATGCAACTTGCATCTGCCATTTCTAGGCTTTTCTGCCGCCTTATTCCATACAGGAGGTGCTTGGCAAGGAGAGCCTTTACGGGTTTTAGCTTTGCATGTGCCTCTTTTTTTTCTTGGTATTTTGGAGTCATTGCAAAACCATGAAAATCTAATGTTACCATTTCGATCAACGTAAACTGCTGTCATCGATTATCCTCCATATCCCATGATGCGTGTGCGCGCATGCGCGTATTGGTCACCTTTTGTTTTAGAGAGCTCATTATCCAAACCCCATGATGCGCGCGTGTATGGGTGTATGGAAACTATGTTCCGAGGTCCCTGATTTTCCCGTTCGCCTTAGAAAATGAGAGTGTTAACTATACCTAATTTCAATCATTCATGGCAACGAACGACAATACTGATGAACAGGACAGACTATTCGATAATATAATTTATTATTTAGCGTTGTTGACTATTGTTTTCATATATTTCATAATTTCTAGCCCTAGGTTTA
>JABDBV010000071.1 GCA_013288395.1 Gammaproteobacteria bacterium | reverse complement strand
TTTCAGGATTAGGACGTTTAGGACTGAGCAGATAGCCAAGCATAGGCGCAATCAAACCGACACCTAGCCCAACAATGATAAAAATGAGTACTGGAAAGTAATTTTCTAACAACCCAACCTACTCCTATTAATTACCGACGGACGGACTCGAACCGTCACAGCTTGCGCCACTACCACCTCAAGGTAGCGTGTCTACCAATTCCACCACGTCGGCATTATTACGAATGTTTATTATTTCTTGTTGGTATCTTCTCTCCTGGTGAAACAGGATTGAGCGTAAAATCATTTACATCATTCGTTGGTTTAACAATTTTTGCAGGTTTCGGTGCTTCTAATGGCGGAATAGCCGGTAACGCAGGTGGTGGTATCACTTGCTGCTTAACAGGCGTTTCAGGCAATTCAATCACTTTCACTTGTTTATAAGCATGTGTCGTCAGGTAGTTCATGGTTAAACTGGTAATGAAAAAGACGGCAATTAAGCTCATTGTTAGTCGAAAGAGAAACGAGCCAGACCCGCGGCTACCAAACACCGTTTGCGAAGCCCCACTACCAAACGCAGCGCCCATCGTCGCTCCTTTCCCCTGTTGCACTAATACTAGCGCAATAAGAAAAACCGCCGCAAAAACATGTATTAATAAGATGAATTGGTACATTTAATCATTCCACAAACTGATAATTATCCGTTACGTGCCCGCGTGCGCACCCGTACTGGTCTTTAGACAACGAACCCCTGCCTCGCAAATCCCCAAAAAGCTCTTGGCATCTAACGAAGCCCCACCAATCAAGCCTCCGTCAATATCTGGCATTGCCAGAAGCGACGCCGCATTCTCAGCTTTCATGCTGCCGCCGTACAGTATACGAATTGCACTTCCTATATCAACATTATTTTTTATTAATAGCTGTCTGATGTAAGCATGTACAGCCTGCGCTTCTACTGGCGTTGCGGTCAATCCGGTGCCAATGGCCCAAACTGGTTCATAAGCGATCACTGCTTGTTTAAACGCATCAATGCCAACTAATTGCACAACGGCTTCCAATTGCTCGCGCACTACTTTTTCTGTTTCACCATTTTCACGCTGTGTTTTGGTTTCGCCTATGCAAAGAATAGGCGTTAAACCTGCTTCTTGCGCTGCTTTAAATTTCGCAGCGGTCAACGCTAAATCGTCGTGAAAAAGGGTACGCCGTTCAGAATGACCAATCAGCACATACTGACAGCCTAAATCAGCAAGCATAGAGCCTGATACTTCACCCGTAAAAGCACCTTGCGCACCCACATAAAGATTTTGTGCGCCCAGTAACAGTGGAGAGTGCGCGATCAACTCGTGCGCACGGGCGAGATAAGTGAATGGAGGTAAAACAAGAATATCCAAGGCAGTAAAAGCCGGCTGTTTT
Source organism: Gammaproteobacteria bacterium (assembly GCA_013288395.1). Taxonomy (GTDB): domain Bacteria; phylum Pseudomonadota; class Gammaproteobacteria; order DSM-16500; family DSM-16500; genus Aquicella. The sequence continues at coordinate 2,334 of JABDBV010000071.1, read as the reverse complement.
TTTATTCCATCCAACACGTCGTGAATAAGCGTGTTGATGAGGCTCAATGAGCCATGCATTTTCCAATTGCCTGCAATTAAATATTTTCTCACAGAAAACCGCCTTTTCGGGTTGAGGTGGCGGTGATTTTATATGATGGGTGGGTAACTGTCATCCTGAGCGTGGTGTGTGTGGTGTTCTCGTTTGTTTCTTGCGCTCCCACACACACCCCTCATCCGCCCGTTGGGCACCTTCTCCCACAAGGGGAGAAGGCTGTGTAGTAAGGTGAGTGAAGGATTTCAGCGTTTTAAAAGCTCAAATGTGTCGACAGTCCCATCTACACAGCCTTCTCCCCTTGAAAGCTCAAATGTGTCGGTAGTCCCATCTACACAGCCTTCTCCCCTTGTGGGAGAAGGTGCCCAAAGGGCGGATGAGGGGTGTGCTGGGCGTTGCATTGACGGATAATTACTACGGCCGCATTTGCCGTATTGCCTTATCTCTTTCCTGATCAGCCGCCGCTTTTACTTGATCCATTTTATTAACTCGAATCTCTTTCACTGCATCTTCAACACCTTTCAATCGACCTAATAGCGCGTCAACTTTCGAAACTTTATCAGCAGCAGCACTCGCACTACCTGCCATATCTTTTGCTGCTTTTTTATCTGCGGGCGATGTATTTAATTGGGCGCGTTCTGGATCATTGTGGCCGATGTCATTTGGATTGGCCTGCTGCGCTGTGGAAATGATGCATTCTGCCGCTTCACGTTATGACTTGGATCGCTTGGGGGTGATTTTTCGCCCGAGTCCGAGACAATCGGATTTAATGATTGTGGCAGGCACGCTTTGCAACAAAATGGCGCCGGCGTTTCGCAAAGTTTACGATCAAATGGCAGAGCCGCGTTGGGTGATTTCCATGGGGTCGTGCGCGAATGGGGGTGGTTATTACCATTATTCTTATTCTGTAGTGCGGGGTTGCGATCGTATTGTGCCCGTTGATGTGTATGTACCTGGTTGTCCGCCTACAGCTGAAGCGTTGATGTATGGCATTATTCAGCTGCAAAACAAAATCCGTCGTCATAAAAAAATTGAACGCTAGGAGCAACGAATGGCTGATGTGCACACCTTGCTCTCCCAACTGAATGCACAGTTCGAAGCGTGTATCACAGGTGCGGTGCTTGCACTGGGTGAAATTACCCTTGAAGTAAAACCTGAGCGATTGCTGGATCTCACGATTGCCTTGCGTGATGTACCCACGTTTGCGTTTAATCAATTGATCGATGTGTGTGGTGTGGATTATTTGCATTATGGACTAGATGATTGGCAAACGGATTCAACCACCGAAACTGGATTTAGCCGCGGCGTCACAGACACACTCTTGCGTGAAAATCCTGCTAAACCAAGCCGATTTGCAGTGGTTTATCATTTGTTATCCCTGGTGCACAATCATCGTTTACGTTTGCGTGTGTTTATTCCCGATGATAAAGAACTCATGGTGGATTCAATTATTTCCGTTTGGCCTGCAGCAAATTGGTATGAGCGCGAAGCTTTCGATTTGTTTGGTATTCTTTTCCGCGGCCATCCTGATTTGCGCCGCCTGTTAACTGATTATGGGTTTGCAGGACACCCTTTCCGTAAAGATTTTCCGCTGATTGGTAAAGTGGAAGCACGTTATGATGCGCGCTTGCAACGTGTTGTCTATGAACCTGTCAGTATTAAGGCGCGTATTTTGGAACCTAAAGTGATTCGACATGATAACCGTTATTTGAGCGATAAGGGAGGCGCCTCCCATGGCCAATAACACCTCTCTGCCAGAAATTAAAAATTATGTATTTAACTTTGGCCCGCAACATCCTGCGGCACACGGTGTGTTGCGTTTGATTTTAGAAGTGGATGGCGAAACCATCGTGCGTGCTGATCCGCATGTGGGATTGTTGCATCGTGCGACAGAAAAATTAGCGGAAAGTAAGCCATTTAATCACACCATTGGTTATATGGATCGTCTGGATTATGTTTCCATGATGTGTAACGAACATGGTTATGTGCTGGCTATCGAAAAATTATTAGGCATTACGCCGCCTATACGCGCGCAATATATACGTGTGATGTTTGATGAAATCACGCGGTTGCTTAATCATTTGTTGTGGCTTGCTGCGCACAGTCTTGATAATGGCGGCATGGCGGTTTTTCTTTATTGTTTTCGTGAACGCGAAGATTTGTTGGATTGCTATGAAGCGGTGTCTGGTGCGCGTATGCATGCGACTTATTATCGGCCGGGCGGTGTGTACCGTGATTTGCCGGATACTATGCCGAAATATCAACCTTCCAAATGGCACAACAAAAAAGCGACAGTAGAAA
>JABDBV010000070.1 GCA_013288395.1 Gammaproteobacteria bacterium | reverse complement strand
CGTCTGGTAGCATACACGCAAATTAATGTGACGATGCCTATTTCACACAACGAGAGAGTTTTATGGCACTGAATAGACCCGGATCTGAAAAAAATGTTATAAGCGAATTCACTCGCAACGTTGAAAACACCATGAACGAAGTCGTTTCATGCAGCGTAGGTACAGCATTGCTTTTATTACGCGATAAATACATTGATAATCCAACTGACGAAGCAAGTGTTGCAGATTTTTGTCAACGAAATATAAAAGAATTAGAAGAACAGGCTAAAACCATTGAGAATCCTTCCTTTAAATCTGCCATTGAATTCATTATTCGAAAAACAAATGAACCGATTAACATTCTTGATAGGGTAACTTTATTTTACCCTTCAGAAGATGCAAACTCTTCTGATCTTCGAAGTGAAGAATATCTTTTTTCGCTCAAGGAAGTATTAGCGCTCGTTTGGACGGCTATCAGTGATAATAATGCTTATCTGCATCATTATGCAGGCACTAGAGAAGAACGATTAGAGCATGCTGAGAAAGATTTTTCGGAGCGTAAAGATGGATTCTTTAATTGTCTGATGCGCATGCAACAAAAAACCATTTGTCATCATGGTAACCGAAATGAAATGGTATTTCTTTTAAATGGCACGCATGAAGACATACATTTGCTAGAAGATGGGAAAATGGCAGTTCTTGTATATCTAAAAGAAAAAATTGCTGAGGAAGTCCGGCGTGCGCTCACAACCTTAAGTAATGATAGTGCTGAACGAAAATTAATTTCCGCAGCCTTTGTCAAATGGATGAGAAAAAGCAACGCATGCGCTGTATTCGCACAAATTGATTCTGAAAATAAAATTAAAAAAGGTTTATTTGCTTTATTCCTTCATCATGGCGTTTCTCCTCAGCATATTGCGTTAGATAACATGATCAATGAAGCACTTAATTATTTGGAATTTCATTGTGACCCTAAAATGTATCCCGTTCATGCATGTGTGGGTGAATTGTTGAAAGAAATAAAAGATACCAAACAACCAGCAAGAAGTGCAGCACTACTTCAAATGCAAGCATGGCTTAAGAGCAACTATGAATTCAATTCGGCAGATGATGTTAAAGTCACACATTTTCATAAAATATTTTTCCTACATAAAATCTTTATTAAACTTCAGGATCTAGTCATTGTTGCAGGAATAATGTCTGTGGACGACAGTGAGCAATACTCGGATCGTTTAATCTCTTATTTAGATCGGTTATCGACAAATCAACATACAGCGGCAATTTCTATAGAAGAACTAAGTGACATTGACTCACTTCACGAAAAATTATGCAAATTAGAATTAGATACAATCCATGATACGATTGAAAACTTCTTTGTACATTGGTTTTCTGAAAATGCAGAAAAACCCACATTGAGACGACTCTATGGATTATTGCTGAACAATACAGCAAAAAAGAAAATACTATTAACAGATGCGGACATACTAAATTTTTATGCTTCGCGCACGGGTGGTAACGACCTAGACATTACCCCTTATATGATTAACCGGATATTTTTGCATGCTATTCTAGTTCTACCTGAAAATTGGTCAGTAGACTTTGTAGGATTATTGAATCTCGCATTTGAATTTGTAGAAAATGGGTTTAATCAAAACAGTGCATCTGATATCCCAAATCAACTTATGCAAGATTCTTACCCAGTAAAACTTATGCGTCAGCTGGATTACTTAAGAAAAAAACAACAAAATGCCGTGGAGGACTCAGATACGGATATGCGTCCTAAAAAGATGATAATACTTCCTGAACATGCGAAAAATTATAAAGATTGGAAAACAATTTTAACGTTACTGCCCAGAAACAGGGTTGAAGAAATTGTTCAATCACATTTGGTGAGCATAAGAAGATCGATCCTAGATGTAGAGATGCTGATTGGTCTCATTAATCATCTTCCAAACCCTTACCATAGTGATTTTATTATTAAACTAGGATTTGGTTTTATTTCTTCTATTTTAAAAGAATGTATGGATTTTAGATATTTCCTCGCAGAAATTGCTTCTGAAGCCAGATTACCATTTATTAATTTTTTTGCAGATAAAATTAAAGAGTATGCTTTTTCTAGTTTTTTCGATTTGTTAAAATTACTGGTCTACTATAATTTTGCAGATATTCGAGCAAAATTGATCGAATTGTGTAGTGATCAAGTTAATATTCACGCACGCAATAAAGGCATTACCTTTAATAATGTCTTAGGAGATCTTTCTTATTTGGATAGGATAGAATTGATTAAAGCTTTTGGTGAAACCATAAAAATTATTTTTTTGGATGGCATAGAGCTAGGTGATTGTTTAAAACTTCTACTTGACGAACATCGAATGACGCTCATCAATGCGCTGGGTGATAGAGTTCGAGCTATTATTCATGACGACAATGAACTGATTTATTGCTTAGGCTTAGTTCCTGTAGAAAACCGCATGACATTTATAAATCTGTTTGAGAATAACATTTGGTTTCTTTCTGTCATGGGTAAGAGATTTTCAGAATGTTTAGGAATGCTAGCGTCAGCACAGCGTATTGATCTAATTAACAAGCTCGGAGCAGATATTCAACTTTTTATAGTTAATTCTGCAGAGCTTATCAGTAGCTTTAATCTTCTTGATGAAGAATCCATGCCTTTATTTATTAATTATTTGGGCGAGAAACTTAATGATATATTCAAGGTTGGCGATACATTAGCTTCCGTTTTAAGTAGTATCAGTAGTCCTCTACGTCTTATCTTAATTAATGCGCTTCGAGATAAAATTGAATTGATCGGGATGAGTGCTGATCGTTTTGGGAGTGTTTTGGCTGTGTTGTATGCTAAAGACTGGCCTGCCTTTATCAATGTGATTGGTGAAGATATTATAGCGAATTATTTCTGTAATCTGAATCAATTGGGGGCGAGTTTAAATCAACTTTCAGAAGCTGATTATGTATCTTTTTTTATATTTTTTAAAACATTCCTAGATAAAAATGATTGTGTTATAAATAATGCTGCTGGTTTTAATGGATGCATGCTTAATATCTTAAATAAGGAAGAGCGTATTTTCTTTATTAGAGCATTTAGGCATAAAGCAATAAGCGTGCTTAACACAGAAGACGATTTATCTAACTGTTTACGACTTCTTCCCAAAAACGAATGGGGTGATTTAATCCACATAATTGGCAATAAATTTTTTGATATTTTCAATAATGCTAAGGTATTAAGTCGAAGTTTAGAAAAGTTATATGATAACGATGAGAATAGCGTTAATTTGATTTTCGTATTAAATTATAAAATTTGTGACATTATAAAGCATCCGGACGAACTGGCTTGCACTGTCATCAATAAAGAGCTTGATTTTACATTACTTGATAAAATTTGTTGGATATTAAAAGAAAATAAAATGGCGAAATTTTTTGAGATGGAATTAGCAACCAATTCTCTAACAAAATTTAATGACTCTGTTAATAACTATATTGCTAATAATTCTTACTTTAATTATCTTGATAAACATATTTTCTCCGTCTTTAGCCATGAAATTGATCGTCTCAGAATGTTAGGCGCTGATGGCATACATAAAGCAAACATGTTAATGATTGAAAATTTAAAATTACAACGAATAGTGTTTAATGCAATCCTTGAAGAAATAATTAAAAACAAAGATATGCCTGTTCGCGAATTTAAAATTGACGATGATATAATAAAAAATAAAGTTCATCCTGTCTTGCTAGAGAAAGTAAAAGAATTAACCGACGCTGATTTCATCCACCATGAACGTAATCCTGTAGCTGCCTTCTTCAAAAAAATATTAGCAGCATTGTTGGCTATCCCGCTTTTGGGCATCCCTTTTCATTCTAAGCATTATCATCGTTTCTTTTTTGAAACGACTAGTGCTAAGGCTATGCG
>JABDBV010000069.1 GCA_013288395.1 Gammaproteobacteria bacterium | reverse complement strand
GAAAGTTTGGAAAAAAACTGAAGGTGGCTGCGGGAGAGGGTTGGGGTGAGGGCAGGAGGGCAGGAGCGCAGGAGCGCAAGAGCGCAAGAGCGCAGGAGCGCGAAAGGGCGAGAAGGCCCAACCGCTACGCACTCTCTACCGGCACAGGCTCCGCCACCAAAATGGGTTCAGCGCCTACACCTGATAATTCCGCCTTTTCAATCGCCACAAACCGTTGCGTAATTTTCCTAGAGGAAATATGCACCTGTTCCACATCCGCATTAGCTTGCGCAATACGTTTTGCCAAATTATCCATGCGCATTTGAAAGCGTTCAAAGTCATCAGCGAGCATGCGCAAGTGTTTTTGAATTTCATGCACTTGTTGCCTGGTGGCGGCGTCTTTTAGCACAGCGCGGGCGGTGGTTAAAATGGCCATCATCGTGGTGGGGGATACCATCCAGATTTTTGCATTTTGCGCAAATTCAACTAAATCTGAATGACGTGCGTGAATTTCAGCAAACACGGCTTCAGCGGGAATGAACATCACAGCGCCATCCGATGTTTCACCCGGAATAATGTATTTTTCTGCAATGTCTTGTACGTGTTTGCGTATGTCTATTTTAAATTGTCGCTCAGCTTGTCCTCTTTCAAATTCAGATAAGGCAGGATCGATTAACAAACGGTAATTTTCTAGGGGAAATTTAGCATCGATAGCAATGTTACCAGTGGGCTCTGGTAGAAACAACATGCAGTCCGGGCGCTTGTTGTTGCTGAGTAGATGTTGAAAGCTAAAATGCTGCTCGGGAATCATATTGTGTATGAGTGCGGATAATTGCACTTCACCAAAGGCGCCGCGTGAACGTTTATCGTTGAGGATTTCATTTAAGCTAATAACATTGCTGGATAATTCGGTGATTTTCTTCTGCGCCGCATCAATAAAGGCTAATCGTTTAATAATATCGCCAAATGTTTCATTGGTTTTTTCAAAACCTTCTGTTAAGCGTTTTTCCACGTGGTGGTTTATTTCTTTTAATTTGTTTTCGGTGGTTTGAGTGAGTTGATCCACACGTTTACCTAACTCTTTGGCGTAATCATTGAGTGATTCCTTCACTTGCTCGCGATTATTTTGCGCGCCTTGTTGTAAGGTATCTTGCAAAATTTTTAATGTTTCCATTTGTCTTTCATCAAATCGGGAGCGGTGATTGGCAAATGCTTGCTGTAATTGCTCTTTTAAGTCGGCGGAATGTTGGGTTTGCTCTAGACGTGCGTGGCTGAGTTTTTCAGCAAGGGTTTGCTGTAAATTATTTAAATTAATAAGCAGATTTTCTCTGAGTTGTTGCTCGGTGGAAGATAACTGTTCTTCGAAGCGACGATTGTTGTTATTAAACGTGCTGCGCGAAAGCAGTTGTTTAGCAAGCATGATCAATAGAATGAGAAAAATGCCAGTATTTATGCCAATCAAATAATTCATCAACATTTAAACTGAGTCCTTTCTAAGTGTGATCGCATAGCGAGAGAGCGGTTGAACTTTAGTAATTAATTTATTTTTAAACATAAATACCGCGAACTGTTGCCAATCTTCGGGGTTAAAAGCAGCAGGATCTTCGGCAAAGTAGGGCATGGTAGCAAACCACGATTCGTGATTAACAGGGTTATTTGCCTCAGGATATTGTTTTGCAAATTGATTCCAGGTTTCTTTGGGATGCTCATCCATATATCGAACCGCTTTTTTTATAGCAGTGATAAACCGTGGCAAGCGATTGTCATTTGTGTGGGCAGTGTGCGTGATGAAAATTAATTCACTGTAGGTGGGGATGCCAAACTCTTCTGGAAAATAAACGGCGACTTTGTGACCGTTCAATTCCAGTTCAGGCACTTCAACGTTACGTTGCAAGCCTGCCACAGCATCCACCCGTTTTGTTAGCAATGCTTGCGTTAAATTATATTGAAGATTGACGAGTTCAACGTCATTTTTATTTAAACCTTGTTTTTCTAGCATGACTTGAATTAATAAATTCGATAAACCGCCATTGCTGGTTCCAATGCGTTTACCTTTTAGATTGGTGAGCGACTGGTGGTGGTTGTCTTTTAAAGCGACTAAACAGGTTAATGGCTTATCAACCAGCGTGCCGAAACGAACCAGCGGCAGTGCTTGGTCCACCAATTCCATGAATTCAGGTTCGTAAGTGATGCCTATGTCTGCTTTTCCAGCTGCCACCCATTTGGCTGGGTCGTTTGGGTCAGTGGGGCTGATTAATTTAACATCTAGGCCTTGTTCTTTAAAAAAGCCTTGTTGTTCGGCGATGATGAGCGGCGCGTGGTCGGGGTTGACGAACCAATCTAAGATAACAGTAAGCGATTGGGATGTCGCGGCGGTGCTTCCAGAAGAAAGCAATAAGCAAAGCCAGGTTGATAAGACGTAACGAATTAATTTATGCATAGGCCTCCCTCACCACCATATCAGTTTGCGTAATAGAGTATCAACTCCAGCATATAATGCTAACGCCATCAAAATAATAACAAATAGGGCTGCAAACATCAGATCAATTTGCATTCTGGCATTGGCATTTACCATAAGATACCCTAATCCGCTGCCAGAGCCTACCCATTCGCCAATGATAGCGCCAATGGGGGCTGCGACTGCCGCAATGCGTAAGCCACTTGCTAGGGTTGGCAGGGCCGCTGGAATTCGAATGGTGCAAAATAAGCGCCACTTGCTGCTATTCATGGTTTTGGCAAGATCTAGCCAACCCGCTTCGGTGCGGGTGAGGCCATCGTGGAAGGCGCTCGCTATGGGGAAAAAAATCATGAGTACGGCAGCGGCAATTTTGGAAGCCATCCCATAACCAAGCCAGATCACCAGCAATGGGGCGATGGCGAAAGTGGGGATGGCTTGGCTGATAATCAGCAGCGGTAAAAACCAATTTTTTAAGGGTTTAAAAAAAACGATCAGGATAGCGGCAAAACAACCTAACAAAATGCCGAGTATAAAACCCACGCTAGTCTCGATCAATGTGGGGATAGCGTGGGTTGCGAGTAATCCTGCTTGTTGATAAAGCGCTAATACGACATTCCATGGTGAGGGTAAAATATAAGGCGGCAGCGACCAACACCAAATGATACTTTGCCAAAGTAGCAATAATCCAAGGCCAATCATCAGTAAACGCGAAAATATATTCATGCAGCCCCTCGGCTAGCCTGTAACAGTGCTTGATAAAGTGGTGATTGTAATTTTATTACATCTGGATCATGGAGATGACGGGGGGTGGGTGAGTCTAGCTCCGCCACTTGCTGTAATGTTGCAGGTTGCCCTTGCATAACATAAATAATATTAGCAAGGCGCAACGCTTCACCGGGATCGTGTGTGATAAATAACACGGTTTTGTTTTTAAGTAATTCCACTGCCAAATCTTGTAATTTATAACGTGTAATCGCATCCAATGCTGAAAAGGGTTCATCCATTAAAACAATCGCTTTGTTTTCCATTAATGTGCGCACGAGTGCAACACGTTGACGCATGCCACCGGATAATTGTGATGGATAAAGATGCATTGCATCACTTAAACCAACGTAGTGAATCAATGTTTCTGCTTGTTTGATTGTATTTGCATAATCTTTACGTGTAGCAGCACGTAGCTTTGCTCCCAAACAAGCATTTTGCAAAACAGTGAGCCATGGCAGTAGCAAATCTGTTTGTGCCATGTAAGCAATTTGTTGCAGGATGGGTTCTGCGTTACTGGTTAGCACGTGAGCGGATGTGGTTTCCTCCGCAGAGGTAAGACCTGCCACCATGCGCAATAACGAACTTTTCCCAATGCCACTAGGCCCAAGCAATGCTGTCCATTTTCCTGCAGGCAAATCTAGCATGAGTTGAGTAAAAATGAGCTGCTCGCTATAGGCAAGCGTTGCATTACGAATATGAATAGATGGCGCAGTCACTGCTTCCTCCGCTGGTATAGTCCAGATCAGGTTCAAAGGGTTTTCTCGTGATGAGAATTCTCAGCCGTTACAGGCTCCCCTGAGTGTCCGTGGGAATATAGCAGCAAATGAGGCGTTAATGAATTCTTTTTCTAGTAGCAAGCTGTAGCCCGGACCTGACAATTCATCAGAGCCTGGACCTACGAAGAATTAATACGGTGGTTTTGTTCAGAGAATCACACA
>JABDBV010000068.1 GCA_013288395.1 Gammaproteobacteria bacterium | reverse complement strand
ATTTTAATTACCGCTATTTTTAATATGCTTTATGGTTATTTATTTGAGACTAGACGTCGTGAAGAATTGAAATCGATGTTTGGACAATATGTGCCTGAAAAACACATTGATGAAATGTTAAAAGCCTCGGGTAATTATGCTCTGCACGGTGATGATCGAACCATGTCTGTTTTGTTTGCTGATATAAGAAATTTTACCGCTATTTCTGAAGGAATGTCTGCATCTGAATTAGTCGAGATGCTCAATACGTTTTTCACACCGATGACAGAAATTATTTTTAATCATTATGGCACGATTGATAAATACGTTGGTGACTTAATCATGGCATTTTGGGGCGCCCCGCTGAAAGACAAACATCATGCACGTCATGCCATTGAATCGGCATTGGAAATGCAATTAAAAGTAAAAGAATTACAACCATTGTTGGCTGAGCGTCATTGGCCTGCCATCCACATTGGTATTGGTATTAATAGCGGCATGATGAGTGTGGGCGATATGGGTTCGCGCTTTCGACGTAATTACACAGTCTTGGGTGATCAAGTTAATCTTGCTTCACGCGCAGAAGGATTAACCAAATTTTATGATGCAAATATTGTCGTGACAGAAAGCACCCAAGCTGACCAACCGAAATTTGTTTTCCGTAAATTAGATTTAGTACGTGTAAAAGGAAAAGCTAATGGCACTGCCATTTATGAAGTGCTTTGTAAAAAGACTGAGCTCACGCCTGACTTAAGCGCTGAGCTTGAAGCATACCATCAAGCATTAAGTTTTTATTTTCAACAGGAATGGGAACCAGCACACCAGATGATGCTGGCGTTAGAACAGAAACATCCAGAAAAGAAAATTTATAAACTCTATATTCAGCGCATCAATGAATTCATGCTGCATCCATTACCTGCGGATTGGGATGGCGTTTATACACACGTAACAAAATAGCCGCTACTAGGTAACTATTTAGTTACCACCGACCTAATCGTGCCCGCGTGCGTGCCCCATACGCGTCAAGCTAAGCCAAACCGTCATTGCGAGGAGCGCTTTTTGCGACGAAGCAACCCAGGCTGTGACTTTAAACAGACCAAATCGAATACCCTTGGAAAAAAATAACGTCACAGCCTGGGTTGCTTCGTCGCAAAAAGCGCTCCTCGCAATGACGGTTTGGCTTAGCTTGACGCGTATGGGGCACGCTCACGGGCACGATTAGGTCGGTGGTAACTGAATCGTTACGCTACTAATAAGTGATACAAAAACTAGTGACGGGCCCGCTGATAGATGAACCGCCACCTATTGTATTAAAAGCAGAGATAGAGGCTGGTGTAATAGTTAATTTTTGTTGGAACACGCTAGGTTGTACAGAAACAGGAACGGGAGTTGCATCCGCACTAGGCACATATCCATAAGGTGTGCCTGAATCTAAACATAATTCACCCTGTTTTTTACCTTTGACACAAGGCGTTCCATTGTAATAACCGATGTACATTTCTCCGCCATGAAAATAAACGGCATAATCTGTTCCGCGCACACCAATGGTTGCAACGGGTGTATTCACTTGATAATCCGGCGGATTACTTTTTGCAATCAATCCAGTGATCGTTCGAAACCCACCTTCAATCAAATCCATGACATATTTGCCTACCGAACCTGATTTAGCATTTGGTTTAAATGAATACTGGTTAATAAAAAACGTTGTGCCTGATCTAAACGTCATGAGGGTTTTGTCAGTAAAAATAATTTCTGCTTCGGCGTTTTCATCGGTTTTTAATGTGTCATGTAAATAGAGGATGGAGGATTTTTGTAAAATGCGTTCTTCTTTATTCGGCATCAGCGCCCTAAAGGTTCCTTTTACCCAAACGACTTTGCCTACCGGCATTGGCAAGGGGTTTTCATCGGCGGCATAGGAAAAAGACGCCATGGCGAGCATCGCTAAAAACAGAAAAATGAGCCGAGCCAATCCTGATAGTTTCATATCGCAATGCCTTTAGTTCCATTTGCTTACTTAAGTATAAACTAAATGCGCCGCTTGCGCTGTTATTGAGCTGTCATTGCGAGGAGCCCGCAGGGCGACGAAGCAACCCAGAAACCGAGGGCTGGGTTGCTTCGTCGCCCTGCGGGCTCCTCGCAATGACAGCTCAATAACAGCTCAATAACAGCTCAATGACAGCTCAATAACAGCTCAATAACAGCGCAATGGCGGCGCAACATGATACCCAGCAAAATCCTTTTATTTTCAACCCAAAAAATGGTAAAAGTATGCAACATAACTTAAAAAAAATGACTATGAACTTTCCTGGAGAATTGGTATTAAAATCAGGCGAAATCTTCAAAGGTGAATTAGCAAATCATCTGAGCCAACCAATTTTAGGAGAAGTTGTCTTTACCACTGGCATGGTGGGTTACGTCGAAGCCCTTACCGACCCCTCCTATGCAGGCCAAGTGCTTGTTTTTACTTACCCTCTTATTGGTAATTATGGTGTCAGCGACTCCTCCTGTTGGGAATCGAAGAAAATACATGCCCGTGGAATCGTTGTTTCTGAACTTTCTCCTTATTATTCAAATAGTTCTGCAAAAATGTCATTGCGCGAATGGCTGGCACAGGAAAACATTCCATGCCTCACCGGTGTTGATACCCGGGCGTTGACCAAATGCCTGCGCACCAAAGGGGTCGTGCCTGGAGCACTCATTGCAGAAGATCAGCAGCCTGACCACTTTGAAGCCTTTGAACAAATTGACTGGGTCGATGAAGTTTCCATTGATGAACCTATTTATTATGGCTCGGGTGATAAACTCATTATTGCTGTTGATTGCGGCATGAAAGAAAATATTTTGCGCGAGCTGACTAAATACCCCATCCGTATCAAACGCGTTCCTCACGATTATGATTTTTCAACTGAACCCTATGATGGCGTCTTTCTCTCCAATGGCCCTGGCGACCCCGTGCAATGCAAAACAACCATTCATTCCATACAACAAGCCATGGCTCGCAAAAAACCCATTTTTGGTATTTGTTTAGGCACACAATTGATGGCACTTGCGGCAGGGGCTACGACTTATAAATTACGTTTTGGCCACCGCTCACACAATCAACCGTGTTTGCACGTAGGGACTGAGCGCGCTTATTTAACATCGCAAAATCATGGTTACGCTATTGATGAAGCAAGCTTGCCTGCAGATTGGCGCGTATCGTTTCGAAATCTGAATGATCACAGTATCGCTGGTATTGAACATCTGTCTTTACCATTTTTTTCAGTACAGTTTCATCCGGAAGCAGCACCCGGACCTGAGGACACGCAATTTCTGTTTCAGAAATTTTACGATTTGTTATAAGAGGCATACACGCATGAGATATCAGGGCAAAAAAGTCCTACTACTCGGCTCGGGTGGCTTGCGCATCGGCCAAGCAGGTGAGTTTGATTATTCCGGATCTCAAGCAATCAAAGCACTCAAAGAGGAAGGCATCCATGTGGTGCTTGCGAATCCCAATATCGCCACGGTGCAAACAGATTCGCGGATGGCAGATACGGTGTATCTACAGCCACTCACCGTGGATATCATTACGCAAATTATTAAAAAAGAAAAACCAGATGGCATTTTATTAGGTTTTGGCGGTCAGACAGCATTAAATTTAGGTTTAGCCTTAGAAAAACAAGGCGTGTTAGCTGAGCACGGTGTGACTGTACTTGGCACTTCTGTTTTCTCGATTAACCAAACGGAAGATCGCGATCTATTTAAACAAGCCTTAGCTTCCATCGACATCCAATCACCACGCAGTATTTGTGTAACAACCATTGACGATGCCTTAGCTGCAGCAGAAAAAATAGGTTTCCCCATCATGATGCGCTCAGGATTTTCCTTGGGTGGATTGGGATCTGGTAAAATCAAAGATAAAGTTGAATTGGTTGCGCGCTGCAAAGAGTGTTTCGCTTCTGTCTCACAAGTGTTGATTGAAGAATATTTGACAGGTTGGAAAGAGTTTGAATATGAAATCGTGCGCGATACCGCAGGGAACACGCTCACCATTTGCAACATGGAAAACATGGATCCCATGGGTGTGCATACAGGCGAAAGCATTGTGGTGGCACCCGCGCAAACCTTGAATAACCGTGAACATCAACGATTGCGTAATATGTCCATCGCCATTGCTAATCATTTTAATATTATAGGCGAATGCAATATACAATTTGCCATCAATCCTGCCGATGGTGATT
>JABDBV010000067.1 GCA_013288395.1 Gammaproteobacteria bacterium | reverse complement strand
CATTATTATCAAATGGGTGTGAATAGGTTAGTGGTGTTGCGCGGTGATTTGCCGCCCGGCATGGTGTCAGATGGTGAGTTTGAGTTGGCTTGCGATTTCGTACGTTTTATACGCCAAGTCAGCGGTGATCGTTTTCTGATTGAAGTCGCGGCGTATCCTGAATACCATCCACAAGCCTTGAGCGCGATGCATGATGTGATGAATTTAAAAAAGAAAGTTGAAGCGGGTGCAAATACGGCGATCACGCAGTATTTTTTCAACACCGACGCGTTTTTTTATTATCGCGATGCGTGTGAAAAACAACAGATTGATATTCCTATCGTGCCAGGCATCATGCCAATTATGCAGCTCGGTAATTTGATGCGTTTTTCGGAACAATGTGGCGCAGAAATTCCCCGCTGGTTGGTCAAGCGCTTGCAATCGTACGGAGATGATATTGAATCGGTACGCACGTTTGGCATTGAAGTAGTGACGATGATGTGTGACCGGCTATTAAAAGGCGGTGTCCCTGGGCTGCATTTTTATACGTTGAATAATGATGAAGTAAGCGCGGGGATTTTGCGGGGATTGAAAGGTGGTAACTGAATAGTTACGAAAGCTGGTTGATTTGAAACAGCCAGCTCATTACAATACAATTAAACCAATAATAAGGGGTGTTTTATGAGTCAGAATCGACAAATCAATATAAAGAGCAAGGCCAAATGGATGGTGTATCAAAAACAATTATAGTGAGTGGACAAATAAATTTATTAGCTAATCCTGATGGAGATGCGAAAATAAAGCTTCAATCTGGTTTAAAACGTTTTATGTGGTACTCTAATTCTATGCAGACTCATTACGTAAGAAAGTAGCAACATGCTTTTATATCACGCGCCAATTTTCTAATTTGAGACTGATAATTCTAGAAAATTCTTTGAGGTTAGAGGTTACAAAAATAAGATCATGATGTAATGCAGTGCCAGCGAGTAGCACATCGAAGCTGCCAATCGGACGACCTTGTTGTTTAAGCTGTGATCGTATTTCCGCTGCTGCAATTGCTTCACCTTGAGAAAAATCCAGAATACGAATGGGCATTAAAAAATCATGAATGATCGCACTGATTTTTGCTGCGCGCGCAGCGTTTAGGGCAAGTCCATATTGAATTTCATGTAAAGTGATACTGGAAATCGCAATCATAGAAGGTGATTGTTGTTTGATGTGAGAAAGCGTATGCGTATCGCCTTTGACAAAATCACTAATAGCGCAGGTATCAAGTAGATATTTCATTTAAACGGATCTTCCTTTGGCGGTGTTAATTCATCGCGATGCGATTCAAATGACTCGATGTTTTTTGTGCCTTTATATTTCAGCACTGAATCCGGCCATTTTGTGACTTGGTGCGAAATAATGTAGTCTTTCACCGCCTCACGGATAATGGCATTACGCGATTGCCCCGTTTCTTTAACGTGGGAATTTAATGATTTTGCGAGAGAGTCTTCTAAATAAATATTGATATTCATTGTATCACCTCATATAACATATTATAACATGTTATAATTGGAAGGCAATAGGTTTGGTTATGCTGGTTTAGATGCCTTGGCTACCTAGCTATCCGCACATGTTTGCCGCGTTTTGCTTTTTCATGGCGTACATGACGCATTAATATTTGCCTGATGTAGGGTTGGTAGCCAATGCCGTCTTCGGATGCTAATTCTTTAAGGTTATCAATTAAACTTTTTTGCAAACGAATGGAAATGGTTTGCAGGCCTAGATTTTCATCGAGGGCTTTCTCTCGCTTGCGTGATGCTTTACGCACGAATTCTTCAGATGCGCCAAGTTTACGTTTATCAAAAGCGTCTGCTGAGTGGGATTTAGGCATATTTTTCATAAATAGTTACCTCTATTTCGTTTGGTTCGTAGGCGGTCTTAATTTCATATCGTCCATTTTGCAGCTCTATGAATACCACCTTTAATATCCGGCCATGGTCTGTTTCAGAAATAAACCAGAGGGTGGGTGGTCTTGTTTGGTGTTCCTCTCTGGTATCTTCTAGCAATCCTTTGTTGCGGTTATAAAAACATTCTTCTACTTCTGAGGGCATAACTTTGTGTTTATGTTTTAATTTTAAAATAATTGTTTTATTAAAATGCAAATTCATTTCGCTATCTTCCTATTATATCTATTGTATATACAAAAGCAATGATTGTTAGGGTGGTAGTGGCGGGGACCAATATCCTTTATTGTGGGTATGAAGTGGTCTAATAGATCAATAAAGACGTATTGAGGCGGGGGGCCTATTTAACCTGAATGGCAGTTTCAATGTCGCCGAAATATTTTACTCTGCCGCTTTCAAGCACCAGGGCTTTGTTGCAAAATTCTTTAATGAGTTCGTCGGCATGTGAGGCGATGATAACGATGCTGGATTGGTTGACGAGTGAAATCATTCGTTCGCGGGCTTTGACCATGAAATCAGCATCGCCTGCGCCAAATACTTCATCGATTAATAATATTTCCGGCATGATGCTGGTTGAGATGGCAAAGGCGAGGCGCACCATCATGCCGTTTGAATAAGTACGCACCGGCATAGCTAAGTAATCGCCTAATCCGGAAAAATTAGCAATTTCGTCAATTTGATTGTCAATTTGTTTTCTTGATAAACCAAGAATAGTGCCGCGTATGTAAATATTTTCATAGCCAGTAAATTCCGCTTCAATGCCGTGCATGATGTTTAACATGGGTGAGACGCGGCCTTCGATGCGGATGTTGCCGGTGTTTGGTTCGTAAATATCTGCGAATAATTTAAGTAAGGTGCTTTTCCCAGCGCCATTATGGCCTATTAAACCAACACGGTCGCCATGCTTAATGGTGAGGGACACTTGGTTGAGCGAGCGCACGACTATATGTTTGTTCGCGTCTTCTGAAACGTTTCCGCCGGTCGCTAAACGTAAAAAACTTTTTTTAAACGAGCGGGCACTTACGTTATATATAGGAAATTCTACAGAAACATTTTGTAAGTCAATGCGTGCCATGCGCTGTTCCTATATCCAGTAAATGATGCGTGTACGGTATTTGATAAACATATGGTAACTGATCAATAAACCAAGCAAGGTGACAACTATTACCATTAGCAAATTGCCAACTGTTGGCAGATGGCCTAACAATGGTTCTCTGACGATTTCGATAAAAGCGTAAAAGGGATTCGCATCCACAATGAAACTGCCACGGCGTCCTAATACATTAGGTGCCCACATGACGGGGGTTACAAAAAACACGACTTGGATGAGGCTTTTGACGATTTGCGATACATCGCGGTAACGCGCGCCAATCATGCCCAGTATGAGTCCATAAGAAATAGAATTTACATAGATAATCAATAAACTCGGGATGAGGAGGAGTGTATAAAAATTCACTTTCGCATAGTGGTGAAAAATCGCGAGTATGGGCACGATGACCAATATGTTGTGAAAGAAAATTAAAATATTTCTGGCCGCGATGCGGTGAATGTAGAGCGTATAAGGTAATTTAATTTGTTTAATCAGGCTTTCTGAGTTGACGAGCCCATCGATCATTTCAATGACTACGTTTGAGATGAGTGACCAGCTCAACATGCCAGCTACTAGAAAGGGGTAATACTGTTCTAGTTCTATATGAAATAAGCGGCCATACAAAAAGCCCATTGAATAGACGGTGATTGCCATGCTGAGGGTGATCCAAAAGGGCCCTAGAACGGAGCGTCGGTAACGTAGCTTGATGTCTTGATAAGCAAGCATGAACCAAGTTCGCCACAAGACCAGCGATTGTTTAATGTCTAAGCGCGCCAATGATTTTTGCGTGGTCTCTGGGAAGACAACGAACTCTTCATCTAGGGGAGCGTCTAAGCTAATGGTATTTTCTTGTGTGGACATAATAAATCCAATTTTAACCAGCGCGTGAGGATAGCATGCAGAAGTCATTTGCTCAACTAATCCCTCTCTCTCCTCTTAGCAAGAGTAGCCTGGACACGTTTTTTGTGTCCAGGGTAGTGGCTTCGCTATATGCACCACCCTGGACACAAAAAGCGTGTCCAGGCTACTTTTGCTTAGCTTGACGCCTATGATGATTCCCTCTCCCAAAGCGTAATAACTTTAGAAGCTACAAACTCTCTCATTTTTTCTTTAAATTTTTCCGTCGAAAATAATGCTGCATTGGCTGCGCAATTTTCAATGGTTAGTTTATCTTTACTGGTGTTAAATAATTCAATTGCATCGCTAATACTAAGGACACTTTGTTCAGAAAAAAAGATAC
>JABDBV010000066.1 GCA_013288395.1 Gammaproteobacteria bacterium | reverse complement strand
AAAATGCGGGGGTATGTTCGCCATGTTTTTTGCCAGGCGGGGTCTTTTTACCACAACACGATGGGCGCCACAAGTTAATGCTGCGCTAAATAAGGCTTGGTCGTTTTCGTCTTTTAGCAGAAGTTTCTGGAGAATTACCATCTCTTTCTTGACAGATGCTGACTTTTGCCGATCTGGGAACATGGGGTCGAGATAAACGACGTCTGGTTTGGGTCTTTGCTGAAAGGTATCGGAGCTTAGCCAGGTGATGGCATCCGCTTGGATCAATTCAAGCCGGTTTGCAGCAGGTTCGGTTAGCGGATCTCGTTTTGCACGATCCAGAGCATCTGCCAACAAAGCGTGCAAGATGGGGGAGCGTTCAATCATGGTTACGCTAAACCCAAGAATGGCCAAGAGGAAGCTATCGCGGCCAAGACCTGCTGTGGCATCGATGATAACTGGGTTCTCACGAGGGTTTGCGCCGATGGCGCGGGCTAGTAATTCTTTTTTTAATCCGGCTTGTTTGTAGCGGTATTGTAATTTTCTCGATAAGAAATCGATGTAAAAAGGCGTTATTTTCTTATCGCGGGGGTTCTGAAGACCGAGGTAGTTGGGAGTGATAAATAATAAATAAGAATAGGTGCTGGCTTCCTGGCTTTGGGGGTCAGCAATAAAGGGCAAGTGCAGCTTTTCAGCGAGTCTGCGTGCTTTTTCGTGCAGTTCGGCGGTGAGTGCACCGACTGCGACAGGGTTTTGTATCATGGGCGTCTCCTGTATGATGGCGCCACTCAATATTCATTCAACTTAGGTTATAACTATATGTTCCAAACAACACACCGACGATTTCCTGCCACCCGTATGCGTCGTATGCGATATGGCGATTTTTCCAGACGTTTAGCCGCGGAAACTACATTGTTAGTGGACGATCTAATTTACCCGATGTTCATTATAGAGGGAAAGAAACGTCGCGAGGAAGTTCTCTCGATGCCAGGTATCTCGCGTGTCAGCATTGATTTTTTATTAGAAGAAGCCGAAGTGCTGGTGCGGTTGGGTATTCCCGCGGTTGCCTTATTTCCCGTGGTGGATGTTGCTAAAAAAACATTGTTAGCGGAAGAAGCGTATAACCCGGAGGGTTTATTGCCACAAGCCGTGCGAGCGCTTAAAAAACAATTTCCTGAGTTGGGGGTGATCGTTGATATTGCACTGGATCCTTACACTTCGCATGGTCAAGATGGAATTGCAAATGAAGAAGGCTATGTGATGAATGATGAAACCAACCTTATTCTAGTGAAGCAAGCGCTGACGCTTGCTTCAGCGGGAGCGGATGTGGTTGCGCCCTCAGATATGATGGATGGACGCATAGGTGTTATTCGCGAAGCACTAGAAAAAGAGGGTTTTAAGCACACGAAGATTCTTGCCTACTCTGCTAAATATGCATCGAATTTTTATGGGCCGTTTCGAGACGCTGTTAATTCAAAAGCCATGCTTGGTAAAGGGAATAAATTTCAATATCAAATGGACCCACGTAACACAGAAGAAGCATTGCACGAAGTCGCGATGGACTTGCAAGAAGGGGCGGACATGGTGATGGTGAAGCCGGGTATGCCGTATCTGGATGTCGTGAAGCGTGTGAAAGAAACATTTTTGGTGCCTACTTTTGTCTATCAAGTGAGTGGTGAATATGCCATGTTGAAAGCGGCGGCAAAAGAAGGTTGGCTGGACGAGCAGCCGACGGTGATCGAATCGCTGATTGCCATGAAGCGGGCGGGAGCGGATGCGATTTTAACTTATTATGCTAAGCAGGCAGCAGAGTGGTTGAAGAAGAGCGGTTGATGATAGCGGATCACGTTGCAGAGCGTGAGGGAATATATCCTTACATTACTTTAATGCGCCTCAATAAACCCATTGGTATTTTATTGTTACTATGGCCTACGTTATGGGCTTTGTGGCTTGCCGCAAAGGGATATCCAGATCCATTGATGTTGGCGGTGTTTGTGGCTGGCGTGATAGTGATGCGCTCTGCGGGTTGTGTGATCAATGATATTGCGGATCGTCATGTAGACGGCCATGTTAAACGCACGCGTGAGCGGCCACTGGCGGTGGGGAAGATTACTATTCCTTCAGCGCTGGTCTTGTTTTTTGTGTTAATCCTCTGTGCATTGCTACTGGTTTTATTATGTAATTTTTTCACTATTCAACTTGCTTTCATTGGTGCGGCGCTTGCTGTTATTTATCCTTTTTTGAAACGTATTACACACTTGCCGCAAGCGTGGTTGGGTATGGCTTTTGCCTGGAGTGTGCCGATGGCGTTTGCGGCAGAAACGAACGCAGTGCCCTTTGTTGGTTGGTTTTTATTTTTCACGGCTATGGTGTGGCCGGTGATTTATGACACGATGTATGCGATGGCGGATAGAGTGGATGATGTGAAAATCGGGGTGAAATCCATTGCTATTTTATTTGGACGTTGGGATCTGGCAATGATCGCTTTGTTACAAATGGTTTTTGTTAGCATGATGGTGTTTGTGGGGCGGTTATTTCAATTAGATGTTATTTATTACGCGAGTCTTTTAGTTGTCAGCGCATTGTTTGTTTATCAGCAGTGGTTGATTAAAGATCGCGATCCGGCATTGTGTATGCGTGCATTTTTAAATAATCATTGGATTGGATGCATTATTTTTATGGGCATTTTTTTTAGTTATTTGAGTTGACGTGGATGAAAATTGTTGCTGATCATCATATCCCTTTTTTGACTGAATATTTCGGCGCTGGTGGCGAGTTGGTGCTAAAGCCTGGTCGTGCGATTAATCGTGAGGATGTGAGGGATGCGGATATCTTGTTGGTGCGGTCTGTTACCAAGGTAGATGAAAAATTATTATCAGGATCGCGCG
Organism: Gammaproteobacteria bacterium; assembly: GCA_013288395.1. GTDB lineage: Bacteria > Pseudomonadota > Gammaproteobacteria > DSM-16500 > DSM-16500 > Aquicella. The sequence continues at coordinate 1,629 of JABDBV010000066.1, read as the reverse complement.
TTAAATTTGTGGGGAGTGTGACGGCAGGTGCTGATCATTTAGATGTGGCTTGGTTAAACGCAGCAGGTATTGCGTGGAGTGTGGCCAACGGGTTTAATGCGCCCCCTGTCGCTGATTATGTGGTGAGCGTGATTGCAGCGTTACAACGAAAACATGTGTTGGCGAAGGCAGGGATGAGGGCGGCTGTGATTGGTGTTGGTAATGTGGGACGATTAGTGGCGGAACGGTTGGCATTATTAAACATGGAAGTCATTTTTTGTGATCCACTGCGCAAAGAAACAGAGCCTGACTTTCATTCAACACCATTAGAAGACATTGCAGAGGTAGACTTGATTTCACTGCATGTGCCATTAACGCATACAGGTGACCATCCCACACGACATTTCATTGATAAATCATTTTTGCAGCGACAAAAACATAATGCGGTGTTATTAAATGCAAGCCGCGGAGCTGTGATTGATGCGCAAGCCTTGATGTTGCATGGAACCCATTTGCACTGGTGTTTTGACGTGTGGGAACACGAACCCAATATTGATAAAAATGTGTTGAATCGTGCGCTCATTGCCACACCGCATATTGCGGGCTATTCCGTGCAAAGTAAAATTCGCGGCATAGAGATGATTTATCAAGCCGCATGCGCGCATAAAATCATTGAGCCCACTTCAAAGCTTCCATTGGAAATGCCTACCCAGGCATTAAGTTTTTCTGGTGCGCATCATCATTGGCAAGATATCGTATTAGGTGTATTTAATCCGCTTATTTTAACAGCAATGATGCGCGCTGAGCTGTTACCGGAAACGGCAGATAGTCATTTATTTGATGAGATGAGGAATAAATTTAATTATCGGCATGAGTTTCGCTATACCAATATTGTTGGAGCAGAAATAGAAGAACAGGATCAAATGTTATTGACGCAACTGGGGCTGAGTAATGGCAATGTGCATTAGGGATTTTTAACAAGCCTGGACCTTAGCGCGCACCCCTGATTTTTTCCGATTCTGCACCCGTTTTAGGGTGATTTAGGATAAAAAAAGGGTGCTATAGTGAATGCTCACTTTAGATGATTTTACGTAACTTAATGATTGTTAATATATTTTTGAAACGCCTTACGTATTTATAATTAGCAGGTCGCGGGTTCGAGTTCCATCGCCAGCTTTTAAATAAAGCACAACAAATGAGATAAGGAAATATATCCCTATTTTCGTTATAATATTCATATGAAGGCAAAAGCACTGATTGACACTAATCCATATTTAAAAAATGCAGAGATGAGAGAAAAGCTAATCTCACGATCTGTGCGTACGTCCTGTGGCGTGGAAGGCATTAAGCCATCTAAGGATGTTTTGCATTTTGAGATTATTAGGCGGGATAAAAAAATATATAAACCTTCTAGGGCATAGATTGTTTTAATAGCACCTTAAAAATTTCAGTAATTGGTTCGTAATTTCCGCTTAATCCCGCATGAATTGCCAAAATATATTGGCTAAATCCTTCTTCATTTTTGGTTTGATCAATACTCGTAAAATTGAGTGGTGGTTTATTTGCTTGCATAGCCATTAAATCGGCTAGTAGACGTGCTGTTCGCCCGTTTCCCTCTCGAAATGGATGGATCACTATTAATTCAACATG
>JABDBV010000065.1 GCA_013288395.1 Gammaproteobacteria bacterium | reverse complement strand
TTGTTATCTTATTGCGATACTTATTTTCCTGGTATTAACATTAAATGCTCTGCACAGCATTACTTACAGCTATTTTATGAAAGATTTGGATTTAAAATAGTAGGTAAAGTTTATGAAGAAGACGATATTCCACATATAGAAATGCAAAGAAACGGCGTTTTATAAGGTGTTATGATATGCCACAAATTATCCAAACAGAAATTTTTAGAAAAATCACTGCGACAGTAAAACATATGCAAGCTGGACGCGATACCCCGATTAATATCGCAATAGATGGACGTAGTGGTGCCGGAAAATCTACTCTATCAAAATTACTAACCCAAGAGTTGAGCGCAACAATTATCATAAGCGATGATTTTTATTCTGGTGGTACAGATGCTGAATGGCGTATGCGAACTCCACAAGAAAAAGCAGCGCTCTGTATTGATTGGTGGCGCATTCGTTCAGTAGTGCTAGAACCACTTATACATAATCGTTCGGTGACATATCACCCTTTTGATTTTAAAGCGGGTAGTGGTCTATCACAGGAGGTTGTCAAACTTGCTAAGCGTGTTACTGAATTAAATTTAATTGATTGATAGTTTGTGATAAATGTTGTGCGTTTCAATGCTTCTTAATACATGTCCACTTCTTATAATTTCATTATATCTTCGAACCCTTTAAGTTTAATCACAGGCCGATTAGGAAATTTAGCAGTTAAATTCAACTCCCCGCCCATCGCTTTAATATAAGAAACAAGCGTAGAAAGCAAAATATCAGATCGTCTCTCTAAACGAGAGATGGCTTCTTGCTTCATATGCAGCTTGGAACTGACATCAACTTGTGTTAATTCTAATGCTTTCCTTAAATCACGTAACGTGAGTTCTTGGGCAATCAATTCTTTAGCACGTTTGCTAATTTTATTTCTACGTGCTGCAGGTAATTTCTTGATTCTGTTTTTTAGTGAATTAGTCATGTAGTAGTTTCCTCTTCTTTGCATCACTTAAGTATTTCGAAAATCGCTTGTCGTTTAGGGTCATAAGCAAAGGCAACTCTCCACACACCGCGATCAGCTTTAAAGCGCAATTCTTTCATATTTGAATGTTTAGAGCCTTTTAATGTATCAACAAACGGCCTGCCCAATTGTGGCCCAAACTTCTCTAGCAGAGCAGCATGCGCTAGTAATTCGTCTTGCACTTCCACGTTAAGTTCATCGAACTCTTCATCAAACTTTGTATCAAATCTAACAATCCATTTCATATAACCTCATTATGACATATAGATCATATGACTTCAAGATCATATGTCACCCTTATTATTTACATATATTTACTTAAACTTCATATATCGCCCCAAGGGGTACAAAATCAAAAACAACAATGATTGAAAAAGATGTATGTGGCTCTATTTTCGCTCAAAGTAACTTTCCTCAATCGGCAAGCTTGTCACACCTGTAGCCCTCAAGCACTGAATAAATAAAGCCGCACTAAAAGTCCCCCGAGACATACGCCCGCGTAGGTCTTCCACACTAATATCAACGTTTATCCCGTGCATTGCATATTTATAGCAATATTGAATGTTAAAGTAGGTGTATAATGACCGCATATTTGTTAACAAGTTTGACTAATTATCGAGCAATCAGGATAATCCTGACTGACCCCTTAAAGCTCAGGCGATTACATAATTATTAGAGAGATAAAACATGGCACTCAATCGACTCTATCAGCTTATTTTAGACGATAAGCCGGATTTCATAACCGCTGATCAACTCGCCTTCAAACGAAGCGCGAAAGAGGGCACCCCGTTTGCATTAATTGAGTTACCCATTCCAAGAGAGGTCAGCATTAGCGAAGATGATAACGATTATGTTTTAGATTCTCATCATTTAAGCTTTTATGAAAAAATCGATTCGAGAAATCATTGCTTAAGCGAATATCACCATACCGCTATATTCAAAGATAAGAATAATAATCAATACCAATCACATGTTTATTTTAACCAAAAAGATCAATTAACTACTTCACCACATTTTAACAGCATTGAAAAAGATCAATATACGCCTCAGATTATTTCAAAAAAGTTTTCTGACATGCTTTCCCAACTTGCACAAACATATAGCGAAAATTATCTAAAACGAATTCGCGAACACCACGTAAATAAAGTTGAAAAATTACGGGAAGATTATCATGCTAGCGAAAATCAACTTGATAAACTCTCAGAAAATGAGGAATTAAATCGAGATCAATATTTACAGCAACTCGATGTCACGATAAATAAATTAAATAATGTAATTAAATATTGTGCAAATCCGAGTTATCAGGCCACGCTATCATTGCTTGAAAGAATCAAAACGATACTTTTATCTGATAATAGTCCACTTCAATTACCCGAGACATCCGACGATGAAATTATTGCAGCCCCCTCAATATCGCCGATCTTATTGCCAGTTATTCCAACGAAATCCGCAGCTAAACCAAATGCCAAATCACTTATCGAAAATGTTAAAAAATCGCAATCTGTTTTTAATGTTGAAGGGATAAACGAATTTACAAACTACTACAATAGCATCAATGAAATACTTGCACTGATTGATAGCAATGAATGCATTGGAAGTGCTAGTGATTTGCGTGCCATTCAAAAACTAAATACTGATGCAACGAAGCAGGGTGTATCGTTACTAAAAGAAGCTTTACGCAAAAAAGATTTTGATTCAGCCAAAAAATTAAGCAAATTTACTCCTGCTTTACCAGACCTAACGACTAAAGCTGCTATTGCAACCAATAATGCGCCTTTACTTAGGTTCTTATTAACGCATGGTGACATTGCTATTAATACTTTTGTTGTTAATGACCAGTTAACACCAGTAGCATTTTGCTTTCAAAACAGCACAGAAAAATCGACGAAGAAAGAAGTATTTGATGTATTACTTGAATTTGGTGCAAATGTCATGACTGAAGCAAAAGATGGGTTGCCTGTTGCATACCATTTGATTAAAGTTAAAGGTCATCCATTAAGCGTATCGTTAGCTGACTTACTTATCCAACCAAACTTTTGGCGCATTTTGGTTACCATGCTAAGAAGTCGTGTTGCAAACCATCCTGAATTAAACGATAGGATCACAGAATATGAAAACTTAGCTAAACAAAAAGCAGCTGATTTACCTCGCATAGCTTCTTTCAATACCAAACAGATTCTTCAACATGAAGTTACTATTGCCAAAACTTTCACTGCCGAACAAAAAGCAGATCTTCAAGATGATCCTGAAGTCAGGAGGAATAAAGATCAAATTACTATGCTTAGTACCCAATTCGTTAATATGTTAGATGCGAAACAACAACTAGCAATGGGATTAATGGTCAAAGCGAATATGAATGATATAGAAAAAAACTTCGTTAATTATGGCGTCGAAAAAGATGCGGTTATTGCTATTCAACAAAAACAAATAGAGAGGTTACATAATCAAATTAAATTAGCCATGGTAGCAAACCGTCTCAAAAAGGGTCACAAAAACGCACGCTCACTTAATCTAGACTTAAAAATACAAAAAGAGCTTGTAGCTGAAATTGAAAAGATATCGGAACAGATTAATAAGATAGAAGAGATGAATTACGACATACAGCAAGCGAAAGAAGGATGGATAGTCATTAGAACTCAGGCAGATATCGACAAAATTCGCTCAAAAAATAAAGAAAAAGCTGCTGCCAAACAAGAGAGTAGCGAGACATTATCACAACCAAATGACCGCCCTTCAACATCGAGTTTATCGCAATAATTATCACCTAATGCGACATGAAAATACCCGCGTGGAGGCCCCGGACAAACGCCAGAAAGCGGCGTTTTCCGGGGTGACACGCTTGTGTGGGTGATGATATGGGAGAGACTTGATGCCTATTTTGCATCTCTATTACCGCCAGTAATTTTCCTTATCGGCGGTTACTCCTTACGGTTTGCCCCGGCATAAACGCAAAAAGCGCGTTTTGCCGGGCTACGCTTGCTTATATCAGTGTGATAGGCAAATTCAGAATCATTGTATGCGGTTGGATGTGGGATCCGCACTTTAAACGGGCGCTTTGGAATCCAGGTATTCCTGATAATTCATTACGTGAATACTTGGCAAGTAAGCCATCGATTTACCGCGGTATAGCAAATAGCATGTTGTGTTTTTATCACTAAATTTTTCTATTTCTCTTGTCATCCTCGGTGTAAAAGTTTCACCCGCTTTTATTTCAATTAATTCCCGGGTTGTTTTTCTATCTATAATAAGATCGATCTCTTCACCATTGCTTGATCGGTAAAAATATAATTCAGCATGTGATTTATTATGCAGTTCGCGCTTTAAAATATCACTGATGATGTAATTCTCAAATAAGCTTCCAAGCATGGGTCCATGTTCAAAACCTTCCCTACTGTTAATTCCAGTCAAATAAGAAATAAGACCTGTATCAAAGAAATATAATTTTGGACTTTTGATAATGCGCTTTCCAAAATTTTCAAAATAAGGGGGAAGCAAAAAGATAATGTAGGATGCTTCTAGAACAGATATCCAACGTTTA
>JABDBV010000064.1 GCA_013288395.1 Gammaproteobacteria bacterium | reverse complement strand
TCTTAACGACCCTATTAATCAGTATCAGTGATTTTGTGCGTAGCGCGGGATTGTATGTGCTGCTTTTAATGGGTGTGGGTATTTATTTCTGGCGGCGTGAATTAAAAAAACGGCCATTGTTACGAGAAAAAACGCATTTCTTTTTATTGCGCTTGCCAATGATCGGTAATGCAATCAAAACAATAGACACAGCACGCTTCGCGCGCACACTTTCCATTCTTTCCGCTGCAGGCGTGCCGCTGGTTGAAGCGATGGATATTTCAGCTAGGCTGATAGGAAACATTCCCATACGAAAAGCGGTAGAAGAAGCGGTGCTGCGTGTGCGGGAAGGTGCTTCTATTAGTTTGGCATTGAAACAAACGGGATATTTCCCGCCGATGGGTGTGCACATGATGGCAAGTGGTGAAGCAAGCGGCCAACTAGAAAATATGCTGGAACGAGTAGCGCAAAATCAAGAAGGGGAAATTGTGCGTTTAATTGACGTCAGTCTTGCTTTATTTGAGCCGGCTATTATTTTAATCATGGGTGCGATTGTGTTGTTTATCGTGCTTGCTGTGCTGTTGCCTATATTTGATTTGAATCAGTTTACGGGTTGATTTTTGGTGTTATTTCGATCCGCGCTTTCAGCAAGTGTAGCCTGGACACGTTTTTTGTGTCCAGGGTTGCGGCTTTGCTATATGCACTATCCCGGACACAAAAAGCGTGTCCAGGCTACACTTGCTTCGTAAGTGCGTTGAATTATATAAATAAAAATTAGCACCAATGCCCATTTTTAAATAAATAGTCTATAATTAAAATATATAAGTAAAAAAAGAGGGGGTGGCTAATGTCACATCGTAAGAATATGCAGCAAGGACTTAATCATCCTGAAACGTTTGTAGAAATACTCAGGAGAACGCTCGAGAGTATTTTGAGCGACGCTAGAAAAGCAAAGCTGACTGATCTAGATGAAAATAATGATCCCGATAATCCAATACAAATAGAAAGAGTACTAATGGCTTTGCATCTAGTGACGTTTGGTAATGATGAGGAATATGGAGAATCCCCCGCTGTCGTTTTACGCATATTTGATCAAGTGACGCGACGTCTAGAAAATTATAAAAATGAGAGCATTCCTAGATCGTCGTTTGAAGAAATCGTGCTGGCAAGTGCAGTTGTCGCTTCCAAATTGACATCAGATATGGCGATTCGCAACCGTGATTTTCAGAGATATTTCCCATTATTGACGATAAACGATATGCTTGAAATTGAGAGGAAACATCTTAAGCAATTGGGTATTTCGAGTTCGATCGAACCGATCAATTTTCCTGGCGATAAAGACAAACTCCACGTTAGGCTCACTCATGCAATGAAGAGTATGAGCAACGAAGACCTAATATGGCTGCAAAACGCTTTTACAGGAATGCAGAGTACATCATCGATTAATAAAGCTGCTTTTAAAGTGACCTCCGACTTGATTGCAACGCGGATGAAAGAATTACCATTAGCAGCGTCTGCAGAGAAGCCAAAAGATGCAAAAAGACAAAGAAGTAGTAGTGTCGCCACAGGTTCTACCAGCGGGCTTTTTTCTCAGAAGGCTGCTGGCATGAATAAGAAGAAGGACAATAAACCAAAACAGAAAGAAAAAAGCGTTGACGATTTCGATATAAAGCCACCCAGAAAGAAGTGATCTTATGGGGTAACTACTACAACTCAGCCGTCATTGCGAGCCCAGCGTTTTTTGCTGGGCGCGGCAACCCAGAAACCAACAAAATAACGCTAGCTAGATTGCCACGGCTAAGCGCTTCGCAATGACGAGCGCGCGCCTCTAGAGGCGCTCTTATTGATTAATCAGCCTAATATCAATAACTCTGTCAGCAAATTTCAATGATTCAGCGCGGTGTGAAATAATAAATAATGTGATACCTCTCTCTTTCAATCGATGATAGATGGCATTTTCATTTTCTAAATCAAGGTTGCTAAAGGCTTCATCTAAAAAAATAATAGCAGGCATCGTATAAAGAGCGCGCGCGAGTAAAATACGTTGCTTTTGTCCCCCAGAAATCGCCATACCCGATTCGCCTAGATAAGTATGATATTGCATAGGCATCGCTGATATTTCATCGGCAATATTTGCTAAATCTGCGCATTGTTCTACCTTATGATGGTCAATGTCCTTAGCAAAGAAACTAATATTTTCATAAATAGAACCACTCAACAATTCGTCATCTTGCATGATTGCTGAAATTCTTGAACGATAAGTAGAGAGCAGAGCAGGGGTTAATGGTTGATGATTAACGGCAACCGTGCCAGATGTGGGTGGCATTAAACCGAGCATGATTTTCAACAAAGTGGATTTACCCTGCCCAGAGGGGCCGATTAAAAAAATTCGTTCACCCGCATAAAAAGACAAATTGACGTTTTTTAATACCCAAGCATCGTTGCGATGATATCTGAAGGAAATGTCACTCAGTGAAAAATGGTGGATATGTTCAAAAATAGAATGAGTTAACACCGCTGACTCTTGATCATAAATTAAAATATTACGAATCTGTTCCACGTGAGTAGAAATGGTTTTCATATCAAAAAGCTTGCTGGTAATGCTGGAAATATTTTTAGAAAGAGCATTAATATAAAAAAGTAGCGCATAAAGCGCGCCTAGGGAAAGTTGGTGCTGCTTAATGAGCCATAGTCCCATTAAAACAACCGTTGCAGTTTGAATGCCAAAAATCAATATTCTTGAACTATCCAGTAATGACTGCAATATGTATATTTTGCTCGCAGTCATTAAGTGCTTTCTGTGTAACTGCAACCATTTTGAAATACAGGATGCTTCTCGCTGAAATAACTTGATAGGCGTGATGGCTCGAAGGCAATCTAATAAAAACGCTGTTTCTTTTGTCCGTTCTCGTATTTGAATTTCATTATGAAAGTGTGCAATATGGGCGATGTAAATATTCAATAAAAGATAGAAAAGAGTCAATAAACACATCACCAACCAAATTTTTACATTGATTGCATAAAGAATAACGAAAATTAATAATGAAAAAAGACCATCAACTAAACTCTCTGCTAAACCACGGCTAATAATTTCTCTGGTTTTTTCAATCGAATTGAATTTTGTATAAACAGAATTTAATGCTCGGCTTTCAAAATAGCGCAAAGGTAAATGAAAAAGATGGCTGATCACTTTCGATCCCAAATAATCCGTAAATATTCTTTCCCACTTGATAATGCTGATACCTCGAAGTAAATAAATGCCCGCTTCACATAATTTAAGAGCAATTAATGCAAAAGCAGAAAATTTAATGGTTTTAGTAATGTCAGTCGTGGAGAAATAAGGGTCAATTAAACGCTGGATTAGAACGGGAAATAATAAGACTAGCGCATGAATAATCAATGTTAGTAAGGCCGTCAATGTCATGTGTGAAAATAATTTAGGTATACCGCTTATTATTCCCTTTAATAGGGGAGAGTGATCGAGCAGAAGAGGCTCGAATTGTTTTTCTTTAGTCAAACTAATGACGAAGCCTGAAAAGTGATGTTCAATTTCTTCTTTGTTGAGCCAACAGGCTCCGTTTGCTGGATCTAGAATATGGTAACCTTTCTTAGCGCAAAATCGATCAATCACCACATAATGATTGTTCCGCCAGTGAAAAATGGCGGGAAGTGATAATGTCGAAATATGGTGTGTTCTAATAAAATAAGTTTCCGCCTTTAATTTAAGCAAGGTGGCAATACGGATCAACTCAGCGATGGATGTGCCGCGCATTGAAATAGTAAATTTCTTTCTCAATGATTCCAGGCTGATTGTTGATCCATACCGTTTTAATATCATCAATAGGCATGCCAGTCCGCACTCAGTGGCTTCTTGCTGTAAAATTAAAGGCGTTTTCATAGTGGTTACTTTATATTGATGGGGATCGTTTCTAGCTTAGTCTTTTCTAATTTAGGTAGATTGTAAGCCGGACAGCCCAGCGTGTTGCTATCCAAACTGATGAGCCCACGTAACCATAATTGAATTTTGTCCTGGTCAAACGCTAAAGACCCATCTTCATGGATCCGACCAATTTTGTTTCTGTCATCGTTAAATGCAACCGTGCATTTAGCAAGGCTTCCATCCGCACGAATAACCCAAGCATTCTGTGAGGATGCATAACAGATATAAGGTGAGCCATCAGGCGTTAATCCATGCTTCTTAATATCAGGGCCTAAATAATCATTTAATTGCGCTAAAACTTCATCTTTCGTTTTACCGCGTAAATAATCAAACTTACCACCATTAGGGCCGCCTAAATTAGCGATCGCTTTAAGAAAAACACTAAAACGATCGTCGCCATGAAAATTGATTTTAATGATGTCTAATAATTCATGAATGCGAGAACAATTTTCTGGTGTCACATGAATACGCAATACGACTTCAAATGGATGCGTAGATTGTTTCATGCTGATCAAGTTGCTCCAAATTTTATGAAAAGTACCCGCCCCATCTGCTCGCAAGCGAGTTTGGTTATGCACGTCTTCAGGGCCATCAAGTGATATTTGAAAGGAACGAACACCAGATTGGATCACTTTTTCAAAGCGTTGTTTATCGAGTAAATAAGCGTTGGTGGTCATGCTAAAGTGGTATAAACAAGCTTTTTGTTCGGCTAATGTTTTTGCGTAATGGCTGATGTCA
>JABDBV010000063.1 GCA_013288395.1 Gammaproteobacteria bacterium | reverse complement strand
CGATTGGTAGCCATGCTGCTGCTTCATCAAAAGAAGGGCTCGAGATGGCAACATCCATGAACCACATCAAGGGCATGGAGAAATGTTATGGCGTTGCTAAAGCAAATCAAAACGATTGTGGCACGGCGACTCATGCTTGTGCGGGAGAATCAAAGATCGATGGCGACAAACATGCTTGGATCATGGTACCCACAGGCTTATGTCATAAGATTGTGGGTGGCAAAACCTTAGCCCCGTCAGAAAGTTAGGGCTTAATAAATGATGCAAACAATTTTCAGCGTACTGCGTCGATGGTTTTTATTAGGGTGCTTAACTCTATTATTTATTTTATTTTATTATTTTCGTTTACATCAGTATCTAAGCTTTGACGTTATTCAATCCTATCAACTGATCATAAAAGAATGGACAATGTTGCATGCCGTTCTCGCTGTCAGCCTCTATCTTTTATTTTTTATCCTCATGATCGCGTGCGGCATCCCAGGGGCCTCTATCTTAACCGTCGTGGGTGGGTTTTTATTTGGCAGCATTGCCATTTTTTATTCGATACTTGCTACAACACTTGGTGGCCTGCTCCTCTTTCTTGCCATTCGCACCGCCTTTGGCGCCAGTATTGCGGCAAAATCGAGTGGGTGGATAAAAAAAATGGAGCATGGTTTTCAAAAAAACGCCTTCAATTACTTGCTGAGTTTACGACTGATGCCGATCTTTCCCTGTTGGATCAGCAATATCGCAGCTGGCGCCTTGAACGTACCGATCCCCACCTTTCTTATCGCTACTCTACTTGGCATTACCCCTGCCGCTATCATTTATGTAATGGCAGGACAAGGACTGAACCAGTTTTTTGCATCAGGGAAAACCCCCGATTTTAACCTATTATTGACACCGTCCCTGTTTTTCCCGCTTTTGGGGTTGGCAATGTTGAGCCTATTTCCTGTATTCTATAAAGGGATTAAACAATACCGCCAACGATAGGCAAGAGGATAGGCGCTCATGCAATCACCATTGAAATTAACAGGCATTGGCTTACGCGCGCCTCATTACGCGGAATTCCTTGAAAAACGCCCAAACGTTGCCTGGATTGAAGTCCACAGCGAAAATTATTTTGGCGAAGGCGGCCAGCACCTTAACGTATTGGAAACCCTGCGGCACGATTACCCCATCAGCTTGCACGGTGTTAGCATGTCCTTAGGCTCCACCGATGAACTGAATTGGCAATATTTAAAAAAATTAAAAGACCTCATCACTCGTATCAATCCTTGTCTTGTGTCTGATCATTTATGCTGGAACTCGGTTGACGGGCAATATTTACACGATTTATTACCACTACCCTACACGCAAGAAACACTAGACCACCTTGTGCCGCGCATTCAACAAGTACAAGATTTTTTGCAGCGGCAACTACTCATTGAAAATATTACCAGTTATGTCCGTTTCGAAAACAATAGCATGACTGAATGGGAATTTTTAACGGAAGCAGCCACACGATCAGGATGTGGTATCGTGCTGGATGTAAATAACATTTATGTGAATGCTACTAATTTTAATTACAACCCAGATATTTTTCTCTCAGCTATTCCCGCTAAATTAGTGCAAGAAATTCATTTAGGCGGTTTTACTTCCATGTTGATTAATGAAAAAGAAGTATTAATTGATAGCCACAATTGTCCGATTGTTCCTGCGGTGTGGGATTTGTATCAACGCGCCATCCTGCATTTGGGACGTAAAGCAACCATCATTGAATGGGACACTGATCTTCCCGCACTAGATACCCTATGTCTGGAAGCGTATCGCGCAGAAAAAATATTGAGAGAATCCTATGCAGTTACAAAACTTACAGCTTGAATTTGCTGATGCGCTGTTAACAGATGAGCAACATCTAGATTTCATTTTGCCTACGCAAAATATTCGAATTTATCAAAACAATGTGCAAACGCATTTGATACAAGCATTACGTCATACCTACCCTATGATTGTAAAATTAGTAGGTGATGATTTTTTCCGCGTAACAGCCAAAGAATATATCAAACGCTATCCATCACGCAGTGGTGATTTGAATGATTATGGCCAATATGTCAGTGATTTCTTAGCGGAATACCAACCCGTTAAAGATTTAATTTATCTGGCTGAAGTGGCACAATTTGAATGGATGTGTCACACATTGCTGTTTGCTGGCACCCATGCGCCGTTTAACATAACTTTATTTAAAACTATTTCGCCTGAACATTACGATCAGATTCATTTTATATTGCACCCGGCTGCTCGAGTGATGAAATTTTATTATCCCATGCTGCGTATTATTGATTTGTGTAAAGATGAGGTGGATGACACCATCGATATTGGCGAAGGTGGTGTTGATTTATTGATGTTTCGTAAAGAATCCGATATTCGCTTAATTCCACTATCAGAGAGTGACTTTAGTTTTCTCTCTGCTTTGCAAGATAACCTTTCGCTCACAGCAGCTCTTGAAACAACGCTACTGGTGGACCCTACTTTTACGTTGGATGAAAAATTAGCAGGCTGGGTGCAGGATCTGATTATTGTGGATTATTGATGCATTTTAAAAAAAACATGTTAGAATGCAAAAAAAATTATCCCCCCACGCTCTACATCCCCAAACAAGAGGTAACAAATGAGAACCACAGCTATATTTACAGCGCTATTACTTAGCCTTGCAAGCAGCGCGTTTGCTGTTAGTCCAGCTATTGACATAGTGGGGACACTGCCAGCAACGGTGATTGTTCATTCAAATAAACTGACACATGCCAGCATGCAACTGGCAACGGCTGAATCAACTGCAAATGCAACCGAAGTGAAGCATATTTTACTCCAACACATTATTCTTTCAAAAATTGCGCAAAAGAATTTGGATAATAAGCTCAACGCGTCTGACACATTGCTGAATACGCCAGAAACACCAAGCGTGTTACCCGCACAAATTGATTTAGGCATGAATGGCGTTCCCATACTTGACCAAGGCATGCATGGCGCCTGTGCTACATTTGCATCCACCGCCATTATTGATGCCATTTATAGTAAAGGCGATTATATCAGCCAATTATGCAATCTTGAGCTCACCGATTTTCTACATCCCAATTCTGAAGTGGGACACGAAGGTTGGGAGGGTTCCACCAACTACCTTATATTAAGCCAAATGCAGCTATACGGTGTTATCTCTAAAACATATCAACAAGAATATGGTTGCGGTGGTCTGAAAGATTATCCATTAGCTGAAAGAGAAAATATTGGTCTTCCGCTATCCTCCGATGATTTTCTTTTGCATAGCGAAAAACTCATGGTATCCATGTCTACCAAAACCTTATTAAATATTGACGAGGCATTCAAATCAAACAGGAAAGCTGCGTTTAAAGGTATCAAACAAGCACTTCTAAACGGACATCGGGTCGCCATCGGCATTCTTACAGATCACAACACTGGCAGTGTGGGTGCCTTTGGTTGGTATAAAACAGCGAATGACAGTTGGATTCTAACGCCTGATATTAAGAAAAACATCAAAGCCCATAAAATCGATTCAGGCCATGCTGTTATTATCACCGCATACGATGATAATGCTTTTATTAAAGGGCCAGACCAAACGCTACATAAAGGTGTATTTACGCTGCGTAATTCATGGGGTACTGGGGCTGGGAACCATGGGGAATATTATATGAGCTATCATTATTTCAAGACCTTAGGGATAGAGGCAATTGAAGTGTTGCCGACGCCTGAGGCATAAAGTCTGTTATTTTGCTCCGTCATTGCTGCTGGGGAGTAGCCTGGACACGTTTTTTTGTGTCCGGGGTAGTGCGTATAGCAAAGCCACTACCCCGGACACAAAAAACGTGTCCAGGCTACTCCCCAGCAGCAATGACGACGCAAAATAACCCATTTAATGGTTTCTTAAGATCGCTTCTGTATTATTAAATGAAATAATACAATCGAGGAATCAAAATGTTAGACAGAAAATATGTGCAATCAACTGAATTTAAAGATTTTAACGAGTCATTAAATCCTGATTTCCCTTTAGAAACAACTACAATGTATGTTAACCAATCTAATATCCCTAAAGAAGAGTTAGATTATTTTTATGTACGTCTTAATAAAAATAAAACTCAGATTAATGTTTTTTTATGCTTTAAAATGTCTGTATCATCCGCCGCTCTTAATTTTGAAAAGAAATATAAAGAAACAAATTTTACTCGATCGTTAGGATGGGGAGTAACAACTCAATTCTCTTTCGTAGTACGCATTAATGATTCTGCTGAATGGAAAAAATTCATTCCAATAATGAAAGAGATATTTCAATTAGACCCTCAAACCGAAAGTGAATTGCTTGCTATTCGACTTTTAAAATCCGTAGAACTCAGCCAGATCACAGCTCTTTTGCCAAATCAGTTTGCTGAAGCATTAGAGTTAGCACAATCAGCCATTGATAAAAGCCTAGTATTTAAACTTGGTCTGCATTGTAAGGCTCTGTTTCTTTCAGATTTATTGCCTGATGATCCTCTACAAGCTGTATTTGATGGGAGGTATTTACAGATGACATTAGACGCTTTCCAAGCAATCCCTGCGACAGATCAAGATTATGCAAAAGTCAGTAAAGAAATATATCAATTGCTATCCATTGGCCATGTACAAGTAGCGCTTAAAAATACTGTTAAGTCAGCCGTTAATTATCAGGAACTCTTATTTGAACATGCTGTCGATAGCGATCTTGATCAAACGACTATTGATAATTTGTTTAAGCAATTAGCTGGTTCTAAAGAGCAGTCTTTTATTGGAAGTGTACGAGTAAACTGCCAAACCTTATTAAAAACTGCGGAAAAGCTACGTGAGATTAATGCTGAGAATCTGAAGCTTAAAGAGGAAATAGCGTTGTTGAGACAGAAGTTGCCGGAAGTAACGTCTGAGCAGAAGATAGTAATGAAATTTTTTTAATAGCGTGCGCCCTCACCCCAACCCTCTCCCGCAACCACCTTCAGTTTTTTT
>JABDBV010000062.1 GCA_013288395.1 Gammaproteobacteria bacterium | reverse complement strand
AGAGCGTATTTTAAGAATGAAAATTTCCTGGGCCAGCACCGTCGTTGTACTCATTGGCAAAGACACTCACGAACGAAAATGGGTGAATTGGGAAATCAACAAAGCGAATGAGCAGGGAAAAAGGATTGTGGGCGTTTTTGTGCGCGGTGGTACAGAAGCAGATATTCCGCCAAGTCTGGAGAAATATGGATCAGCAATTGTAAACTGGAATACGGACAGTATTATATCTGCAATTGATGGTCAAAATGATTTCCAAAATCCGGATGGTACAAACCGGCAAGGACCTAATTCTGGTACAACTTCAACCTGCTAATATGGCTAAGCCCGAATTATATATGTATGTAGTTGACCGTGATTTTGGGTTCGCACCGAACCCGTTTCACGGCTATTGTACCTTGGCTACCTGTAAGCCTGGCATACGCAGCACAGCGCAAGTTAACGATTGGGTAATTGGTGTCGGCGGCGGGCGATTAAAGTCAACAGGGAAATGTGTCTTCGCTATGAAGGTTACCAAAAAAACCGATTATAACAACTATTGGAGCAACCCCGAATTCAGAGACAAGCGCCCAGTTAGGAATGGCAGTAAAAAAATGTTGATTGGTGATAATATCTATCATTTTGATGATGATCAAAAGAGTTGGCTGCAAGCGCATTCTCACCATAGTATGGCTGATGGCACCACCAATCAAGCTAATTTGGAACGGGATACAACCTCGAATAAAGTTTTAATATCACGTCATTTCTATTACTTTGGAAACACGGCACCAGTAATCCCTTCAGATTTGCTTGACGAAATTGGTTACGAAAATAAGGTCGGACACCGAAAGTTTCCATTAAATACCGCGCAAAAGTTAATTGACTGGATAGAAAAAGAGTATGGTGAGCAACGTAATTTGATGTTGGGCGACCCTTTCAATTTCGACAAAAGTGAAGCACATTACTCGGTAGCAAATAATAAAGTAACGGTTTAGGAATTTAGATGATCTTTAAGCAGCGTCTTAAATACGGACATATACGCGTAGTCTTTTAAAAGCTTTTCATCGGAGCTGTCTTGACTGTCATATATCAAACGGGAAGCACCGCCCGTGCTGCCAACTGGAAGCAATAGTGCATGGGGTTGATAATGTTTAAAAAGCTCAAATTCATCTTCCACTCCTTTCATGCCCCCAATAAAAATCCCGGCGCTGAATTTATTTTCCGTAAACATTTGCTCACGCAATTTTTTTAAGCTGTCTTCTTGAGTTTCTGCAGAATCTACTAATATCACATTTCCGAAAGCGGAATTGTCGTCAATAAATTCTTGCTGATAAAAATTGGATAAATAGAGTGTCACCCGATCATGTACGTTAATGTCCATTGTCGTTAGGACGTACCGGATCAATGGCGTTATGGCAGGATGGCCACCCCAAACTAAATTTGTGTAAGGAATGACTACCGTAGCCAATGCTCTCACCGCATCTCTGATTGCGAATAGGTCGGCTGTTTCAAAATACTTTGAATCTTTTTGATTGGGTATGCTTGCAGATAAAAAAATCATTTCAAAATGAATTGAATAACGTATCTAAATCAGTGACCTTTACTGCCTTTACTGGCAAATATACGTCAAGCCAGGCTAAATGTGCTTGCCATTTTTCTCGAATATTGCGATGATCGTAAACAATATAGACAGCCGTCGACTTCGATTCTCGAATTTTTTTTACCAACTCTTCACTTTGATTATAGGTGAATGCATGTGGTACCCCAACCGTTGGGATCACAGAAACTTCTTCGCCGGATTTTTTATGAAGGGTAATAAATTTTTCAGGTTGCAGCACGGGTGAAAAGCCATACGCCAATGCTGCGCTCATAAACTCTTTGATGATATTATCCTGCCGGGCGGCTAAACTACGAGCACGCAATGCTTCTACATCGCTAGTAATGGCGCTAATAACATCATCCGTCATTGACGTGTTTGCTGACGTGTAATTGCCGGCAACAAAATCACTATCTTTTAGATATTTGGGGAAACAAAGGCTTGACATGTCATCTATCGTATGACCGGGCCAAATCAGCTGGAGGATGCCTATGGACATTGCCGAAGCTTTTGCAAGCTCTTCCCGAGTCCATTCACTACCAAGAAAACCAGGCGTATGCAGTAGCACTACAATATCGGTATCTACCAAACGATGCCACAATTCTTCCTGGAATGGTTCGCCGGGACGGATACTATGGGTATCTAAAAAAACGTCAAATCCAGAAGCGTCCAAATGCTCGTACAACTGAATTGCTACAGATCTACTTTCAATTCTCCTATAACTTATAAATAAACGACGAGAAAGCCTTAATAGACTAAGCGCCTCCATTATTCTACCGACGAGAGCTTCGATATTACCTTGGTTAGCTAGTTCAAACCCGTTGATGCCTCTGATCAGAAGTGGGATTGCGTTATTAAAGGTATTTAATGACTCAACTACTGGTAATATGAAAACTGCTTCTGTCAGTAAAAAATTTAATTCGCTCAAATCTTCTTGTTTAATGCTATTTCCAAAATATAAACAAACGGTTGGTGAGTTGCCTTTGTATTGTTCAAAGTTGTTCCTGTCAATAAATGCAATATTCGCTATATTGATACCGAGATCTTTTACGCGTTCTAAAAAAATAAGCTTTATCTCGCGGATATGTGGGTTGGTGTCTCCCAGCACGATAAATTGATATTTTGAATGACTCGCCATTGTTGAAATATTACTTCTACTATTATACGAAATTAAGGCTTCGCACCATTTAACCAAGGCTCATAACCGACATGTTTTGAGACACTGGCATGAACATAAAGTGAACCGTCCACTCCGCCTGTGAGTACAATATAATTATATCCCGGTTCCCAAGGTATTCATTTCGAGTGCGAACCGCTCGAAATGAATATTAAAGCAAACATTAAGTAAATAGGATGGGAAACAATGTTTCAAAGAGCCGGTCAAACTGCTTATCCTCTTCAACTCTTTTGGCATTAGCTGTTTGTATTTTTCTTCTAAAGCTATCAATGCTATTCATTTGATCAAAAAGATTGTAAACCTCCAGTGCCCGGATAAAAAGACGACGGTACTGGGCGTAATTTTCCAATGCCAGGTGGACGACCTGTATCATTTTGTTATAGTTATAGGAAATGATCCGATTAAATTGGAAGCTATATAAGATTAGGATTGGTTTTATTACATGGCTGATCTTCAAACGGTCCTCGGGGTTGCGTACCTTGTAGTATGTGTAGCAAAGCAAGATATTTTCTAGCTCTTGCTTTGATAATGCAGCCGTATTGTCCAAGTGTCCTTGAAAATAGCTATCATCTTCCTTGTTTGGCCGATACCCCCTTAAAAATAAAAGCTCTGTAAAATTAACCTTATGTTCACTGTGCTCAATAATTTCCATTAACGCTGTCCGACCATTCCGATCTTTTCCGTGTAAATCGTAATGCAGCACATGAATCTCCAGTAATACTTTTACGACCCCATAATCGCGTCTGAAATGGCTTAAAATGTGGTTGATGAAAGGCTGTTCTGCTGGGGCGTAGAGTGCATTGATCGTTTCCTCCAATTCCTGATTAAGATACTGTACACCATTTTTTTCGAGCTGGTTGAATTTAGTTGCCATGTAGGCGTGGTGTATGGTCGCACCTTTAAGGTAGCGATTGATATCATAAACAAAGACGTCTATAAAATTGCGCTCGTTCTCCGGCAGCAAAATTTTTCTTTTTACTCTGCCTGGGACAGTTGTTACATACGTCTGTTCTACAGGAGTGCCTAAATCGACACCCGGTTCAAAAGCTTCATTATTAATAATCAAGTCCAACAAATGATTGGCAACCTGCCATTCTGATGGGTTACCATGTGTTAACGTGCGAAAGGCATTTTCACCGCCGTACTGAAGCCAAAGTTCTGTAAACGCATGATTTTCTTCTTTCTCAAGGATTTGTCCAAGGTATTCCTCCCATTCTCTGATGGTCCCATTTTGCAATAAAATCAATAGGAGCGCTTCTTGTAATAAAAGACTTGTTTTGGCCAATTTCTGTATCAGCTGCCAGCGTCGGTAATTGCCGCTATTGTTCTCCCAGGCCAGTTTAAAAGCGGAGAAAATAGTATCGTTATTAAAGCGCTGGCGTCCGGTTGCAACAATAAAAAATATGTGCCAACTTGTCTCAGGTGTTGGTGTATACATATTGGCGATGATTTCTTTTACATCGTCGCTTTTCAGTACTTCCCCACGACCGATACGCCCTCTCAATTCAGGGAGATATTTATTTAGAAAAGTATCGGATTTTGCATAATATTTGACAATATCATCGTGTAATTCATTGTTTCGCGTTTTACTGATGTGTTTTAAATTGCTAAACACGGTAAAGATGGAGATGATGTTCGACTCATAAATGATTTGTAATAAATCGTCTATAATGCCGAAATCTTCCGTGCGCTGAACTTCCTGCACAATAAAGAACGCGGCTATATACTCAACAAAACGGTTATATTTGAATCTGTATCCTTTAAATGCTTCCGTTTCATTGATGATGATCTGTTCAGAAATTAGTTGCTGGAGGATTTTATCATCTGATGCAGCCAGCTCGGGGGATACTTTTCTGACCAATTGGTTGAACTGCCCACGGGTTAATAAAGTAGTTTTGTTCTTGAGTAATTCAAATGCCATTTCACCCATCACGCGGTAAAATGTCGCAACATTAAAGTGCGGAATTGCATGTTTACCGATGAGTTGTTCTTTTTTATCAAAAAAACTGCTCATAATATTCCCTTCCCAGATATCGGTCACGCTGATATCGCCTTCGAAATGGTTGGCCTCAGAAAATATCTCGAGATTAATCGGGACCGACAGAATATGCACAGTTTCCGGGCTTAGATTATGTGAGATCGAATAATCGTATGCGTGTTCATACCTTTCTAACGCATGTTGGAACTCTGTGCTGTTAAAACTACTGATTAGTTTGCGGAATTCTGCCAGCGCTTCTTGTCCTTCGAATACAGTTTCCCAGTCACGCCAGTAGTCCTCCCGAATGGTGAAAGCGACCATGATGGGGTACATGGCCAACTTCAGAATCGCTGCTTCCTCATTAAGAAGGTCAATAAACCTAAGGAGCTCCTTGATCTCTT
>JABDBV010000061.1 GCA_013288395.1 Gammaproteobacteria bacterium | reverse complement strand
TTAAGATAGTTAATATATTTGTTTAACAAATATGTCTTACCTGCGCCCGCCGCGCCTGTGAGAAAAATATTCTTCCCCATCTTCAATAAATTGAAAGCTTCATCTTGCTGCATAAATAATTTATTTACCTCTAGACCCCTCTAACTGAAAAATGCGATTACTGCTTGATCCGAAGGCGTCATTTCAGTTTTTAGCCATTTTTGATAGTAGGTACAATTACTCTGATGAACAAAATTCCAGGTCAGTGAAATACTATCAGATGTAGTAATCACATGGTGCAGCCATCCTTGGGGAATAAATAAAATTTCTCCAGGCTTTAAGGTATCCAAATATGTAATATGTTCTAGCCTTTCCAAGGCTGAATTTATTCCTTGAAATTTACGCGCCTTAATTGGATCAATTAAATATATTTGCTTTTCTCCATATAATTGACAAAGTACAGCGTCGCTACACCATGGGTCTTGATGCAACTTGGTTTCACAGCCTTGTGCCGAAATAAAAACGCCCTTTGCAGGACAAGTATGCAGATGGGGCTTAAATTCAACCCCTTTTGGCACATTTGGTAATAAGTAGTTGTCTAGCGGGAGGAAATCAGGTAATTGCCAATGCGTCTGTAACTTATCAAACAAAGCATCAGCCCAGATAAAATCCATAGACTTAAATTTTGCATACGCTCTGACATAAGGCAAACTCTCTTGACGTCTCGTTGTAGATCCAAAATAAGTCTGAATATAATCGCCAATCGTTGCAACATTAATCAGAGTGAACAAAGAATCATATAATTGCACCCATTCCTCTTTAAACTGCGATACGAAATAGCTTGGCGTCCACAAACGCGAAGCCAACCAATCGTCCATTGCTTGTGTAACAATAACAGGTCGATTAGCTTGCAAAAAACTTTCCGTGAAATATTCACGGCTTATAGATTCAAACCGAGGTATCTTCAAAAAAAAATAATTTGAAAAGCCGCCACCCCACACTTCGTGGGTAACGGCTTCAATAGCATATTAACTGATAATCTTGCGGTTGCTTTTCGTTGATTCATCTTGCGCACTGCCAGCACTGAGCTGTGTATTGTCAAAAAAACCTCTATTACCTTCATTTTCATCATATTGCACTTGATAACCAAAATTTTTATTGGCCTTCAACCATTTAAAGCTTTCACGATCAAAGACTTCGCTATTTTCATAATGCGGCCAATGACCTGCCTCACCACAATCAATCATGGTAAATTTTTTCGGTTTAGGAAAATTATCCCATTGCAATAGGGGTAAACTATCATAATCATATTTACCACCGGAAACGACAACAGGCACTTCTACTTTATCCATTCCAGGTGCAAGATCAAAATGCGGTAACAGATGTCCAAAGAAATGATTCATTATATCGTCTTCTGCCTCAACGTCGTGCCACAATTCTTCTAATTTTTCACGGCTTACATTATAATCTGCCCAGTATTTTGCACCATCCGCTTCATAGAAATTCAAAGAGACTTCAGACTCATTCGGCTGGCGGATTTTTTCAAATGCGGCCCATCTTTTTTTATGACTCTCCAAGCGTTCTGGCGAAGCGGTTTCTTCAAAATGTTTTTTTGTAAAAGCATTACCTTCCGCATTCCAGCGTGGTGCACATGCAACTGCCATCACACCCTTAATCCGAGGGTCTTGTCTTTTTGCTGCCTCAATTGCCACAATTCCAAAGCAACTATTACCAACCAAAATATAGTCTTTTAAATCTAGTTGCTTTGCGGTTTCTAAAATGTCATCGACAATGTCTTTCATAGTTAATGACTTGGGATTCGGAATTTTCCCTTTCTTAATCCAATAAGTGTCTGTGGTATACAGCGTAAAGATATCTTTAAATCGTTTCGAAAAAGTTCGCTGCATTAACATACCTGTCCCGATTGATAAGCAAGGAATCTTTCCTTTACCGTCTATAGTCGCCGGGTAGGCTTGACCACGCAGTGAAATCATTTTGGTTCTCGCCGATGCTAGATCCGAAAAAAATTTGGCTTTTCTTAACATGATAAACCTCTTAAATTTAGTATGCAGATTAGTGACCTATTTCCTCCAACACGACATGCGCATTGGAACCACCCATGCCGAGGGAGTTTACTCCTGCTCTCAGTAGCTTGCCAGAACCATCTTTTAAATTTTTATTGGAAAGATTGACAGAAAGTGAGTTTTTTTGCTCGATAAATCGCTGAAACATTCAAAATGGATAGCACCAGGCAATATTTTATTTTTTAAAACAAGGCACGTTTTAATGAACCCTGCAATGCCTGACGCTGCATCAGTATGTCCAATATTTGCTTTTACTGAGCTAATTGAGCAATGCTGATAAATGCTATTCAATGCTTCAAGCTCAAGAGCATCGCCCAATTTTGTTCCTGAGCCATGACCTTCTAAAATCGATACTGAGCTAGCTTCAATGCCTGCATCTGCAATAGCAGATTGCACACATTGAACCTGTCCTATTTTACTTGGCGCAGTAAAACTCGCTTTCAATCTTCCATCGTTATTAACTGCAGCCCCTTTGATGACAGCGTAAATAGTATTTCGATCTTGAATCGCATCTGATAAGCGTTTAAGAGCCACCACTCCTGCACCTGAGCTCGGCACAGTACCTGTTGCAGCTTGATCATATGGCCTACAATAGCCATCAGCCGATAGTATATTGCCAGGCTGATACCAATACCCTTTTTTAGAGGAAGAAATCAGTGAGATGCCTCCAGCAAGCATCATGTCCGATTCATTCATTCGCAGACTCTGCACTGCCTTAACAACCGAAACAAGAGCGGTAGAACAGGCCGTATTTATCGTCATCACAGGACCTGTCAAATTAAGCTTATAAGGCACACGGGTCGCATCTCCACTTCCTACTAGTTAAGCACACGGGCCGCATCTCCACTTCCTACTAGTTAAAGCAAAATACAAAAATGCGAAATTAATTATCTTCATTCTTTTTAGTTTCTGAAATTGATTTAGTGCCGCTTCTTAACTGGATTATCAACTTATTAGCTATTGTTAATTCTTTACCTTTACCGCTGCTAGACCTTAGTCGACATTGAAGCTGCTAGTAGGAAGTGGAGATGCGGCCCCAGGCCCGGCCCCAGGCCTTTAGTTTCTGAAATTGATTTAGTGCCGCTTCTTAACTGGATTATCAACTTATTAGCTATTGTTAATTCTTTACCTTTACCGCTGCTAGACCTTAGTCGACATTGAAGCTGCTAGTAGGAAGTGGAGATGCGGCCCCAGGCCTTCTTGTCACCGCTTTTTTCCTACGGCATCCTTTATCCCTTTCATGATTAATTTTTCAAATATAAACCCGGGTAAACAGGCTTTTAACAATAAATACATTTTCTCTTTTCCAATCGGATAGCGAAAACGCGGTTTTTTATCTTTGGCAATTTTGATGACAAGCTTGGCGACATCATGGGGATCGGCTGCATTTTTTAAATTATTTTCGAAAAAATTAATGACACCTTGCGTAATCTGATAATGCGGAGAACCAGGATTTAACACGCGTCTCCAGTTAGAAAAAAGGGGCGTATTGAATTGTCCAGGCTCTATATTAGATACATAATATCCATCAAGAATACCCTCATACCGTAAACACTCCATATAACCTTCTACGGCAAATTTGGAGGCGCAATAAGCGCTTGAACCAGCTATTCCTATCAATCCTGACAAGCTGCTGATATTAATGATATGGCCTGTGCGCCTTTCGCGCATTTTTGGAATGACAGCTTTCGTCATGTTAACTAATCCGAAGAAGTTCGTATCCATTAGTTGCTGTAAATCATTCATATCTACTTCTTCAGCACATCCCTGAACCATATACCCCGCATTGTTTACTAAAATATCCACTGGGCCTGCCTTCCTTTCTACCTCTGCAATAGCCGAAGCGATAGAATCACTTTTAGTGACATCTAATTCAATAATATCGAAGGAGACTTTTGCATCGAAGGCGGCAGCTTCTAGATCTGCGCGTTTATTCAAATTGCGCATGGAAGCAAAAACATGAAAACCGGCGCGAGCCATTTCTACAGCTGTAATCAAACCGAAACCGCTTGAACAGCCGGTGATAAGTACAACTTTTTTTGATAAATCTTCGGTAGCCATAAGAATCCCTTTTCAAAAAATTGCTTACAAGATTACATTATAATGGTTTAGATGTTTATTTAGATAGCCACTTCGTAAAATATTTATCAAATAAATCCTCGACGGAAGGACAGTCAATTTCTTCAATTTCACGGCTGCTATGTCTTACAGGCACAAAATAAAAATTCAATACTAGCCCATCTCGAAATTTAGAAAATACCACTTTTAATAAATATTTTTTGGTACTATCTGTTTCTTGATCTATCCTCTCCTTGCAAGCCTTCATCCATAATTTCTGACTAACTTCTTCCATAGTATATTCTTTTTTTCTACACCATAGAAAATATTTTTTCAATGCCGCAGGTTTTGGATTAATAATGTTAATGGATTTATCCAGCTGAATCATGCGCTTGCTTAAATGGACGATTACCTTACTGACATAATCAACCGGTACCATATTAATTTCGCCAAACATTGGATCCGGATATTTACCTATTTCTAACATAAACTTGAGTAGCATATGAAAGACGTCATAATGTTTACTTTCTTCTGAATATATGTCACCTGTAATTTCGCCTGGTTTAAAAATAATGCTGGGGATACCTACATCCCTGGCTTTAGATAACAATCGTTCACACACCCATTTTGTTTGTTGATAACCGCTGAACGTTCCTTCTGGATTATCAATATTTTCCTCTGTTATAAAGGTTTTATTACCTTGCGTTGGATTGATACGGACATCGCTTGCAATTGAAGACACAAAATAAATAGGTTTTATTTTTTTACAGCAGGCTAAACGAATAATTTCATGCGTACCCAATACATTAATATCTCGTAACAAATCATATGTATAAATATGATTTACGAATGCGCCTACATGGTAAATTGCATCTATTTTCCCACCCAGCTTCGCAAAACTTTTTTCTGTCAGATCGAAAAACCGTTTTCCTAAATCACCTAATATAGGATGTATATTTTTCAAATTTTTTATATCGTGTAAATTATTTTTTGTTAAATTATCCATGATTCTAGTTTTGGCTTCTTCTGAGTTTCTAGCTCGCACAAGACAATAGATAGTCGAGTCTGGATAATATTCCAATAGGTCTTTTAGGACATATGCGCCTAGGAAGCCAGTC
>JABDBV010000060.1 GCA_013288395.1 Gammaproteobacteria bacterium | reverse complement strand
GCCACTGAATAGTTCGTTATTGCTTCAATGACACGCAATTCCCTCATTCACTCAAAACCACCACCTCCTGAGCATCGGATCTGCCCGCATCATCGACAACGCGAACGATATAGCGCCCAGGTTTGGCTTGCCATAAAAAGGGCTTGTCTCGTAGTGATAGACCAAGGAAGCTTTCATTTAAAAACCAATAGAGATGTTTGACATCCGCATCAAACACAGCCTTAAACGGTATCACCATTTTTTTGGTGGCGGCGAGGGTAGTGATATAATTAACATGCGTTTGCGGTGAGATGATTTGCGGCGCAAAACCTTGATTGATGTTTGCGGTTCGTGCGCAGTTTGGATCAAAAGCCGGTGGTAGTTTGCGTTGCATGCCAGCGCGTTTGAAAATGTCTAGTAAATCAGATGACCAATACTCATAAACTTCAAATCGGGTGTCTTTATCAAATAGGCACGTTCTTAATCCCGTTTTACGGTTGATGGGTATTTCACGATGTACCGTGTCCACTTTAATGGGGGATTTACCAGGGATAAACCAAACAGCTTCTGTTTCTCTGCACGCATGGTTCGGTAACATGCCAGACGCTTTACATACATCGACTTTGGTTAAATGCAAACGGTGGGTTCCTGAATGCCTTTCTTTTAATGGGCCTGATTGAGTATGCAATGCGGCGGCAATTTCAAAAAATAAAGGGGCGGCAATTTCTTTGCCTATAAATACTTTATTTCCTTCATTGTTGAAATTTCCAATCCACACTGCTAACACATAAGGGCCGACTATGCCGATGGTCCAGGCATCGCGATAACCAGAAGACGTGCCGGTTTTCCAGGAGACGGGTAGGTGTAGTGGTGGGGATGTACTGGGGGGTTCGGTGTCTTTTAACATTTCGAGCACCAAATAACTTGCTTCAGCACTCAATAAACGTTTTTCTGTTTCATCAGGTTGATGGCTGGTGAAGCGGATGGCGCGCAAGATTCCATCGTTTGCTAGGGCAGCATATAATCCTACTAATTCTTGCATGCTAAGCTCAGCACCTCCCAGAACAAGCGCTAATCCATAATGGCGTGCCGATTTTAAATGCGTGATGCCTGCGCGTTGTAAAAATTCATACAACGAAGGTTGGTGGAGTTGATCGGCTAGAAAAATGGCGGGAATGTTGCGGCTTAGTACTAATGCATCGCTGGCTTTAATGGGACCCACAAAATCATTATCAAAATTTTCCGGATTGTAGCTACCAAAACTGCGCGGCACATCTTTTAGGACAGTAGCCGGGTGAATTAAGCCTTGGTCGATGGCTAAGGCATAAATAAAGGGTTTTAAGGTTGAACCCGGTGAGCGCTCTGTGAGGGTGCCATCAATTTGTCCTTGTATAGACGTATTTGAAAATTGCGCGGAACCTAATAAAGCTTTTGTTTCCATCGTTCGGGTGTCAACGAGCATGACGGCGGCGTTATTGACACCCAATGTTTTTTTGCGTGCAATATATTGCTGAGTCACACGCTCAATTAATTTCTGCAACTTAAGTTGTAAGGTGGTGTTGATTTGGTATCCATCGGTGCTGGTGGCTAATACTTCATTGACGAAATGTGGCGCAAGAAAAGGCATATCACGAATACTTTGCATTTGTATGGGCAAGGCGAATAGCGCTTGTTTGTTTTTATCATCAGGGTGTATGCCTAGCCAGCGCTCATAAAGATGATCGCGTGCAATTTTCAGCGTGCTGCGATCAGGTAGACGTTTAGTGGGATTTTGTGGCATCACCACTAATGCGAGCGCTTCCGGCAAATTGATGTTGTTTGCTTGTTTGCCGAAATAGATGAGACTGGCGGCACCCGCGCCTTGTATATTATTCCCGAAGGGTGCCAAATTTAAATAAGCTTCAAGGATTTGGTTTTTACTGTAATGGGCTTCAAGCTGCAATGCACGGACGATTTGCCAGATTTTGCCAGACAGCGTTTTAGAATGGATACCATAGCGCAGGCGTGCCACTTGCATGGTGATGGTGGATGCGCCTACGCGTCTTGCATCAGTGGCATAGGTTTGCCAGCCGGCTCTGAACAGGGAGAGGGGGTTGATACCTGGATGCCAATAAAAATAGCGGTCTTCTTGTAAAAGGGTGGCTTCGATAAGGGGTTTGGCAAAACCGGAAAGTGGAGTTAACAGTCGATATTGATCATCGTTGCTCAAAGTGAGGCGTAACAAGTGGTGATTGTCGTCATAAACGGCGTGTGAATAGCTAATACCTGTTAAAAGCGGGGGGAGCGGGAGTAAAAATAGTAGTACAGGTATGCTGACAACTAGGAAAACAAAGATTATGCTGATTCGGCGTTTTAGGGATTTCATTGTAGGGGTTTTATGACATAGGTGTGGGGAGAGGTCAAGTCGCTGGGGGTGTAAACCATCAGCGTCATTGCGGCCTCACCTCACACCCCTCACACACCTCCCACACACCCCTCATCCGCCCTTTGGGCACCTTCTCCCACAAGGGGAGAAGGCTGCGTAGTAAGGTAAGTGAAGGATTTCAGCATGAGCATGTTAGAAGCTAAAATGTGTTCACAGTCCCAACTACACAGCCTTCTCCCCTTGTGGGAGAAGGTGCCCAAAGGGCGGATGAGGGGTGTGTGAGAGCGTAATGAAAGGTGAATGCAAGAGGAAAAAACAAATGCTACAAGAATCAATAACCAAGCTAAAATCACTACTCTGTAAAGGGTCTGAATTCCTCTTCGGTAAAATCACCTGGTGCACACCGCTATGGGTCAACTATCTATATGAAAAAGCGGCGGCAAAGCCCAAGATATGGCTAGGCAGTTTGTTTGGAACGATATTGGTTATCAGCAGCATTTTCCTTGGTTATCACTGGTACCAATCCCTGCCAAAGCCAGAACGCATCGTCGCTGTTATTGAAGCGCCTAAAATTACGCCGGTTGATAAAGTTTTAGTTCCCGATGTATTAACCATCCACTTTGGTGCCATTTTAAATGGCGAATTCATCGAACGTTCCGTGGCACCATTAAATGATGTGAATAAAGAAATCACTAAAAACATCCATCTTAGGCCGGAAATGCCAGGTAAATGGTCATGGGATAGTGATAACGGGCTTATTTTTGTACCCAGCGCAGATTGGCCGGCTGGGCAAACTTTCACTATTGATTTCGACAAGCCGCTTTTTACTAAAAGCACAAAAATGGAAGATTGGTCTTATACATTTTCTACATTGCCGTTTACCGCTCAAATCGATAATTTTAAATTATATATAGACCCCATTAATCCGCGCGAAAGACAAGCAGTGGCAGATGTACATTTTAATTTTCCTGTCGACCCTGCGTCATTAGAAAATAAAATTATGTTTCTCTGGCAAGGCTCTAAAGAAATTCCCTACACCATTAAGTTTGATGAACATAAGCGCAATGCTTATTTGCGCACGAATAATATCGAATTGCCCTCTGAAGAAGCGTATTTAACCTTGAAGCTTGCAAAGGGGATTAAGCCAATTGCAGGTCCTTCCAGCACGAAAGAAACCGAGCTGGCAAAAATAACGATTGCAGATGCTGGTAGCTACTTTAAAGTGGCCAAAGCAGTCACCTCAATTGTGCATAATCAAAAAGACCGACCAGAACAAGTCCTTGCACTTGAAACCACACTGGGTGTGACTCAAAATGAGTTGGATAAAGCCATACATGTTTATTTGTTGCCAAAAGATCGTCCTGCCACATTGGGCGAGGCAGCGGTAAAGAATTATGAATGGGAAAATCCTGGTGAAGTGACACCTGACATTTTGACCTTAGCAAAACCGCTTACATTAAATACCATTCCAGCAGATCGTGATTTTGCCACTTTGCATAGTTATCAATATGAGGCGACGACCGCGACGTATCTTTATCTAAAGATCGATAGCGGTATGAAAGGAATGGGTGATTTTACGCTGACGAAACCATTTGAGATGGTATTAAAAATACCAACCTATCCTAAAGAAATTTCTTTTTTACATAAAGGCGCATTGCTTGCGCTTGGAACCGAAGAAAAACTATCGGTGGTCGTGCGAGGCTTGCCGGCGGTGAAATTTACTGTCTCACGTGTATTGCCAGACGATGTGAATCATTTGATTACACAAACGGGTGGTGATTTTAGCAATCCTTATTTCAAGAATTATAATTTCACGCAAGATAACATCAGTGATGTGTTTACAGAAGTGCGATCCTTTGATGCAAGTGATCCTGCAAAACAACAATATACCGCGCTTGATTTGGGCAAGTATGTGGCACATAAGAATAATCCAGACGGGCCGCTTGGTTTATTTTTATTGCAAGCGCAGGGATGGGATACCACTAATAACGTATCAATGGGCGTATCAAGTAATCGTCTCGTCTTAATCACAGACCTTGGCTTGATTGCAAAAGACAATAATGATGGTTCGCATGATGTGTTTGTGCAATCCATTACAAAGGGTGCGCCTGTCTCTAATGCTACTGTCTCCATACTTGGAAAAAATGGTGTCTCCATTTTAACGCGTCGTACTGATTCACAAGGACGCGCTAATTTCCCATCCCTCACTGATTTTATTAATGAACGTGAACCTACTGTTTATGTCGTTCGACATGATAATGATGTGTCGTTTATTCCCTATGATCGCGCAGACAGACGTTTGAATTTTTCTCGTTTTGATATTGGGGGTGTGAGTAATCACGCAGAAACTCAATCAGCATTAACGGCCTATCTTTTTTCAGATCGCGGCATTTATAGGCCTGGCGATACAGCGCATATCGCCATGATCGTGAAACAACCTTATGTGAAACCACAGACTGCTGGTGTGCCACTGGAAGCGGATATAGTAGATCCACGCGGGACCGTCTTATCCGTCACATTAAAGTGCAGCGGAAAAATCACACCTTTAGCTTGCGGAATATTTTGTGCAAATACATAAACACCATTCAACGCTAGTTTCAGTTCATCAACGGATTTGAAATTTCCTAACACCCAATCGCCAAAATGCAAATAAGGCACTGCTTGTTTTTCTTTACCGGCAGGCACGGCTTGATATTCCGTTTCCCCAGGCAAATATAAAGCCTCGATAGCCAAGCCTTCTTCATTCACACCATCAATCGCCATCCCTGTATCCAGCCCATCAAGAAACACATAGCCATATTTACTCTTCCAACTCATCGCCGGTTTACCGTTTGGAGCCGTTGTTTCAAACGCTCTCTCACGCGACGAACTCATCACGTTCGAACGCATATCTAAAGCAAATTCCATACTGCGAGTAATGAGCACTGTTCCATCGTCTGCTTTCAAACGAAAATCGGTACATGCAATAGTGGGTGATG
>JABDBV010000059.1 GCA_013288395.1 Gammaproteobacteria bacterium | reverse complement strand
GATATAGAAATTATTAAAGATCCTAGAGAACTTTCTCATTTGATTGATAGTCTTGATCGTCAAGTCAATGGAAAATGGGATGTTCTATTCACCGATCAAGATACTTGGGATTCATCTGGACAACATGTACCTTGCCGTGGAATTCCCCAACGTCCGAATTTTAAAGTGCCGCCATTGAAGTTTTTTTTAGAGAAATTTAAAACTGTGGGTGAATTTACTCGAATCGGCATGCGTTATGGGGCATATTCAATGATTGTGCGTCGTTCGGGCATGAAAAAAATACTAGACTACTTCAAAAAACATAAGATTTTTAACCCTTATGATATTGATTTCTGCTTGCCTCCTCACATAAGAATGTACTGTTGCAAACAAGATATTGTAGGAACAATACCTAGAGCCATCACAGATAACGGTCTCCCGTTTTATCTTGAAAAGAGTCAACCATAAAAAAATGCCTAGTGTATACATCGTGGCTGAAAACAGGTTTTCGCAAAACGAACTGACAATTTAATTTTGAAAAGGAAAGGCTTATGAAAAGAACATTTTTTGCTGTGACGCTTTCTGTAATAGTAGGGTCATTTGGACTGGGATTTTGTGGTGATGTTGTATACACTAGGCATTTT
This sequence comes from Gammaproteobacteria bacterium, assembly GCA_013288395.1. GTDB lineage: Bacteria > Pseudomonadota > Gammaproteobacteria > DSM-16500 > DSM-16500 > Aquicella. The sequence goes on along the minus strand of JABDBV010000059.1, from coordinate 4,808 downwards.
TTTATGGTTGACTCTTTTCAAGATAAAACGGGATTTTGTGGTGATGTTGGAGTTCATGAACATGGATATTGGTATGGTGAAGGTGTTATCAGCGAACATCAGTTCGACCACTCACTTGCCATTGCCTTAGCCCATTTTTTTAAACATGAAAAAGCGAAAAGCGTGGTAGATTTTGGTTGTGGTACGGGGGCTTATACAAAAACACTTCTCAATCGGAACATTTACTGCGAAGGATATGATGGCAATCCCGATTCTTTTAATATTTCAGGGGGGATTGTGACTCAACTTGTCGACTTAAGCAGCTTTTTTTGATCTAGGAAAACGCTTTGATTGGGTGCTAAGTTTGGAGGTTGGAGAGCACATTCCCAAAGAATATGAAAGAGTCTTTATTGAAAATCTCCACAGACACAATATAAATGGGATAGTTTTAAGCTGGGCCCTCAAAGGACAAGGGGGATTTGGTCATTTCAACGAGCAAAATAACGATTATATAAAGGAGTTAATGGCCGAATATGGATATTTCAACGATGTTGAAGCTGAGAATTCATTAAGAAAAAAAGCAACTCTTTGGTGGTTTAAAAATACGATTATGGTTTTCCGTAAAAAGTAGATGGGAAAATTGTGCATCTAATTTCATGTTGTTTGTTACTTCTTAGTGTAGTTCCTTTCTTCCAACCTTTTTTGGAAGCCAAGGAGTCGTGCGTTGTCGGGCGTGTATATTGCCAATTAGGAAATAATTTATTCCAAGTTGCAACAGCTAGTGCTTTAGCCTGGGATAATAATGCTGTTGCAACTTTCCCTGACTTACTTGTCGGGAAAGATAATCCCTCCTCAAGCTATAATCATATATTTTTTAGGTGCAATACCTACTCACCAAAAAAGATCTCTGGTAACTGGCAAGAACCTGGTTTTGATTATCACCCAATTCCATTCAAGCCAAATATACAGATTAGCGGTTATTTTCAATCTGAAAGGTACTTCCGCCACCATCGTAAACGTTTGTTAGAATTATTTGCACCTCATCCCGATGACTTAAGTTACATGCAGACAGAGTACCAATGGCTAATGGACCATCCGAATACGGTAGGCGTACAGATTCGTTATTATTACTATGATGACCCCACAGGTGTGGTGCACATTCAGTACGGAAAGGATTACTTAGAAAAAGCGATGAGGCATTTCCCAGAAACGGCCCTGTTTGTCGTAAGCAGTAACAACTTAGATTTCGCTCGTGAAAACATGCCCAAATGGGCAAAAAATGTTTTTTATATTGAGAGAGAACCTCATTTCATTGACTTTTTTTTGTTGAGTTTTTGCAAGCACAATATTATCACGAATTCTTCCTTTGGCTGGTGGGGCGCTTGGCTCAATCAAAATCCAAACAAAATCATTGTAGCTCCAAGGTTATGGGTAAATCCAGCAGCTAAAGATCTGCCAACTCACGATCTTTTTCCAAAATCTTGGATTAAGGTGGATGCCAAGTGGGGCAGCGGCAGTGATCCCATGAGCTATTAAACTCGCTGATCTAATGCATCACGGCTTCGTAGAAGATTTGATCGAAGTATTCCGGTGAAAATAAACTAGCTTTCTGGCTTTGCAGATATTCTTTAATGCGATTAATATACCCTTCATAAATATGCTTAGGCATTGTCTTTATAAATTTGTAGAGTTCTTCTTTGCTTCGAAAGTCGCGATAGTCAATAAAGCAATCTTTGGGGATATACTCTTGAACATTACTGGCTCCCCAATAAATAGGGATGCATCCAGCAGCCAGACAGCAAAAAATCTTTTCTGTGATGTATCCTTTGGCATTTTTAATATTTTCAAAACAAATACAAAAGCGGTAGCATTTGAGCACAGAAAGTTTTGGCTCATCTGATACAGTTCCTGGGATATCGCCGCGATATGTTTTGTACTTTGCTCGATCCCAATAAAAGCCATAAAACTCAAAATCTCCCTCTGGCTTGGTCTCAAAAAACTCAATCATTTTAATGCGCTCAGGGTAAAGAGAGTTTACAGTATATCCTTGAAGACAACTGGCAACCATTGTGCAAAGCTTTTTTTCTTCAAAAGGGGGAATGTCCTCGCGCAGCGGCATAAGGTACGGGTAGTAAAATTTGAAAAATTTTACCCCGTCAACTAGTTCATCATTCCAGGTGTAAATTCGCGAATAGTGATCATACGTGCTCGGATGTAGCTCTGCAGCTTCCCATATGAAGAGAACTAACTTCTCTTTAGGTAGCTTGGAAAGGGCAAAAATATTTTCGCAAGGTCTAAAAAAGACGATTTTTTTTAAATCAGGTGAGTTAAGGTGGAGGTCTTTCCCATATTCATCGATATTAGAAGCACGTACAGCAATTCCTGCCGCCTTGAGGGTGAGCATTCGCGGGGGGAAGGAGAATCCCGAAATAAGGTCTACTCGTTCTGCCTTAAGCGACGCACACATAAAAACAAGGGAAAGCAAAATTTTCATAGCAAAAAAAACTCATTGGATTTTTTTAAAAATATCATCCCCAGCCGTGTTAGTAATAAATTCATATCCTTTCGACTCCAAAAAACTTCTCACGTTTTGCTCCCCAAAGTTGTTTTCGATAACCATAAAACGGATGTCATATCGGGTAAAATCTATTGTTTTTATAATATCAAATTCCCCGCCCTCAGTATCTACACTTAGAAGGTCAATGTGAGTAAAATTATATTCTTTCAGAAGGTCGTTCAATAAATAACATTGGACCTCTATACACTCAGGTCCTCTTCCATAGGATCTTCTTGCGGCCTCAGCATAGACACGTTCTAAATGGCGCGGATCGTATTTGCTAAGTAACCCACTGAGCATTTCAGGCTCACCTTCCACTTTCAAAAAAGCATCTCTCCCACTGTGATTTGAAATGCATCCTTGTATACAAATACAAGAACGATTTTTTGTGAGCTCCTGAAAAACCTCAGGAATCGGTTCAATACAAATCCCCTTCCATCCTTGTTCCTCAAAGAACTTTGTATTGCTAAACGATATTCCATTATGGGCTCCGATTTCGACAAAGATGCCATCTGTTTTGTTTTTAAAACAGGTCTCATTAAGCGTCCGATCTTGGCCACATTGGCTATAATAGCCATCATTGCGACGACCCAATTTTCCGTAGTAATTGCTGTTCGATTCATTAGCGTATAAGCTGTAACACAAGATAAAACATGTAATGCAGACAAATATGTTTAATATTTTTTTCATATATTCTCTCAATATTGTAATTTAATTTTTTGGCGGGGGAGGATAAACGAGAAAATGACCGTTCAAGGGGGTTTTTAACCGTTTATAAGTCCCGTAAGCATCTATTGAATTTGTGCTTCCTACAATCGTATAATTCCCTGCATAGTCTGTGACTAAATATCTTAAATACTGGTCAATTCGAATCTTTTCAAGAGCGGTTGTGTAGTTTGTGAACTTATCAAATTCTTCGTCAAGCACGAAAAAACAATTCACGTCCGTTATTGCAATTAAAGAATATCCCTTTTCTTTTGCAATTCTCATCAATGCGGTAACAGAACAGCCTGTATAATTATTGTAATCTGGGTACATATCTAAATGCGCAGGGAAAGTAGGGTTGTATTCGCAAATAATAACTCGTGGACGAAGGTAAGCAAGGCTTTGGAATATGTAATAATCATTTCCATCAATATCGATTGAAAGTAAGTCGATTGGATCTGAAAAATTTATCTCGCGTAAAATTGTTTCCAAACAATCGTGCGAGTCTTTGCCCACCGCACGGTTTACAGGAACGCAATTGTATGAATGGACATTTTTAACAAGATCATTAAATCGAGACCTATCGCACTCAATGAGAACTCCCTTCCATCCTTCATTAACCCAAAGATTTGCTGTGTTAGACAGGTAAAAACCGTCCCACGCTCCAAATTCAACGCTCACTTTTGAGCGGGATCCAATGATTTCAAAAATCTTACGTATGACGCCATCTTCTCCAAATTGAGAGTAGATATTTTCTCTAAAATCAAAGAGTTTTGGATGTTGCGCCTCTACGCTGAATACATCAGCCCTAGTAAACATAAGTAAACATACTAAACAAACTCGCCACATTGGTTTTCTCCTGATTGTGGTGTTTTAAAAATTTCTGTGTTTTGTATCCGAAATAGAGCCTGTTGTACTCACTATATCCGACTTCAAAATATACAACCGAATATCAGGGACAAAAGAAAGTTCATGGTCGTAGGGAATGAAAATACCGTGAGTTTTTTCATAATCGAGTATTTTTTTCATTCCCGAACGGCGAATAATCATCGAATGAGTCAATGTCCTACCACCAATTTTTGCAAAATCTTCGCTTATATCCGTATACGCAATCGTGTGCGTAAGATCTAGCGAGGTCAGATCAGGTCTCCACATCCAGGGAAGATAAATATTTAACTCTTTGTCTCGATGATCGCCAAATGGTCTGAAGCAGTTGTTGTCAGTATAAAGAACATCCCATCCCTCCATACCTACCAACCTATCCAGTCTCTCAATAAAATCAGCAAGATAATGAGGGTTTTCTTTTATCAAAATATCATCCTCTAATATCCAAATCGTATCATAACCGGAATCATAAGCATCTTGTAAAATAGACAAATGGCTTAAGGTGCAACCAAGCGCGCCTCGTGTCATCCACCGGGAAAAAAAAGTTTTCCCGAAACATTTTTTTGTGAGGGGCATTTCTACCGGATTCCCGTCTCCGTGCGGCGGAAAGTGGAGAACCCAATGATCTCTTCCTGATCCAAATCCCATTCCTCGCTTAAATTTTACACCAATCTCATTCAGC
>JABDBV010000058.1 GCA_013288395.1 Gammaproteobacteria bacterium | reverse complement strand
ATGCTGCGACTACGAGAACTTATAGCGTTTATTAAGTGATTTATAATACGAGGTAACATCATGAAATCTCTAATAGTGAACATTCTATTACTTATGGTATTTGATAGCGCATTTGCTGCTAATCCTATCCGAACATGTGAACCCACCTATCGTGGTAATCCATTCAAATATGTCTCTATAGAAGATGCCTACTCAAATGGGGTGTGCGCATATGATAGAGCGCCATTTGGGGACGGCTACAGTATAGGGCCAGTTAAGTCGTATGAAGAAGTTCCTTATAAAATCTGGGATAATTCACGTCGAGGTAAATACACTTGCTACGGATCAGCTGAAATGTGCGCATGGCTAAGCTTGAAATAATTAACCCTAAGCGCTTTCTGCTATACGTTCACCTGCTGCATGTTCTATTTCACTTTCAATATAACAAATCAAATCCACTTTCTCATGCCTCGCAAAATCGGCTGGGGTGACAAATCCCAGCGGATTGTGATCAATGTGTACGCCTATTGATTGAAAGCACGCGTCTGCATACTCAGAGCAAATAAATTCTCGTTGCGGCGTGACATTCATTTCTTGATTGGAAAAACCTAGAGAATGCAAACCAATGCGCGCGGCAATGCGGATGATTTCTTCTTTTCCATAGGGATAACCCAGAAAATCGACGGCTTGGCGAGATAGTTTGGTAATGTTTTCTTGTTTCACATCACGATGTCGTGCCAGCAGGATACGGCCGGGATAACCAACACCGGTGGCATTGTAATCGCGCACATAATTGCTGAGTGGAATGGCGCGTACGCCGATGCTTTCCACGCTTTCTAGCACCATGATGCGGTCGATGGCATCAAGGCGTAAAATAAAACCCACATGACTCCACACGCTGCCCGTCGCTTTTTGAATCAGGGTGGAAAAGGTGGAATGGCCAGAACACAGTAAAATATCACCTGAACGAATGTGGTGGCGTAATTCTTTATAATGCTTGAGTGTTAATTCGGGGTAGGCTTCCATGTGTGAATGCTCTCAATGTCCGTTGAGTAAATTGTAAATCTAAAAATGCTTTTTTCTTATCGGCGGGATTGCGTAGTAAATACGCGGGATGAAAAGTCACAATCAACGGTATTTCATCCGCACCATAAGAGTGCATTTTGTTTCGTAGCGATTCTAAAGAGGATTTAGTGTTAAGTAAATAATGGGATGCAATGCGGCCGACGGCTAATAATAATTGTGGTTTAACCAACGCGATTTGTTGGTTTAAAAAAGGCGTGCAACAAGCCACTTCTTCTTGTTTCGGGTCGCGGTTTTCTGGTGGGCGGCATTTTAGAATATTGGCGATATACACATCGCTGCGATCAAAGCCTATCGCGCGGATCATCGCTGTTAATAATTGGCCTGCGCGGCCGACGAAAGGCTCACCTTGCTGGTCTTCGTGAAAACCGGGTGCTTCGCCGATGATCATGAGTTTGGCTTGTCGATTGCCCACACCGAATACAGTTTGTGTGCGTGTTTGATGGAGTGTGCAAGCGGTGCAGGCTTCTACGCGCTGTTTCAATGTATCCCAATCGGAAAGCGCTGTGGGGGTGAAAGGACTAGGTTTTTGCCGCTGCTGCCAAGGCAATATACCGATGGCTTTGTAATATTGTTGAAAATCTGTCATGTCTTAAACCTTCCGATACGGATAATACCGCGGCTCCCACATGGATGCCTTGATCAATTCTTTTAAATCAATGTGCGCATCTATTTGCGCCAATCCCTCTTTGCGTGCTTCTTCTGCAACAGCTAATGCCACACGATAGCTGACCATTTTGGCTTCAGCAAGCTTCGGAAGCAAGGGGGCCATCTTATCTTGGTTGACTGGTGAACAATCTTTTAATGCAAGTGTTGCTGCCCACAGCATTTCATCCGATAACTGTTTTGCTTTGACAGCGATTGCACCAAGACCAATACCTGGGAACGCAAATGCATTATTACTTTGTGCGATACGGTACCAGACTTCATGATGAAACACATCTGGAAAAGGGCTGCCTGTTGCAATGATCGCTTTGGCATCCGTCCATGCCATTAAATCCTCTGGTTTTGCTTCAGTGAGTGAATTAGGGTTTGAAAGTGGCATGATGATGGGACGTTCAACTTGTGAGGCGATTAATTTCACCAGCGATTCATTGAATGCGCCAGCGGCAGTGGAACAACCAATCAGAATGGTTGGTTTTACATTGTAGGCCACATCATACAATTCAATATTATTTTTATTTTGCAATGTCCACTGACGCACATCTGCTGGTTTTCTTGCAAAGGGTGTCTGAAAGGGTAATAAAGCAGATTGAGTCGTCAATAAACCAGTTTTATCAACCAACCATATGTGTGCACGTGCTTCATCACTGCTTAAACCTGAACGCATCATCGCTTGATAAATTTGATCGGCAATGCCAATGCCTGCCGTTCCCGCACCCAGTATAACAATGCGGTGATCTTTCAGTGGAATACCACTGGCGATAACGCCTGATAGCACACAAGAAAGTGCGACGACACCCGTTGCTTGCATATCACCATTCATCGTGAGAATGTTATTTCGATAACGGCTCAGAATGCGGCGCGCATTATCGCGACCCATATCTTCCCAGTGCAAAAAAAGCGTGGGAAATTTTTTAGTGATGGCTTTTACGAATGCATCGATAAAATCATCATACTGCACACCTGTGATACGTTCATGTCGCCAACCTAAATACATAGGATCATTTAACAAATGTTGATTGTTCGTGCCCACATCTAATTGTATAGGTAACACGCGATGCGGACTAATGCCGCCGCATAAGGAATACACCATCAGTTTTGCCACCGAAATATTAATGCCGCCTATGCCTTGATCACCAATGCCGAGCACGGCTTCACCATCAGTGACGACAGATAAATCAACGTAGTGCGGCAAACGATTTTCCAGTATTTGCTCGATTTTGTCGCGATCAGGATAACTGATATATAAGCCTCTGGTTTTACGATGTTCTAAGCTAAAGCGCTGCACGGCTTCACCAACGGTTGGTGTGTAAATAATGGGAAGCATTTCAGCGAGATGGTGACTGGTTAAGTTATAAAAAAGAGTTTCGTTATAATCGTGCAGTACATTCAAATAAATATTTTTACCAAGATTGGTGTGGTGTTCTTGAAATTGCGCATACATGCGCGCTGTTTGTTGTTCCAAGGTTTCCATTTGCAGAGGCAGCAGTCCTAGCAAACCAAAACGTATGCGTTCTTCGGGCGTGAAGGCGCAACCTTTATTTAATTTAGAGGTGTTTAAGAGGTCATTGCCGGTTAATGAGGTTTCAATGACCAGGTCACCGTTTTCATTTTGGACTAGCTTCGCATCAAACATAGTCTCGCTCTTTTTTAATAATTGTTATGCGCTGAAAAATAGGTAAAACCTTCCTCTATTATAACTTATAATGTGGTATTTTAACGGCGGCCTTTAGGCCCCTGAGTTCGCTTTTAAAGGATAACTAGATGAAAAATATAGCAGTTTACCCTGGCACCTTTGATCCAATTACCTTTGGGCACATGGATTTGGTCGATAGGGCGGCGCGTATTTTTGACCATGTCATTGTGGCGATAGCCTCCAGCGAAAATAAAAACCCCTTATTTTCGCTCGTTGAGCGCGTTAATCTGGCGAAGGACATATTCAAAGCCTACCCCAATGTGCAAGTAAAAGGCTTTGATAATTTGCTGCTGCATTTTGCAAAAGAGCACGAAGCGAATGTCATTTTGCGTGGTTTGCGAACCGTGACCGATTATGAATATGAATTTCAATTAGCCAGCATGAATCGTTTTTTAAATGCGGAAATTGAAAGTTTATTTTTAATGCCTGATGAAAAGTTTATGTATATTTCATCAACATTGATTCGTGAAATTGCTGCATTAAAAGGGGATGTATCCGGTTTTGTGCCGCCGCTCGTTGTGAGTGCGTTGCATGAGAAATTTAAGTAAGAGTGGAGCGGCATGTCTTTAATCATTACTGACGAATGTATTAATTGCGATGTATGCGAACCGGCATGTCCGAATAACGCCATTCGACAAGGTGAAATGATTTATGAAATTTCACCTGATAAATGCACAGAATGTGTGGGCCATTTTGCGGAACCGCAATGCGTGGTGGTATGTCCGGTGGAGTGTATTATTAAAGACCCTCTGCATGTGGAAACGATCGATGCGTTGAGGGAGAAATATAAAAAGTTGGTTGAAGCGTCATTGTGACCTCACACACCCCTCATCCCCCTCATCCGCCCGTTGGGCACCTTCTCCCCTTGTGGGAGAAGGTGCCCAACGGGCGGATGAGGGGTGTGTGAGGGCGCAATGACGCTTTAACCAATGTCTCTAACCTACACTTCTAACCCTAGGAATAAGATTCGCCGCAGCATCGCTCACGCCTTTTCTCATCGTCTCAATTTGGGCATACACTGCTTTCTCAGCAGGTTTAACAAAGAAGCTTAATACGCCAGCGGTTGTAGCGCCTGTCGTGATGCCTGCATATGCGCAGAAGCTTGCAATATACGGGAAGGTCAGCGCGCCGCCACTAAGAGCGGTGAGGATGGCGCCCACTAATACAACGCCTATTAGTACAGCAGCAGCGGTGATGAGGCCAAGCGCCAAGTCGTACATGAGGGGCGATTTTAAATCATTAATAGATAATTGCGCGCGATCAATGAATGCCTGTAGTGCTTTTTCACCATCTGCTTTTTCATCAAAGACCGAGAAAATTAGTTTATTTAATTCGGGGGCGCAATCTTTAATAAATTTGGCGCATTCATCGCCTAATTCACTTGTTTTATCAAGCGTTGGTACTATGGAAGTTAAGTGAAAGATTTTCCATGTAAAATCAATATAGATATTTGTTCCATTATCATTAAGGTGTTTAATAGTATGAAAAGTAGGCGCCAATAGAAACAATTCTTCAGATAAAATATAAAGTCTACTTACTTCGTCTATATCGTTGGCATCGTTAGCTTTTTTTAGTTTATTAAGCGTTTCAGATTTTAATGCTTTCTCAGCTAGTATCTCTGGCGCCATTGTAGGCGGCAGCGGAGGTGATTCAGTTGGCAATGGCGGCGCAGGCTTATGTAAATCAGCCGCTGTTTTTGCTACGTGCATTTGCTCTGCTGGTGCAGCACTGGGCGCAGGTTTGGATGGTAGTGGTGGTGGCGCTTCAGTGGGCTTCGATGCGGGAGATCTTAAAGAAGCTTTAGGATTGCCATATTCTCTTTTAAGGGACTGCGCATAATTTTCGTAGGTTTGAGACTGCAGAATAAACCAAAATAGATTCTGAAGATCTTCTGCGAGGTATTTAACAGGTTTATCTGCGCTATTTAGAAAATGCTGAATAGTTGATCTAGAAAAAATATTCGTGAGAAACTCAACCATTTTATGATAGGGCATCATTTTATCATTTACTCTATCCCGCAATTTCTCAGCCAACTCTTTTTTGAAATACAGTTCATCAGCACTAGTAGACGTGTTATTGATTAGTTGTTGTATCAGTTGTGTGATCAGTGAGTTGCATGATTCATCGTTTAAAATGATAGTTCGATCATCCGAGGAGATATGATTCCATCGCTCCAATAGCCTGAAGAATTGCTCGGCTGGCGAATGGGGATGTCGTCCAAAAGGGCCCTTTGTGGCCCTATTGAAATTTCTAATAAATACATGTAATTGCGATGTTTGTTCGTTATGTTGCATGTTCTTATTCCTCGGTTTGGTTCGTTAGCAAGTTCTGATAACTTATTGATTATTGCGTGTAGTTTAGCAAGGTAGGCTTAAAAGAGTATTAAGGTGTTGAAT
>JABDBV010000057.1:125-6029 GCA_013288395.1 Gammaproteobacteria bacterium | reverse complement strand
ATTAAGTTTTAGGCCACTACACATTGATAACTTATTTCCTGCACTCATACACAATCTCTTCATCGCGATCAAATGCTTTTAAAATTTTAATCTCGCTAAATCCGACCTCGCGCAAAATCGTATACAACTGGTCTGGAGGCGTGCAAGAATTAAGAATAATGTATTTTCCATCATCTCTATACCATACATCCCCAGTCCATACATTTAGTGGCGGCGCTTTCCAATGTGGTGTAATTGATTCAAATACGAAAACTCCATCATCCAGATTATATGGCTCTAAATGAATTGTGCGGGTAATGCGATTATGGAGACCGCCTATTTATAATGTTTTTTATTATCCATGAAGCAGATGAACCGCAATTGTGCCGCTTGGAATAATACTCCAGGCGGCACAATAACTCAAGCGCTTTGGTCTAAAGTGCTGCTTGGAATAGCATTCCAAGCGGCACAATAATCATCCTCTACAAGCAAAAATAGGACCGCTTCTGCTTATATAGTTGGTCCCTGAAAGGACCCTGGACACAAAAAGCGTGTCCAGGCTACTATCAAGCATTATATACAAGGAAGTGGTTATGCGTTCTCTCTTATTATCTTTACCTGCGAAACTGCAAGCCACGGTCATTGTGGGCAGCACTATTCTACTGGCTTTTTTAATTGCCAATGGTTCTCGATTCTTTTTTGATACACATCAACTGGAAGCTAATACCGATTTAATTTCGACTGTGTACCAAGTGTTGGGTACCATTTACGCTATATTATTAACGTTCACATTATGGGGTGTTTGGCAGAATTTTAGTTTGGCAAATGATTCCGTGCAAAATGAGGCATATACCCTACTGGATTTAGTGCATATGCTAGAAGGCGTCACGAGTTGGGAGCATATTAATATTCGACTTGCAGCTCTTACTTATACGCAATTGGTACTCGAAAAAGAATGGCCTACGTTAAAAAATATGACAAATGATTATATCAATATACAAGAAGCAAATAGTTGTGAGTCCATGCGGTTGGTGAACTTGTTACAAAAAATTGCTCCAAACGGAGACCGAGAATGCGTCATCTTTAGTCAGGCACTCACCCTACTCGCGACTTGGTTAGATGCCCGTAGAAAACGCTTATTGCTTGCTCGCGGTAATAGTGCAAAAGCATTATGGCCTTTATTAGTGACGGGCGCGTTTGTGTTGTTTGCGTTTAATGGATTGTTTGTAGCAAAAACAATAGGGATTTGGAGCGCGTTGCTTTTTGGTGTTTCACTTATTATTGGTATTACATTTTATCTAATCTTTATCTTAGATTGTCCATTTACAGGATTTACTAGCATTGATCCCGAACCGTTTGAATTCGCACTTAATGTGTTGAAGAAAAGTGAGAAATAATCTGGGGGTCAATCGACAGGGGTCAAGTCTCTCCTTAACGAATAAAATTTACTCAATATGATAATAATTTATTCGTTAAGGAGAGACTTGACCCCATTGCCTAGTTACTAAGACGTAACCGCTGCTGCTTGCCAGCAACTTCTGCTAATTCTACAACAGATTGAGCCGCCCCTTTTCTTCTACCATGAAACGTAAGAGATGATCCAATAGCAGCAGTTAATGCGCCAGCACCTAGACAGGGGTCAAGTCTCTCCTTAACGAATAAAATTTACTCAATATGATAATAATTTATTCGTTAAGGAGAGACTTGACCCCATTGCCTAGTTACTAAGACGTAACCGCTGCTGCTTGCCAGCAACTTCTGCTAATTCTACAACAGATTGAGCCGCCCCTTTTCTTCTACCATGAAACGTAAGAGATGATCCAATAGCAGCAGTTAATGCGCCAGCACCTATAGAGGCGCCAGCGACGACAGCTGTAGGAACGGCCATCCAGGTAGCAGCAGCTATAATTAGGTTACAACCAGCGTAAGACAACAGCAAAGATGGTGAGAGTGTTCCTACAGATATTAGTGTGGCGAAGAGACCCGCCGTAAATAAAACAGCACCAATGAGTGCGATAACAACACCGGCAATTATTTCCCCATAGGAGCGGTGACCCCTTATTTCTGCGGCTAGATCAGATAAAGAAGCAAGCGTGCTAATATAAGAATCTTTAAAATCTGGATCAAAGGAAGTGGGGAAATCTGAAATAACACTCGTCACCAAAAGAATTAGCTTAGTAAAATGTGCTTTTTCAGTTTCGGATAGAGCTTCATAATCTTTTTGTTCTTTAATGATTTTTTTAATTTCATCATGTACTCTGTAAGCGGCATGAATAATTTTATAGGGAAATAATGTGCCTGTTTTATAATTAATATAATTTAGCAACGGCTCTAGTGGGTTTTCAAATGTTTTATCATCGATTCCTGATATTAATTTAGCGAGTTCCGCTTCACGATCTATTCTTGTTTTTAATTTAGCGAGTTGCGCTTCATATTCCTTCATATTGATATTGGTTGGCATATTGATAAGCTCTATTTCCTTGCCATTTTCAAAACCAAATAAATTTTTATGTATGCGTTCTTTCCAAGCTTCAATTAACACTTGGAGCATTTCGTTTTTCATGTTGCCTTCTACAGAAGGACGATCTTTAAAGGTGATTTCATCTGCAGTGGACTCATGCTTAGCTTTTAATTTTGCTATAAGCTTAAAAATATTTTCAGGTATGGAAACGAGTAAAGGTCGACCTGACGACTTGTAATTCTTGATTGATAAAAGACTCCCTGGTTCTATATTTTGTTTTAGATGATAGGAATCTTCCTGGTAAGAACTATTGAAAAAATGCGCATCAACAATCCCGCCTATGTCGATATCAAATTCTCTTATGATCGCATTACGGATACCCATACCAATCGCCTCAAGTAAACGATCACCAGCGACTGGCTGAAAGTCGTAAATGTGGTCAGGTAATTCGACACGAATTGTTTCAAATGAAACCGCATTAAGCTCATCACGTTTTAACATTACCAATGATTTAAGCTTATCGACAGCCCACTCTGTTGTCGTCTTTTGAGGCTCAATTTTTAAAGCAAATTTTACATATATAAAAGCCATAAAACGGTCTCGTTTATGTTCTATTCTCTCTTCTATCACTTATAAACAAGAGTAAGAATGCTGCAACCACTAAATAAATTGGCAGCACACCCAATGCTAGATGATAGCTATGTAGAGAAAAATAATGTATACCATTGACTACTCGGCCATCCCATAGCATATCTAAAAACTTCCCAATCCCAGGCTCTGTCAGTGCATCTAGGAACGCATCACTTGAATTGATCATTGCAATAACAGTAGCGGTTAGTGCTGGCTTATTCATTTCTTTGCCCATGGCAAATACCAACATAAAGGAACCCAAGCCAAAACCAAATACAAAAAGCAACAATGACAGCAGCCAGGTAGGCATAGGATGCGCAAACAGTACAAGCACTAATGCCAAACAAGAGATCAGCGTGTTTACCAGCATGACATAACGTCTATTTTCAAGACGATCGGAAATCATACCTAACACAGGGCTACCTATTCCCAACCCTACAAATACCAATGAAACCATTGAAGCCGCTTCGGTCGCACTGAGTTCATATGCTTGTTGTAAAAAAGGATTGCCCCAAAGACCACCAAAAACAGCAATGGGTGAAAATGCCAAACCACTATAAAGCGTTAGCAACCAATTTTGTTTGCTTTTAACAAGACTAAGTACATCGCCTAATGAAATAGGCACATGTTCGAGATCATGATTTTTCGCAGCTTTATCCCGCACAATCAATGCAAACAAGGCGGCAAGCACAAAGCCAACCAAGCCAATTGTATATAAACAGGTGCGCCAACCAGTCATTTTAATGAGATAAGATAAAGGCGCTTGCCCAAAAACAGCCCCTGCCATTGCGGCTGTTGCCAACAATCCACCTATAAATGCATATTGTTTAGGAGAAAACCAAATGGCAGCAGCTTTCATGTAGGCAACGGTTGCAAATGCCACCCCTGCCCCCATCAAGCCACGTGAAAGCTGGGCTATGTATAATGACTGCGTTTGTGAAAACAAAATCAATCCAAGGCCGCAGCAAAAAATAGCGGCAGACGTCAGCCAACGCGTGCTGTATTTATCTAATAAAATACCTACAAAAATTTGGGTGACCATGTAAGCGTAATAAAATGTCGCGGCAAGATTCCCGAGTCCTGCGCCCGATAAATTAAACTCTCGCATAAGTTGTACGGTGATAATGCTTGGATAAACTTGCAACACATATTTATAAAACAAAAATGCGGCACAGAGAATAATAACCAGAATGGGATAAATAGCGGTTTGTGTGTTTATGCGTAATCCTAGCTGTTTCATCGTCTATTTCTCTATATCACATGTTAAATGAATTTCTTTTCCTAACTGCAACGCTGTAGGCATACCCAATGGCAAAGCCATATTAGTATAACCATGCCCTACCCCATTCACTTGAACAACGGGAATGGGACACGATTTTGCAAAACGCTCCAAGACGATATTAACCAATGAAGAGCCATCGGGTTCTTTCCCGTCTAAAAAATCACCCAAGAGTATTGCTGAAGCATGTTTAAAAACGCCTGCTTGCGATAAATGCTCAAGCATCCGGTCAACGCGGTATCCTCTCTCACCAATTTCTTCCAATAAAATAATTTTACCGCGGCCATCCACTTGCCAGGCGGTGCCTATGCCTGCTTGCATCACACACAAATTACCACCGGTCACGGTGGATTGAATGGTCTGGTTCGATTCCGCAAGTTTATTAAGTGGTTTGCCAGTAAAAACGATTTGCTGAACATTACCAAATAAGATGGATTTCAAGGAATTAATAGATTCAGGAGAAAATTTATCAAGTGCTAATGCACCATGCAGTGTGGGCCAACCCCATTGTTGCTGTAGATATAAATTTAAGGCGGTAATATCGCTCATGCCTACAAATAATTTAGGCGTAGGAATGGGTGATACATCTGTTAAGGCGGGTATTAAACGCATGCTGCCATAACCGCCGCGGGCGCAAATGATAGCTTTGGTGTTGGGGTTTTGCAGGGCGCCCTTTAAGGATTGAAAGCGTTTTTCATCTGTATTGGCGCAGAGCACGTCGTCACCAAAAATATCCTTGGAAACGGTACAATTTAATTGCCAGGAAATGAGCAGATCGCGAATATCATTTAAAAGCGTATCGGCGCAACGAGAAGCTGGCGCTATGATTTCTACATGATCACCTGGTTTAAGTGTAGGTAGCTTTCGCATAATGATGCCTGTTTATCTATATAAATTTGGCTATATAAAAAGGAGTACAATAGCATTTTGCGAGGTAATCACGCTAGTATTGCCTTAGCTATCATTAGCGTTAAAGTACGATACGGTCCAGAGGCGCGTATCGCTCTTCATCAGCCATCCCCTGCAGTGTCTGGTAAATGGCGGGTTGCTTAGACTTAAATAAGCCCATACTACCAAGTACAGTCAATACTATACTTCCACCACCTATTACACCGGCACCGACGAGCACACCAGGGGTCATCCAGCCAGCCATCAAAAATCCAGACAAACCACCCGTCATCAACAGGCTGATGACAGCAACAGCTGCAAGAACAAGAATAATACCTATAACAAGCAAAGCCGTTCCAATTTTTTGATAGGATTCAGACTCATGATTATAATAACGAGAGGCATCTTTTCTTAAATTGGCAAATTCTTCATTGTTGTTTTGAATAGCAGGGTCAATTAAATCATTGACCACTTTTAAAGTGCTTGGCTCTATAAGATGGATGTCTGTTTTTATAGTATTCAACCATGTAATTAATTGATCATTGTCAGATTCCATAGCGCTATATAGGCTTTCAAATCGATTTCGTTGAACGTCATAAGTAAGTGAGTTTGCTATAAGTAGAGACTCAAATTGCCTCATTTCATTCAAAAGCATGGCGTTTGCGGC
>JABDBV010000056.1 GCA_013288395.1 Gammaproteobacteria bacterium | reverse complement strand
TTTGGCTTTTCAATCAATTTATTTGTTCCAAAATCCCATAAAAGACCTTCAACAGTAACTCGTTTAGGGTAAATTGCAAACCCAAAAAATTTACCGCCATTTTGGTGTTCAATCTTGTATTGGTAATCAAAAGCATCAGATACGCCATCATCGAATAAATACTCTGTTTTAAGCATATCTAAAAATTCCTTAACAAGCCTAGCATGGGACTCATCAAGTAGCTGAACTATTAATAGCCCATTTTCCTCAAAAGCAGCTTTCAGGGGAGGAATTTTCTCTACTTTTGGTCGTTCAAAAATACCGCTTCTATCAAAACTCATTTCTCACCTCCTAGCATTAATATTAATACTTCAACTTTTGCTCTATTGTGTTTGATGACTCACTCTTGTTTTCACTGGGCGGCTGCTTGGCTTCCCTCTTAATTGCCGTAAGCTTTATTTCTTTAAAATGCCAACAGAGTTAAATTTCTGCGATTCGCTTTCATCATCACCACTGTCATCTGAACTATCACCACTTTTATCATTTCTCTCCATATACCCCTCGTTAATTGCTTATTCGCAATTAATTTTTTATATTTTTAAAGTGATCATCTCTTAAATATGAGTATAAAGAAAATATTCAATCTGAAGTCACATGAGTTTTGATCTATTTAAGTAAGGCTTGGGCCTGTGTAGCAAATTACGGACAAATCTCGCTAACACTCGAAGTGGCCCCCGGTCGGACGCTCCCTAACACTGCGCCTATAAAAAATCAGCCATGTCTTTTCAATCCGCAATCGTTTGTAACACGAGAATCATCCGCCAAGCAGAATTGTAATTATATCGTAAAGCAACATGCCAACAACAGTATATTTGGTGTATCGTCACTATTTCTATAAAATCAAATTCACCAATCGTTTAACTTCGTGCACCATATAGAGTGGTACAGATAATATTCGACCATCAAATGATAAGGGATGCATAGAGAAACGCAACCCAATGGTTTGATTTTTTTCAGTAAGGAATAATTGCAATGAACGTAAACTACCCGTTTTTCCTGCTTTTACTTCTATCGGTAGAATTTTATCATTGATATTTATAACGTAATCAATTTCAGCCTCGCTGCCTTTTTTCTCCCGCTCCCAATAATATAATTTTTTAGGTAAATAAGGATCTCCATAGGCTAACAATTCTTGCCCTACAAATTGTTCAGCCAGCATACCGCGATCCACCAGGAGTAAATCTTTTTGTTGTAATAATTCGATATCAAGCATCTGGCTCGCTTTTACTAAACCGATATCTAAAAATAATAGTTTAAATTTGTTTTCTTTTATTTGTGCGGCAAGCGGGTTGCCGCTTGCGCTTGTCCGATGAACTTTATAAATGACACCTGCATACGTTAAATCACTTAATGCTTGTTTAAGATCACGAGACTGCATATCTGGATCCACGCTAGCATAGCGAAAATGCTGACCTACCATACCAGGCGCCTGTTCTAACATGCGCTGCAAGTATCGATGCTTTGATGTCCTCGCATATTTGGCAAAATCATCGTAATAAGAACTTAAGAGTGAAGATTGAATAATCTGGCATTGACGCCAATCATGATTTTCAACAAATGATTTAACTGCTGCAGGCATGCCACCGATAATAAAGTACTGGTGTAATAATTCTTGCAGTTTATGCAGAACAGCCGGATTAATTTGTGATTGAAAATCGACTGACGCCAGATACTCAACCATTGAATCATAGCCGCTTGCAATCAGAAATTCCTGGAACGAAAGCGGTTTCAAATACAAGGACTGCACCCTGCCAACCGGCATGCGAAAATCATCATGATTCAATTTAAACTCTAATAAAGAGCCCGCTGCGATCACGTGAAGTTCAGGCATCATTTCCTTGAAATAACGCAGCGCCATAATAGCACTAGGGCATTCCTGAATTTCATCTAAAAATAGTAATGTTTTTCCCGGAATAATCGATTCTTTGCTAATCAATCGTA
This sequence comes from Gammaproteobacteria bacterium, assembly GCA_013288395.1. Lineage (GTDB taxonomy): Bacteria > Pseudomonadota > Gammaproteobacteria > DSM-16500 > DSM-16500 > Aquicella. The sequence goes on along the minus strand of JABDBV010000056.1, from coordinate 5,246 downwards.
TAGCTTCAAGAAATAGTCAGTTTATGGGTTTTCTGTCAACCACCTAGGCCATGGAAAGGTCAGTCCGCCTTCTTATGGGGCGCACATCAAACCGGTAAATCTAGTCATCTCAATGCAAATTCCGCCACCACCGGCGCATGATCAGAAGGACGCTCCCAACTGCGCGGCGATTGATCGATATAACACTGCTCACATAACAAAGATAAGGGCTTACTCGCCAGCACGTGATCAATGCGCAAACCCATATTACGTTTATAGGCATTCATACGGTAATCCCACCAGCTATAACTTTTCTCATCCGGCGATAACTGGCGAAAACAATCACTGAACCCCACTTGTAATAATGCCTGAAAAGCTTGTCTCTCAGGCGTACTAAACAGTACCTGCCCCTCCCAACGCTTCGGATCATGCACATCGATTTCAGCTGGCGCAATATTAAAATCGCCGAGCACAATCAATTGCGGGTATTTTTTTAATTCATTTTTTAAAAACAAATCCAATTTCGTTAGCCAATTTAATTTATATTTAAATTTTTCCGACTCCACACTTTCTCCATTCGGTACATATAAATTTAATAGACGAACAGAACCGATGGTGACACCAAGCACTCGACGCTGATGGTCATCCAAATCAGGAATATCTGTTAAAAGATCACTGGATGCTTGTCGACTTAATACAGCCACACCGTTATATGTTTTTTGCCCTGACACTGCTGCAACATAACCCGCCTCACGAATGGCATCATAAGGAAAATCCGCCTCTAGCATCTTTATTTCTTGCAGCGCTAATACATCAGGCTTAGCTGATGCCAACCACGAAAGGACATGCGGCAACCGCACACGCAACGAATTCACATTCCATGTAGCAACTTTAAACGCGCTCATCATTCCCATCATTACGAACTAAAATACAAATCAAACTCCACCGGATGCGTCGTCATATTCAATCGAGTCACCTCTTCACGCTTAACATCAATATATGCATCAATTAAGTCTTTAGTGAACACACCACCCTGCAGCAAGAAAGCATGGTCTTTTTCCAAACTATCTAATGCTTGTTCCAGTGAAGAGCAAAGACTTGGAAATGATTTAACTTTATCAGGCGATAAATCATATAAATTTTCATCCACAGCCTTTCCTGGATGAATTTTATTTTTAATACCATCCAATCCTGCCATCAACATGGCTGGAAAAGCTAAATAGGGATTGGCCATTGCATCAGGAAAGCGTGCTTCTATACGTTTTTCTTTATCATTGAATACATGCGGAATGCGAATACCGGCTGAACGATTGCCTTCTGAATAAACCATCGTCACCGGCGCTTCAAAACCAGGCACCAAGCGTTTGTAACTGTTGGTGCTGGGATTAGTAAACGCATTTAACGCACGCGCGTGCTTGATAAGACCACCAATATAATAAAGCGCCATCTCAGATAACCCAGCGTATTCTTTACCAGCAAATAAATTTTTGCCACCTGAGGACAGCGACTGATGACAATGTAAACCGCTACCATTATCACCAACCAACGGTTTAGGCATAAAAGTCACTGTTTTATTGTGCGCATGTGCAATATTTTGTATGACATATTTAAACACCAGCATTTCATCCGCTTTATGCAGTAGTGTGCTATAACGCGTCGTAATTTCGTTTTGACCACAAGTTGCCACTTCATGATGATGCACTTCGGGTATCAAGCCCATCGCTTCCAAGCCTTTGCACATTGAGCTACGTAAATCATGGTGGGAATCGACTGGCGGCACAGGAAAATAACCACCCTTGATACGAGGACGATGCCCTAAGTTACCACTTTCCATCATGGTTCCCGTATTCCAGCTGGCCTCCTCTGAATCGACTTCATAAAAACAGCCATTCATACTGATGTCCCAACGCACATCATCGAAAATGAAAAACTCCACTTCCTGGCCAAAAAAACAAACTTCAGCAATACCACTGTCTTTTAAATAAGCTTCCGCACGTTTGGTCACCGCTCGTGGGTCACGCGTATAAGAAGCCTCTGTCACCGGATCCATAATATCGCAGCGTATAATTAAGGTGGGCATCTCGGTAAATAAATCCATCATAGCGGTGCTAGGATCAGGTATTAATAACAAATCTGATTTACTAATGTCTTGCCAACCACACAATGAAGAACCATCAAATGCTTTACCATATTTAAAGAAAATGTCATCCACCTTCGTATGGGGAATCGTGACGTGATGCTCCTTACCACGCAAATCCGTAAAACGTAAATCCACAAATTCCACATTATTTGTCGCCATCATTTGTTTAATATGCTCTATAGCGGAAGTACTGGTGGGCGTACTGGTTTTCTTGCTGAGATTATTTTTCATGGATTCACTCTTTCTCTTTGGGTCAACGACGGCTGTCATGGAAAGCACCTCTAAAATGATTGCCGTATTCTAGCCGATAAAGAAGGTCTTTTCATAAGATTTTTTTTGGCCTATGATGCCCCATCATTGACTATGCCTGTTTATTAATGATACACTCCATGCGCATAAAATAACTAACAAAACGAGATTTGCTTATGTCGCATTCAAGATCATCGTCATCTGAGCATGAAAACGCAACACAGCCACCATCTGAGGAAGAAATCGGTTCGCAACAATCGGACGAGCCCATCTCAGACGATGAAACCGTTATTGCTACCTTAAATCATCTCGCTTATCTAAACGAGGAAGAGGATCTGAGCTCTTCAGATGATGAACCAGCAGAGCTTGAAGAAAATGTTTTAGATGTTCCTTTGGATTGTTGGCTCGAAATCTCAAACGTTCGTCTCGGCGCCTTTTTTGTCTTAGCACGCGTTTCAAAAGATTTATATGCTTACATATCAAACGATGTCGCCTGGAAAAACAGGATCGCACAAGATCTAACCTTGTATCCACATCTCAAAGAAGATGAGTCCTACATGGAATATTACCGGAGATTTTATGAGCAATTTCTAAGAGCGCTAAACAAAGACAAACTTGATGAAAATACCGAAAAGAACAATGATCAAGCATTTAAAACCCTAATCGATTGCATCGACGATGGCTTAGAAAAACCTGCAGCGCGTTTGATTCATCAATTACCAAAAAGCTATTTTACAGAAAAGAAGTACAATAAATTATTCAAAAGAAAAAAGCTTATATACCATCATCATTCCGCCCTCATTCCACTGTTATTAAATTTAATCAGCACCGAACCTGCTGAGCTACAGTCTAAACTCGTTACCCGTGGTTGTTTGAATTTCACAAGAGACTTTGATCGAGCCCTCAATCAGGAGAACTACACTCTTCTATGGAACCACCTACCAAAAGAACAACGTTTATCTCGACTCACTAATAAAGCATTGCTTTCTAGAGCTAGAGGAGACATTGTAGAACAAATAGAAGAGTTAGGCGAACCAACTAAAAGCGATTGCTATACAGTCATTTTCCTATTATACCTATCTGGCGACCATTTCCCCAATTTCGAATTTTTTTTAAACGAACTGTCTCCCAGTGTACAGCTAGACATAATAATGAATGCCCTACAGTTTCAATATTTTACGCACAACGGCGACTCTATTCTTAATGAAGCCAATGGTATCAGATTATTATTAAATGCATTACCTATTGATCAACGTCATTCAGTTACCGCGTCATTTTTATCATCGACCCTAAATGAAAATTTTTACACAACCGCATCACTAGAAAGGCTTACATTTACTTCACCTGCCTTACCTATGCTCCGAATGGCGCATGAATATAGCAACAGCGGTAAAAACGACTCTATTGCAAAAATATGGTATGGCGCAATGCTAGCCTATCCTGAACTAGACACAATCGCCGCAGTCATCGCCTCTGCGCGCACGAAATTTATTGAAGCCGATTTTTTACATCTTATTACCCAAACATTAATATTCAGCCTCACGGGTACTCCTCGAAAAGAGTTAACAACATACTTATTTAATCAAATCCCCAAAGACTTACAGATTCAATCTGCTCTTGATATCTTTTCTGAAATGCGAAAAATGCACGGCAACGAACGATCAGTAAGATTTTTCCTTGATTGTTTATGCGACATTCTCTCAACAGCATTTATCTTAAAATCATGCATATCAAATGCTACTAAAAATATTGATATTTCGAGGGGCGTTTCTGAAAAAGGCATACAAAAAGAATTTGATTACGTCTTTGCCACTTCGCGCGAACTTCCTTGGCAACAAGCCATGGAAGAAAAATTAGAAGAATGGCTAAGCCCCGACACCCCAGACCATAAAACCACTTATTTTTCTTATCTTTTTAAGGCATATTCATTTGCTGATGCCGCGGTTCTTGCTGTTTTGACGCGGTTATTACATGCTAACAACGCTGACAAGATACATTATTTATTAAATTCATTAATAGAAGCGGACACGTTTACCCGGGTTTTCATCGAATACTGGAATAACAACCACGGCACTCACAACGCAACCGATGCGTTAAATAATTTCTATATGTACATTGCCAAATCTGATTCAGCAGCCATACTGTACGAACTAGCCTTATATGATGCAAAAAACCATACCAACAGCCTGAAAAAGTTATTCCAGCTCACTAATTATAGCGCCCAATTAATAGCCTCTGGATTAATTAAGACAGAATCCTACTCAACCGCCCAGGACGTATATTGGGATTCAGTAAGCGATAAGAAAAAAATTAAATTGCTTGCTGAACTTTTTTATATTTACTACTCTCCAAATGAAGATACCATTTTAATTTACCGCCTTCGGAGTTTATGTGAACGATTCTCCACTATAGATTTACAACTTGCGATTATTTATACAATTAAAATGCTTCTTCAACATGAAGCGCCCGCTGAATATCTAAACTCATTAACTGAATTTCTTATTAGTTACTTAAAGATAAAAAGCGATGATGTATTTCTTTCTATAGTTAACGTCCTATACGGAGCATTACATCCAACTTGGAAGTTAAATCACGCAAAAACATTATTCACCTATATAAAAAAATATGAAGCCCATGACGGCGCGCTTTATATAGCAATGTTTGACTTTATACTGCATCATGCGACCAGAAATAAGCATAATCAAGTCATTGCGGCCTTAATCAATCTACCAGTCTCATGGAATATTTTAAAAATCTCCCAAATGACCAAGCTCAAAGAACGCTGGAAAAATGATTTACACTTTGACAATGATGCAGATAAAAAATTCCTGTTAGAGACCCTCGCACCTCAACCACATAGACCCGCCCCTGCAATCGC
>JABDBV010000055.1 GCA_013288395.1 Gammaproteobacteria bacterium | reverse complement strand
GAACAAGCCCCACCTAAGGTTCCTTTAAGGCGACTACTGGTATAATATATCCCTGTTATCACCCACCAAGAGACAACCACCAATGGCTATCAAACACTTTATATCGCACTTACTAGCCCAATTTAATCCTCTAGCTCTAACCAAACGTGTAGAACCACATCAGCAACAATCGGTGTTGGATCTAAGCACCCAAAGCCACAAAACAAATCCTTGGGTAGATACACATTTGGTGGAAGTGACAGCGGACGATTTTGCTTAAGCGCTAAAATTTCATACCATGGCTTTTTAACAGTTCCGCGAAAAGCTTGCCTTCTTCTGTCGCGGCTTCGTAGTAATACACTTTCACATAATTTTTTAAAATATATTCATACGGTGTATTCATCAACACCGACAAAATACGTTCCATTCTATTCGCTTCCGATGAGTTCTTAGCGTCACTGTGTTGGAATAAAATAGCCGCTAATATTTCGGCTTTACACGCTTTGCGAATTGCATCGCCCTCTTTAAAGCTTTGAATACAGAGATTTAATGCTCTGTCTTTATTCCAATCACGCCAGCGATTAAAAAAATTCAGCGCCAAGGTTTTGTAATAACCCATCACACTCGGATCTTTGTTCATTTGCATTAATAACAACAGAAAAAGTGCGGGTATAGTCGCTTCTACATTTGCCCACGAACAATTTCCACTGATTTGTGCTTCAATTTTTAATTCCGTGATGGGCTCTAATTGCAAAATATCATCCAATTCATTATTTATAAATTCACTACTCTGCTTCTCATAGATCAATTGCTTGATAAATTCATTCGTCAACGCGCGCTTATTCCTTACGCGGTAAAACATAATGTTGTCATAAAGCCTACTATCTTCGCGGCGATCGCATTTCGCCCAAATATCGCCGTAACGTATAAACGTAATCGCATGTCCTTCATAACCCACAGGGATAATGATCGGTTCTTGCTGGATAAATTCATTAATAATGAAATCATATTTTCGCGTATCGACACGATACTGCTGGTATTTAATTAATTGCGCGGCACGATATATTACTTCCACTATGAATTGAGCCAATCCAGAATAACGCCTTAACTGACGCGCAGAAAAATGATTCTGGAATTGCGAGAGCGCATCACCAATTAAACCCAATGTCACTTCAAGAAAATAACCTTCAAAATCTACTTCTACATATTGATTGGTGGGATCCACAATATTGGCTGTGCCCACCAACTCAAACATGTGGCCTAATAATTTGGTATGAATATAATCGCTAGCAAAGGATTTATCAGCGCCTGCATGTAACAGTAAATTTTTCAATTCTGTTTGCTGGCGTAAAATCGGCATTACCAGCACCGGTTGTCCTGAAAAATTGTAAGCGTTTGGATTGGCATTTGCTTTGAGTAATAAGGTACACAAATCAATATTATTATTTTCTACTGCCCAATGCAGCGCTGTTCCACCTGTGACATCAGGCAAATTTGGAACCGCACCATTTTCGAGTAATAATTTACTGATATTCGTATTATCTACAATTGCCGCTTCAATCAGCGGGGTAAATCCATATTCATCTATAAAATTCAAATCAGGCGCATGCCGCAAGTAGCGACGCACTGTTTCAATATCTTCTTCAATGATGACATCAGCGAGCGATAACATGGATTATCCAAAATGCGGTCTGGGGTTAAACTTGGGTTGCAGATCATTCGACAATCTATTTTCTAAGCGGTTTTGTAATTCTTTACGTTGTTCTTCATTGGTGGCTGACATATTTTCAGTTGGCAGCATATTTTCTTGTCTATCGATGCCACTAAATTGTGCTTTGTCTTTGAGTGCTGGGTGCGCACGAAAGCCTGAACTCATGCCTGCACCGCCCTGGCCACCCAAACCTAAACCACGTCTATATGTTTGCAGCGAAATTTTTCCACTCTTTAATGCTTTGCGTACATCACGCGTTTCTTTTTGTTTTTTTACACGCCACTCATGCGTGTCTTTATGCACCGATAATAAACGTTTTTTTTCCGAGGCAGGCAATAAGTCATCGCGCCGATAGTCGGATGTGCCTAAAAAATCCCTAAATTCAATGTGGCCGCCGGCGCCGGTGGCGCCACTTGAATCTTGATCGTCTTGATCAGCGGTTTTGTTGTATTTATCCTTTGGAGTCATTGAGTTATCCTCGGTTGCGTTTATTTGAACTCTACCTTACATAGTATAGCAGTTTCGAAGGGAATGTAGCCTGGACACGCTTTTTGTGTCCAGGGTAGTGGCTTCGCTATACATTCCACCCTGGACACAAAAAGCGTGTCCAGGCTACTTTTGCTATTCTCCTCCCAACGCCGCTTGTAGTTCCGGTAATATCTTAAATAAATCCCCCACCAACCCATAATCCGCCACTTCAAAAATCGGCGCGTCAGGATCATTATTAATCGCCACTATAATTTTGCTGTCTTTCATCCCTGCTAAATGTTGAATAGCGCCAGAAATGCCCACTGCAATATACAAATCCGGTGCAACCACTTTGCCTGTTTGTCCGACCTGGTAATCATTAGGCGCAAAGCCTGCATCAACCGCGGCACGGGATGCACCAATGGCAGCATTCAATAGATCGGCTATTGCTTCCAGTAATTTGAAATTTTCCGCACTCTTTAAACCACGGCCGCCAGAAATAATAATGCGGGCGTTGGTCAATTCAGGACGGGCCGACACGGTTAATTGTTGGTTTTCAAAACGTGAAAGGGTGTTTTCGATTATTTGTGATAAAACGACTAACTGGGCGGCAGGTGCTGGCAATGTTTTGACGGCAGGGAAAGCTGTTCCACGAATTGTCAGCATTTTAATTTTATCAGTCGATTGCACGGTTGCCATCACATTACCCGCATAAATGGGACGCACAAATGTATCGGCGGATTGAATGCGGATCACATCACTAATCATTTCCACATCGAGTAATGCAGCAGCGCGTGGCAATAAATTTTTTCCGAAGGTAGTGGCGCCTGTTAGGATGTAATCGTATTGTTTACCAATCTCTGCAACCAGTGCCGCACAATTTTCTGCTAATTGATGTGCATAAACTTGGTGGTCTGCCAGTAAGACTTGTTGCACATGCGGCAGTAAACAGGCATTTTCTGCTGCTTTTTTGCATTGATCGCCGATGATTAATAAATCAATGGTCTGACTTAATTGTGTTGCGGCTGTCATAATATGATGCGTGATCGGTTTAATCGTTTGATTATCATGTTCTGCGATAATGAGTACCTTCATCAGATCACCTGCGCTTCATGCTTTAATGCATTCACTAATTCCGCTGCGCTTTCTAGGCGTTTGCCCGCACGGCGTTTTTCAGGTGCCATCACTTTTAATGTGTAGACGCGCGAGGCTATATCAATATTTAAGGTTTCAAGCGGTATCACATCCAGCGGTTTGCGTTTGGCTTGCACGATATTTGGCAGTGAAAGATAGCGAGGTTCATTCAAGCGTAAATCAGTGGTGATAACGGCTGGCAATTGTAAAAACAATGTTTCCAAGCCGCCATCAATTTCGCGTGTCACACTCACACCGTTATCATGAAAATCTAGTTTAGACGCAAATGTTCCTTGTGGCCAATTAAGTAATCCCGCTAACATTTGCCCCGCTTGATTATTGTCGGTATCAATCGCTTGTTTGCCTAACATAACTAATTGCACCGATTCTTGCTGCGCGATTTTTGCGAGTATCTTTGCTGTTGCTAATGGATGCACTGTTTGGTCTGTCTTAATGAGAATGCCTCGGTCTGCTCCCATCGCTAATGCTGTGCGCAGTGTTTCCTGACAAGCATCCGCACCGATAGAAACCGCAATAATTTCGCTCACACCCTTTTTTTCCTTCCATCGCACCGCTTCTTCCATCGCAATTTCATCAAAGGGATTCATGCTCATTTTAATATTCGCAGTCTCTACACCTGAACCATCCGATTTAATGCGTATAGATGCTTTATAATCAGCAACCCGCTTAACTGCCACGAGAATTTTCATATTTGATATTCCTTGCGATATTAAGTAGATGGTATCATTGCGCACAAATCTTTATAAGGGTGATTGGCAAATGGAAGTAAAAAACACATCTATCATTATCACTGGCGGCGCATCCGGCATGGGAGCAGCAACAGCAAAACGGTTGACCCAACTTGGGGCACGGGTTGCTTTGTTAGATTTGAATATAGATGGCGCAAAAAAAATTGCCGACGATATAAAAGCCATTGCCGTGCTATGTGATGTAACCGATCCCGCCAGTGTAGAAGCCGCCATTCAAGCTGCCGAAAAACACCAGGGACCTGCGCGTGTTTGTATTAATTGCGCTGGCATCATTCATAGCCGACGCATGATCAGCCAGCAAGGGCCCATGCCGCTTGATGAATTCAAAAAAATAATCGAAATCAATTTGATCGGCACCTTCAATGTCATGCGTCTTGCGGCAAACGTCATGATCCCATTAACACCGGTTGGTGATTCAGCCGAACGCGGTGTCATTATTAATACCGCCTCCATTGCCGCATTTGAAGGTCAAATCGGCCAGGCGGCTTATAGTGCATCCAAAGGTGGCATTGTCAGTCTTTGCTTGCCCTTAGCCCGCGAGTTGGCTCAGTTTGGAATCCGCGTGATGACTATTGCGCCAGGTTTGGTGGATACGCCCATGTTTGAAAAGCTATCAACGGAGGCAAGAGCCTCCTTAGCTGCTTCGGTGCCCTTCCCAAAACGCTTAGCGCGCCCAGAGGAATTTGCCATGCTTGCCCAGCAAGTGATTGAAAATCCTATGTTAAATGGGGAAGTGATCCGGCTGGATGGAGGGCTGCGGATGGCGGCTCGGTAAGAGCCGTCTTTGCTAGAGAGTAGCCTGGACACGCTTTTTGTGTCCAGGATAGTGCATATAGCAAAGCCACTACCCTGGACACAAAAAGCGTGTCCAGGCTACACTCCCTCATTAGCTTCTACATTTATAAATAGAGAAACCCTATTATGTTAAAACGCGTACTCTTATTTGTGGCAACAAATGTGTTAGTCATTACCACCATCTCATTCATCATCAGCGCATTAGGTTTGCATTCTTATCTCACTGCGGCTGGCATTAATTATCGGCAACTTGCCATCTTTTGTTTGATCTGGGGTATGACGGGTTCGTTTATTTCTCTTTTGATGTCTAAGTTCATGGCAAAAATGGCCATGGGTGTGGTGATCATCAATCCAAAGACGACGACGCGCGATGAGCATTTTCTGATTGAAGTGATTTATCGTTTAGCAAAAAAAGCAGGTTTAAAAACCATGCCGGAAATTGGTATTTATCCCTCGCCTGAAATAAATGCGTTTGCAACAGGCCCCACCCGAAACAATGCGTTGGTGGCGGTTTCATCAGGCTTATTGGCAAACATGAGCCACGTAGAAGTGGAAGGTGTGCTCAGCCATGAAATTTCACACATTGCAAATGGCGACATGGTGACGATGGCGCTCATTCAAGGTGTAGTGAATTCCTTCGCTATGTTTCTTTCACGCATTATTGCGTATGGTGTCTCCATTGCCATGTCAAACGATGAAGAAAAAAGCGGCGAATTTTCGATGCTGACATACAGCATATTGACCATCGTGTTTGATATACTCTTTACGCTACTTGGCACTATTTTGGTTGCTATGTTTTCCCGCTGGCGGGAATATCGCGCTGATGCGGGTGGTGCGAAATTGGCAGGCCAGCCGTGTATGTTAGCTGCTTTAAAACGCTTGAAACAAGCAGCGCATATTGAAGATGATCGGGCGCCGGCTCTTGCTGCACTTAAAATTAATCAGCAGTCGCGTTGGTTTGAATTATTTTCTACGCATCCAAGCTTAGACAAGCGCATTCAACGTTTAGAAACCACAGGCTAATTTTCTTGTAAGATAGTCAAACAAGGATGCGTATGGCGTTTACTAAAAAATTAAAAAAAATATTGTTTGGCGATGAGTTAAATCCGTTTAGCCCTAATATGATACGCCATGTATCATTGGTTGCTTTTCTTGCGTGGGTGGGATTGGGTGCGGACGGATTATCCTCCTCCTGTTACGGTCCTGAAGAAGCTTATATTGCTTTGGGCACGCATACAGATTTTGCGTTATACATTGCGATTGCAACAGCCATTACAGTATTTGTTATTTCCTTAGGTTATAACCAAGTCATCGAATTATTCCCCAGCGGTGGTGGCGGTTATAAAGTTGCTTCGCAATTATTGGGCCCACATATTGGTTTAATCTCAGGTGCTGCATTGATTGTGGATTATGCACTCACCATTGCGGTTTCAACGGCCAGTGCGATGGATGCTTTTTTCAGTATTTTGCCGCCATTGTTTTTGTCGTACAAATTATTTGCTGAAGTGGGATTAATTTTTATTTTGCTGCTGCTGAATATGCGCGGCATGAAAGAATCCATTAAATTTTTAATGCCTATTTTCTTGGGGTTTTTCGTTATACATGTGTTTCTGATCGTGTATGGCATCATTGCGCATCACGAAGGCTTAATGTTGATTGTGCCAAACACGCTGAATGAAACACGTGAAGCGATGACGGCCATTGGCTGGATACCGGTACTGGCCTTGATTTTGCATGCTTACTCATTGGGAAGTGGTACTTATACGGGTCTTGAAGCAGTCTCAAACAATGTCAATCGTCTGCGCGAACCACGTGTGGCCACTGGCAAATGGACTATGTTCTACATGGCGACTTCATTAAGTTTGACCGCAGGCGGCATGATCATGTTGTTTTTACTGTGGGCACCGGTACCTGCGCTAGGCCAAACATTAAACGCCGTCGTGTTTCACTCTATTTTAGGCGATTCTGACTTAGGTAAATTGATGTTGCTGTTAGCACTGTTACTGGAAGCGGGATTATTGTGCTTAGCCGCAAACACTGGCTTTTTAGCAGGCCCGAGCGTCCTTGCTAACATGGCGATAGATGGCTGGATGCCAAACCGCTTTAGGCATTTGTCATCGCGCTTAGTGATTCAAAATGGTTTATTTTTATTTGGGCTTTTTGCATTAGGCATTTTACTTTGGTGCCGCGGCAAAGTGTCATTGTTAGTAGTGTTATATAGTATTAACGTGTTTCTTACATTCTCGCTCACTTTATTTGGTATGTGTGTTTATTGGGCGCGTCAGCGCAGTAAAGCTTCTACTCTTTGGTTGCCGCGTCTGATTTTTTCATTTTTTGCCTTTCTCATCACCAGCAGCATTCTTTGCGTGACCTTAATTTCCAAATTTCAATCGGGCGGTTGGTTAACAGTCGTTGTTACCTTTGCTGTTATTTTTATCTGTCTAGTCATTCAGCGTCATTACAAAAAATTTAATGCGAAATTAACGCAAATAGATATCCAATTGAAACAACCCATTGTGCACACGCACCATGAAGTTGCTATCGCACCACAACAACCCACTGCGGTTATTTTAGTAGGTAGAAGTCAGGGTGTGGCCATGCATACGTTATTAAATGTTATACGGATGTTCCCGCATCATTTTAAGAATTTTGTATTTATTAGTGCGGGTGTTGTCGATGTAGGGAGTTTTGTTGGACAACAGGAATTAAAAAAATTGCGTCTTGAGGTTAATCAAAAACTGCAATATTTTGTGGATTATTGCCATCAATATGGTATTGCGGCGGATGCTTATGCGGCTTTTGGTACGGATGTGGTAGAAGAGTTAAATAGTATTGCTGAGAAAGTGACGAAGAAATATTCTAATTGCATCTTTTTCTCTAGTAAGTTGATTTTTGAGAGTGATAATTTTATTACGCGGTTCTTGCATAATGAAACGGCATTGACGATGCAGAGGAATTTG
>JABDBV010000054.1 GCA_013288395.1 Gammaproteobacteria bacterium | reverse complement strand
TTATTTTCTAATAAGTAAGCAAATGCCATATTGCCTAAATCAACATTTATCACGGTATATTCTAGCGAATTTTTATCTAACTCATTTTTTATATATTTTTTTAGCATATACACACTATGAATGATAGGTAACTCATAGATTCTATTTTCTTCGAATCTGCCATGACCTAAAATCAACCATTCAGGATTAATCTTGAGTGAAGCAGCTATTTGCGGAGCAAGTTTAGACGATTTTAAATTATTAGCAATAATATAATTTAATGATTGCTGTGCAATACCGCATGCTCGTGCTGCTTCAGCTTGAGATATTCCCTTTTTTGTAATTGCAAGCTTTAATCGTTCCGCAAAAGTGTTCATGCTATTTTCACGTCCAAAGTGCTTAGCCTAATATAAGCTGCAATACTAGCAAATTATTTTGATAAATAACACAATTATTTGTTGACAACAGAATATTCTGTTATTAAATTTACATGGCTGATATTTAAAGCAATTTACAGGATTGAGCCAGCAGGTTTGATCGGCCAGGCTGGCTCAGGATCGTTTACTGACAAGCAAACGTTTTCAAGGGTATATTTTATCTAATTGCCTTGAGAACGCTAGCAATTTAAGAAGGAGTAAATTATGGTGTTAGATAAGGCAAGATTATGCATTTCATTTGCTTTTTGGTTTCTCAAGTTTTCAGTTTATCAAGCTGTTGATACAGACTAACAAGTCTGGTTTTAAATTAAATGTAAGTTCTATTTAATTAATTTTTTATGAAAAAATTTAATTCCAATCTTGTGGAGTATGAGCAGCTATGTCTACTGTGGAACCATTATATGGCTTGATGGCAAATGGGTTTAATAAATATTCAAAGAGCGAACGCATTTTATTAGAAGCAGGGTTGTTTTCATGTGTTTGCAATCAGCTTAAAGAATTGTTTAAAGAGCAATATTCTGAATATTTTCGTGTGATGAAATTTACTATTGAAATGGAGAATGCAATGATTGACACTAATTTTGTATGTTTAGTAATTAAAGATATCTTATCTACCAATGAGTATAATTTAGAAGGGATTGCGTATTATACAAATGTGCACGAAGATATTATTTATGACATTGTCACTGGACAAAATAAGAATCCCTCAGCGATGGTTTTGCAAAAAGTAATAGACTTGCATCGATCTGTTAGACCAAATCTTTATCGTGAAATTATTAAAAAAATCGCAAATGACTAGGTTAGTAGCTGTATAGTAATCATGTATTTATAATCAAAAAGGCGTCTTATGTGGGCGCCTTTAGTTACATATTATATTATTTTTGATATGAAGCAGCGATTAACTTTGATCAGGTAAGTTAATTAATGTTATATTTTTTTAAATCTAAATTAATTTGAGCCCATGCTCTAAAACCATTAATTAAGTTTTCGTTTTTTCCTTCAAGCATATTATAATTTGCGATAGCTTTTAATATAGCTCCTAACGCACATTCATCAGCATCTAAAGATACGTATTCATCTTCACCAGGATCGAGGTGTTTGAGTGCATTGATATGTAATGTGTCATTTATATCTTTACCCACTTCTGGAATACTGCGAGGATCATTTTCTTCTTTTGATATAATTTTAGTAAAGTTATCTTGACCAATTCTAGTAACTAATTGACAGAATATTACATCAGCCGCGCCAGCTAATGTAATAACGGAAAATTTGTCATCTCCTGAACAAAATAGCATAATTGCAGTTTCTAGCTGATTTGCTGCGAGATCAAATAATTTATAGGTTTCTTTTGTCATTTTTCTTCTTTTTTTGAATTAGGTTTTTAGGAATATCTTTAAATTCTTCTATAAGTTTCTTGCCATTGGTATTGTGCCAAGTCCAATGTAAAAAGGCTTTTATAAAAGGTTCTTCTTGACCATATAGTGTAACGAAGTCAGAAACAGCTATAGTTAAGCCATCTAATGCACATCGTAATAAATCTAGCTCTACAGTTTCAGGATCAGAATCGCTCATATGTTTATGAGAAGTAATGCCCAATTTTATATTAATAAAGTGATTATATTTTTCCCTGCCTGGCGTTATTTTCTTGATATGATTATGTATTCTGCAGGCATAGTCAATGAAAGGCTCTTCTTCTGCATTTCGCGCAAGTTGGCTTAGTATGCTTCCAGCAGCGCTAGCAAGTATAATAACAGATGATAAATCTTTTTCATTTAAGAATAGCTTTATGGCAGTTTTTAGCTGTTCAGTTGCAATTTCTTTTTTATGGTATTTTTTTTCTGTGCTAGTCATTCAATCAAGTCTATATCTGTAAGATTTAATCGTCAAATCTTGCAATCAATCTTTAACTGGAAGAAATCCTTTTTCACCCAAAGATTTAATAACACCTCTTAATAAATAATTGTTATCAAATCGAATCACGTATTTTCTCTTTCCTTCTCCTTCGGGTATTAACATTTTCTTTTCAATTAATTTTCGAATCTGGCGTGATATTTCAGAATTGACTTTACTTGGGAAAAGATCGTTTAAATCGGACGCTTGGATGACTTGTTTATCAGTAACGCGTTTAAGTATTTTAGCTTCGCTCTCGGTTATGTATTTTCGTTCTAGCGAGTGATTAATAGTTGGCAAAAGTATTTCTTTATGCAAATACTCATAATCTGCTAGTTTGTCTATTTTCTCTATTTCATCTTTTAATCCTTTTAATACGTATTCGCACCACATTAGCAATCCTTCATCAGTTCCTTTATCGGCAATTGAGAGATTGTGATAATAATTATCTCTGTCATTACAAAAAATAGCGGTTGGGTTTAATATTCTGCCAGCACTAACATTGAACCCTAGCTTCACTAACATTGCGTATGTGAATAGACGAACAGTTCGTCCGTTACCATTGATAAAAGGGTGTATCCAGACAAACCGATGATGTGCTAATGCAATTTTGAGAAGATCGTGTTTGGCGCTGTCTTGTTGATTGATGAAGTTGAATAATTCCTCCATGAATTGGTTAACAGTGCTCATATCAGGAGGTGTATGGGTTGATCTAGAGATTTTTACATTTTTGGTTCTATACTCTCCGGGAGTTTTATCGCCTTCACCTTCAGGGGGGTATTTTAATCCATTAACAATCATTTTATGTATTTCGCTAATAAAAATACGATTAATGGGGGTGGTATCAATATGTTCTTCAATAAAAGACATAGCTTCTTCGATATTCTGAATTTCTTTTATATTTGGTGGAGATGGTTGAGTTTGATCAATTTTCGTTTCAATATATTCTGCAATGGTAGTATTATTGCCCTCGATTCTGGCTGATCCAATACTTTCAAGAGTGTGGAATATATCCTTTAGTTGAAAGAATACTCGTGCATGAGTTGTCCCGCTTAGACGCTTTTTTCTTAAGTGTTCTAGCTCGATAATTAAATCAGTCAGTTTTGAGCTGAAAGAGGGTTCAACTAATCTTAGGTTATGATATTCGAATCTGGCTTCAGACATTTAACAGTGCGCTCCAAAAGAATTAACAACCCTATGAGAAATAATTAACATTAAAATTTAAATACATAGTTAAATCATTATGTTAATATGTGCGTTGTCATTATAACATTTAACATACATCAATTCTAGATTTGCAAGGATAAATATTGCGCTTTTAACAGGGTATTTAATTGAATCACAGAGAATATTTTTAATTTTTAGTAATTATACTATATATTTCAGAATGTTAAAAATTTTTTAATGGTATTTCCCTTGAAGAACTGTCAACTAAAGTGTAAACTTAAAATTAAGAAATAGGGAGGAAGATAAGGTTATGAATAAAAAAAGTAATAAGATGACAAATGCACCTGTATATTATGTATTGGCTCAAGCAAAATTCAACCCTATTGCTGCTATGGGAAGTAAATATATTAATGATATACAAGATCAGCTTAGACAGGCAGGGTATACCTTTTTTGAGCAGAGAAATTTTGCTCAGTTTCGATTGGGCAATACTCCTGAGATTTCTCATCAGATTTCACAAGCCATTCAATGGCTAATTAGTAACGAAAATAAAACCTCCGGATTTATTTTGACTACTTCTTCTTTAACCTATCATACGACTCACTATGAGACAAGTCATGAATTTATCCCAGAATTTCTGCGAGGATTAGAAATCGTTCATGAGGTAGTTAATCTTGATCATCTGACTCGTTTAGGAATGCGTTATCTTGATGCAATTTTACCTTCATCTAATGAGGTTGTGAGCCAGTATCTTGTAAGTGGATTACATGATATAGCTTTTAAAGCAGATAAAGAATACACGTTTACTGAATCAGTTTTTCAAACAAAATCTAGCCCATTGTTGACTAAAGGGAAGTTGATTATACGAGTTTTGCAATTAACATCTTCTTTATTGGGATATCCGCCTGATTTATCGCCTCAAGGGTTGGTGCCAATGGAACGTTTTGCAGTTAAGCATCCATGCCCACATGCTCTCATTGATACAGATCATTTTATAGAAGGACGTATGCCAATTAATTTCAATCAAATTAAAGAGCAATTATTTTCATTGCATGCAGTAAATAAAGAAGCATTTGAAAGCGCTGTTACTCCTTATGCAAAAAATGTTTGGAGGTGAAATGTCTATCGACAATTTCTATCATGTTTCGCAAAGTCCAGGAGTTGCTGCTAAGCTGACTTGTTTGGTATTGGGGACAACATTAGCAACAGGTACAGGCGGTGGTTATTTTCCAGAAAATGTTAAAGATTGGATTTCTCACCCTTATATTGAGCATCGTTTACCTGATTTTGAGGTGCTAAGCGAAGAATCTTCTTTGGTTTCTGTTTCTGTTGATGTCAGAACAATTTTGGAGCATATTGAAAATATAAAAAATGTTTTTAATGTACCTATTTCTAATATTGCAGATATGCTAAATGTTTCACGTCAGGCTGTCTATAAATGGCTATCAAATATCTCTGCTCCAGAACAAAATAAGAAGGAGTTAATAATAAAATTTAGTCAGGTTGCAGATGAATTTAAAGAGGCAGGAATTATACGTTCTGGGATTTTATTGAAAATGAAAGCATTTGGCGGCCGATCTTTGGGTGATATCTTATTAACTAGCGAAGCTCCCAATGTCTATGTTGCTAAGTTAATCAATGAAGCAAGAATAATGGAATCATCTTATAAGAAATCTGGGTTATCAGAATCAAAAACTAAACCCACTAACGAATGGCAATCTTATATTTCTATTCCTGGATTTCCTGAAAAAAAATAATGGCGGAGTTAATAAGTAGATGAATATTGCTAAGCTGCAACAAGGGTGTATTCTTAATGATGATGATGCTTGTAAGCTGTGTTTAGTAAATTCCAATGAACAGGTTGTGGTTATAATTTCTCATGATTGTGATTTAGCGAGTGAATCAGATGAGAATATAGAAGTTATTATTGGTACAATAAAAGAAAGACTTAATCCTCAATTTGAGAATTCTCGTCATCCTCGGTATTTGCATCTTGATTTTTGTAAGGAAAATGGTGTTGATTTGTGTATTGAGTTAAAACATGCAGATAAGCAACAGGTTAGTAAGAAGAAAATTAGAGAATTAGAGTATCTTAGCGATCCTTATTTGCTTACTCCGGAAAAAAAACAAGTATTGAAGCAATGGCTTGGTGCGCGATATGCGCGTCCAGCATTTCCTAATGAATTTGAGCGTAGGCTCCGTAAGAATGTGAATAAAAAAAATGATATTATCAAGGCTATTGAAAAAATCATGGAGTCAGTTTCTCCACATTTGCTGGCATTATTTTTTGATTTAGGAGAGGACATGTGGGTTGAATTAAGTGAAAAACAGCCTTATTTTCTTTCTATCTGGATAGTTTATGATACGCGTGAGGGTGGTTCAGATGCGAGAGAGCATGCTGAAAGCGTAGCTAAAAAACTGAAAAATCTTTTTATCGAAAGATATGGTCAGCCCGATTCTGCGATTGACATTGTTCTTGAGGAGTGTGTCGCTATTGGCGATACTGAGATGAGATTGGCTGATTTGCGGAAGGTTTATCAATGGCGTCTTGAACATCTTAGTTTTCAAGATGATCCGCCAAGTTCATTAATGATGTCTGGGAGTCTTCCTGTATAGATATTGTAATAAGATGCTATTGTTTTATGATATCGTGCTGTTTAATTATTTTTATTCTTTCAGATTTTCTGATGCAATCAAAGACTTTAATCCATTCGGCTAATTCATCTGATTCTGCATAAAAATATGCTACTGGAACCCTCAATATTTTTGCAATACGCTTTAATATCGAATAATCTGGTGTATGCCGTCCTTTCTCATAATGATTCATCCTCGCGCTGTGTAAACGTCTTACAAAGTACACTTCATTGTAAGTTTATCTACGGCCATAAACTGTGGCAGCAAATTTCGGTAATCATCGTCTGTTTTGCACAGGCGGACTTGGTGTAACATCGTGCAAAAATATTTATAAGGTTCAATACCATTTGCCGTACAAGTTGCAATTAAAGAATAAAAAATAGCGCCGGCCTTTGCGCCTTCAGGCGAACCCATAAACAAATAATTTTTTCGCCCGAGCGCCAATGGCCGGATTAAATTTTCTATTTTATTGTTGTCGATTTCTAGCCGCCCGTTTTTCAAGTAATTTGTTAATGCTTCCCAATTATTGAGAACATAATAAATGGCCTTTCCTAATTGATGTTGTTTAGGGACTTTTGTAACATGTTCTAGCAGCCATGCTTTGAATTCCTTTAAGATGGGCGGCGCTCTTTCATTGCGTAATTCGTGTCTATGGGCGTGCGTTAAATTGCTTTCTCGCGCACAAGTTTCGATGGCGTACAGTGCCTTGAAATAAAGAAGTGCCTTTGTTGCAAGCCCTTCCTTTTTAGTCAGTTTTACTAATTGGGCAAAGGGCCTGCGGGCATGTGCCATGCAACCTAAATGGACAATGTCATTTATTTTTTCTGTGAAATGATAACCAGAATACGCATCGGTTTGTAAATGGCCTTTGAAGCCTTGCAAAAATTGTTGGGCATGATAACCACCGCGTGTTTGTTGATAATCAAAAACAACATTGTTGCCGCCACGATAGGCCCAAAGATAAGATTTACTGGTATCTTTTCGGCCAGGTTCTTTTAATACTTGAATAGGGCTTTCATCTGCTTGGATATAATTATCAAGGAGCATGTCCTTATGAGTAATATTAACTAAAGGCCAACATAAATCAGCAACGTTTATTAACCAACTGCACAAAGTAGAGCGGGGCAAATCAATATCAACACGGCCCCATATTTTTGATTGCCGATACAAGGGAACAGCGTCTGCATATTTTGAAACGATTGTGTGTGCAACAAGCTCCGGTGTCGCGTTCGATTTTGGCAGCAATAAAACAGGCATTGGGGCAATACGAACATTTTCCTGGCAAGGTTTGCATGCATATTTAGGGCGGACATGCTGCACGACGGAAAGTTTTGCCGGAACAAACTTTAATTGCTCAGTAATTTCTTCGCCAATGCGTGACAAGGCCGTCCCGCACGAACAAATTTTTTTTTCTTCTTTGACATCATGAGTAATTTGTTCGCGCGGTAAATCGGAAGGCAATGCTTTTCTGACTGGGCGTTTTTTACGTTGATGGCCTTTTACTTCAACTGCACTTTCTTCTTCTATTTTTTCTTTCTCAATGCCTGCCTCATCAAATAAATCGGCTTGATAAATGTTTTTTTCACTGCTTGGCCCGAAATGCCCTTGCCTTGCCAGGCGAGATTGCTCAAGCAAATAAGCGTTTTTTAATTTCTCATTTTTAAGTTCATGTTGCAAATCGAAAATAATATTATGCAACTCTTCAATTGTATTTGGCAGGGACTTTGTGATTGTTTTCATGCGAAAAGTATAGCAAAAGCCCCGCATTTTTTATATCATTTTTATTTAAAAAAAACCTTCGCAATATGTTGAAATCCTTCCGCATTGCGTATATTTATCACTTGCTAATAACCACCTAAAATGGTCTTGTGTGATCTCAATGTGTCCGTCCTTGTCTTTCGGAAAAACAAACCGGCCTTTCTCGAGGCGACGATACCATAAGCTAAAACAATTCGGCCCATAATATAGGCATTTTAATTTGTTACCGGGCCTGTTCCTGAAAATAAACAAGTGGCCATCTGCTGGGTTTTGTGATAATTCATCAGAGACCAAAGTACACAGTGAATCAATGCTCTTCCTCATGTCCGTCGGGGGCAAATAAAGATAAATTTTTGTCCTTTCATCTATCATTAGCATGA
>JABDBV010000053.1 GCA_013288395.1 Gammaproteobacteria bacterium | reverse complement strand
CCGCAAGGGCCACTTCGCTATTCCCCACCTCCACAATCAAAATTCCCTCAGGATTCAGCCTGCTTTTTGCATCCTGTAAAATACGCAAAGCAAAATCCAAGCCTTCTTTACCCGCTTCTAATCCTAATGCAGGTTCATGAGTATATTCAGAAGGAAGCGCCGCCATTTCTTCCAAACTGACATAAGGCGGGTTGCTGACAATAATGTCATATTTTTTAGAAGGGATTGATGCAAATAAATCAGATTTATGCAGTTCAACTTGATCTTCAACATTGTGTCTCAACACATTGATTTTAGCTACAGCTAGCGCATCATCGGAAATGTCACTGGCATCAACGTGTGCATCTGGAAAGACCTTCGCGCATGCAATGCCGATGCAGCCGCTGCCGGTGCATAAATCTAAAATATTGCTCACATTTTCAGGCCTTACCCAAGGTGAAAATTGAGTCAGAATTAATTCAGCAATGGGGGAGCGGGGGATTAGTACGCGCTCGTCTACATAAAAAGGCAATCCAGCAAACCAGGCTTCATGGGTCAAATAGGGAACAGGAATCCGTTCTGTCACACGCTGGTGTATGAGTTTAGATAAGGTATGCTGCTCATTATTGGTCAAATTCGCATCCAATAGGTTCGGGCTCATATTGTGGGGCAAATGCAGCGTACGCAATACCAACGCACAAGCTTCATCCCAAGCATTATCCGTGCCGTGGCCGAAAAAAAGCCCTACTTCATTAAATTGGCTGGTGGCAAAGCGAATATAATCACGAATAGTTTTTAATTCTGGGTGCTGGCTCATAGGATTTCTTATTAAAAAAGAAGTGATTTATATGTTATCAAGGTGGATGCGTGATGGAAACAACATTATACTGATAAACCACCATACCAGGAGATAAGCGCACTCAATGACTGCTCACATCGGTGCCCTGATTATCGATTTACAAAGTAAAGAATTAAGCCCTGAAGAACGGGAGCTATTGTCTCATCCGCTGGTAGGCGGCGTTATTTTATTTACCCGCAATTTTGAATCCCGCAGCCAGTTAACACACCTCTGTGAAACGGTGCGTCTAGCCAAAAAAACACCGTTACTGATTATGGTCGACCAAGAAGGCGGTCGCGTGCAGCGTTTTATCCCTGAATTTACACGGTTACCACCCATGGCATGGTTTGGCGACATCTACAATGACCATCCTGAAAAAGCACAACGTTTAGCAACGGATTGTGGTTGGTTAATGGCTGCCGAGCTATTAACAGCGGGCATTGATATGAGTTTGGCACCCGTTCTGGACTTAAACAAAAGCATGAGCAGCGTCATTGGAAACCGTGCTTTTCATAGCGATCCCACGCGTGTCATTGAATTAGCCGATGCCTTTATTAATGGAATGCGGGATGCAGGCATGGCGGCGACAGGCAAACATTTTCCTGGTCACGGGTCGGTGTCGCTTGATTCCCATGTTGCAATGCCTATCGATTTACGTACATATAACGACATTGAAAACGATGATTTAATTCCTTTTACAGCATTAATGAAGCGTGGGCTGACCGCAGTGATGGCGGCGCATATTATTTTTCCTAATGTAGATAAGGTAGCGGTTGGGTTTTCACGTACTTGGCTCAAAACCATTTTGCGTGAACGTTTGAAATTTAATGGTGTTGTATTGAGTGATGATTTAAACATGGAAGGTGCAAATATTTCCGGTCATTTTGCAGATCGTATGCAAGCAGCGAGGGAAGCAGGATGTGATTTTACCCTGATTTGTAATAATCGATTGGGCGTAACGCAGGCATTAGATGGTGTAGCGATCACATCCAATCAAGTGAGTTATGAAAAATGGAGCACATTGCAAGCTGATTTTTCGCGTGTGAGTACGTCATACCCCATGAGTCAACGATGGCAGCAAACGCAAGAATTATTAAGGAGCACCGTGTGATGATGAGTGAATCAATTGAAACCAACATAGAAAAGAAACCCATGAAAACACCAGCTGAAATTCAAAAAATATTAAACGATGCAGAATGTCTTTATAGTTTTTCTGAAATTAACGAAGCGCTAGATCGTATGGCGAACGAAATCACCGTTAAACTAAAAGATAAAAATCCCTTGATATTATGCGTAATGACCGGTGCATTAATTACGACCGGTCATTTAGTCACGCGCCTACATTTTCCATTAGAAATAGATTATATCCATGTAACACGTTACCGAGGCAGCACCCGTGGCGGTGATTTGCATTGGTTGGTGGAACCCAGGCAGTCCTTAAAAGAACGTTCGGTTATTATTGTTGATGATATTATGGATGGTGGTCTCACGCTTTCCGCCATTATTGATTATTGCAAACAAGAAAATGCCAAAGAAATTTACACAGCCGTTATGGTGAGTAAAAACCGTAAACGTGAACCTGGCGTTCATTTCGAGCCTGATTTTGTGGGCGTCAAAACAGAAGATAAATATTTATTTGGTTTTGGATTAGATTACGAAGAATATTTGCGAAATGTACCTGGCATTTATGCCGTCAATTTTGACACCAAATAAGGAACATCAATGACAGCTATCAACTGGTATTATGTTTTTCTACTGGCGTTGGTCTTGCTTTCTTATCACCGTGCTTCCTTGGTAATATGGACATCGTGTTTTCTTGTGCTGCTGATTGCAGGCACTAAATACACTGGCGTGACCCTTGGTATGATGATCAGTTGGCTTGTTTTCTTAGCACTCGCTATCCCGCTCAACGTGAAAGCTTGGCGTTATCGTTATATTAGTCTCCCCATGCTAAATTTTTATCGTAAAGTCATGCCAACCATGTCTCGCACCGAGCGCGATGCGATTTCTGCGGGAACGGTCACATGGGAAGGTGATTTATTCCGCGGCAATCCTAGTTGGAAAAAATTATTAAAAGTAACACCAGCTAAATTAACAGCAGAAGAGCAAGCCTTCATCGATGGCCCATTAGAAACCTTATGCAGCATGATTCATGATTGGGATATTACACACAATCTTGCCGATTTACCGCCCGAGATGTGGCAGTTTATTAAAGAACAAGGGTTCTTTGGCTTGATTATTCCAAAACAATATGGCGGAAAAGAATTTTCAGCGTATGCGCACTCACAAATATTAGTGAAAATCAGTGGATTAAGTGTGACGGTTTCAACCACGGTAGCCGTGCCTAATTCATTAGGCCCTGCAGAATTATTATTGCATTATGGTACAGAACAGCAAAAACAATATTACTTGCCGCGATTAGCAAGAGGGGAGGAAATTCCTTGTTTTGCGCTGACATCACCCGATGCCGGATCAGATGCAGGGGCGATGACGGATCACGGTGTGGTGTGCTGGGATGATTATCAGGGTCAAAAAACATTAGGCATTCGTTTAAATTGGGACAAACGTTATATTACGCTTGCACCAATCGCAACGGTGATTGGTTTAGCATTCAAATTGTATGATCCTGATCATTTGCTCGGAAATAAAGAAGACCTAGGCATTACCTGTGCTTTAATTCCCCGCAACACGCCGGGCATCACTATTGGTCGCAGACATTTTCCCGTGAATACACCTTTTCAAAATGGTCCCATTCACGGCAAAGATGTATTTATTCCAGTAGATTGGATCATTGGCGGTGCTAAAAAAGCAGGGAAGGGCTGGGTGATGCTCATGGAATGTTTGGCATCGGGTCGTGCCATCACCTTACCAGCCAGTGCGGTGGGTGGAGCAAAAATACTATGCTACACCACCGGTGCGTATGCGCGCATTCGCAAACAATTTAATGTGCCAATCGCGCGTTTTGAAGGGGTAGAAGAGCCATTAGCACGTATCGCCGCCTACACATACATCATGGATGCCGCGCGCACTTTTGTGACAAGCTTTATTAACTTAGGTGAAAAGCCATCCGTTGCTTCTGCTATCGTGAAATATCACACCACAGAACTTGGCCGAAAAGTATCCTGCGATAGTATGGACATACATGGTGGTAAAGGCATTTGTTTAGGACCCAAAAATTATTTAGGCAGAGGATATGAATCCACACCTATCGCCATCACAGTCGAAGGCGCGAATATCCTCACGCGCAACATGATTATATTTGGCCAGGGAGCAATGCGTTGCCATCCTTATGTGTTTGCGGAACTGGAAGCGGCGCGTCTCCCCAACCCGGAGGAAGCATTAGCTGCGTTTGATAAAGTGATCATGAAGCATATCGCTTTTGGTGTCAGCAATGTGGTGCGCAGTCTGGTGTTAGGTTTAACAGGTAGTTTGTTGGTATTTGCTCCCCGCGGCAAAACAAAATCCTATTTTCAATCCATGACGCGTTTTTGTTCAGCCTTCGCACTCATTGCTGATGTGTCTATGCTGACGTTAGGCGGCGATTTAAAACGCAAGGAAAGTCTTTCTGCTCGTTTAGGCGATATTTTGAGTTATCTCTATTTGTTGTCTGCCGTGTTAAAGCAATATCACGATCAAGGTGAACTCGACGATGATTCCCCCATCGTACGTTTTGCTTGTAAATATTATTTATTTGAAACGCAAGAACGCTTTGATGCGCTTATGAAAAATTTTCCAAACCGTTGGATAGGATTACTATTGCGCGTCTTAATTTTCCCTTTAGGACTACGTTTCTCGCCACCCAGCGATAAACTAACGCATAATGTTGCACAGCTGCTGGCAGCGCCCACGGATTCTCGTCAGCGTTTATCAGCCGGTGCCTTTATTACACCCATAAAAGATAATGTCATTGCTGATGTGCAAGATGCATTCTTAAAATGCGTAGCGTCTGAAGCGATAGAAAAAATCGTTCGTTCAGCCAAACACGATGATGATGTCACAGGCTATACCTCAGAAGAACAAGCGCAATCAGCCTTGGAGAGAAACATCATCACCGAAGAACAATTTGATATATTCATGCAAGCAGACACCGCGCGTAGAAAAGTAATTGCGGTGGATGATTTTGCGCCCTCAGAGTTAGCAAGATTGGCAGTAAAAGAGTCACGCAACCCCTATGAAAATTCATTTAACACACCTAAACAATAAAGACGGGACGTTTACGTCCCTCTTATTTTTAACTGTTTTTTTTATTTTATTAGAAATAAGTTTTTTTATTCTATGCAATAGCGCTTATTTGTCTGATTTTAGTTTTATTTCTCAGCATTTACAGATTCCCACTGCAATTTTAACGCCCATTTTTTTATTTTTAATGGCGCAATTGCTGGTGCATATTTCTTATTGCATATTTGTATGGTTCGTCGCGGCTTCCATCATTGATTTGTTTTCACTCCCTGCGGAAAAACGCATCACTTTCGCGATCAGTCTGTGGCTGCTGGGGCTTCTTGCCATCCTCACTGCAAACCAATATTATTTCCCAAATTCAAAATTTGCAGAATTAAGTTCGATTATCTTGTTTAATGCCACATTAACAAAATTAATCCTTATTCTTTTATCGGTTGGATGCAGCGTGGCGGTTAGTTTGATGTTGATTGATGTCATTAAAAACACATCTAAGATTTTGCTGTCGGCATTCATTCTAAGCTTGCTTAGCACATTCTTTATGTTTGCGCATACCAATACCAATTTTCCCTACGATGCAGCGACCAATGAACGTCCAAATATTATTTTGATTGGCATGGATTCAGTGCGCCCCGATTTTTTAAGTTTTTTTGGTGGTTCACGCAAAACGCCCTTTGTTGATTCTTTCTTAGAGCAAGCAATGGTATTTAGTGATGCGGTGACGCCGCTTGCAAGGACTTTTCCTTCCTGGATCAGTATTTTAATGGGTGATTATCCCTCACACGCGGGCGTGCGATCTAATTTATCTAAACAAAACAAAATGAATTTAACGCTCACATTACCGGCAATTTTAAAAGCAAATGGCTATGAAACCATGTTTGCAACCGATGAAACACGGTTTAGCAATATTGATAAGGATTTTGGTTTTGATCATTTAGTCAGCCCACCAATGGGGCTGAATGATTTTCTAATTGGTACGTTTAATGATTTCCCCATGTCTAATCTGTTAGTAAATTCAATGGTAGGCAAATGGTTATTTCCCTACAGCTATGCCAACCGCCCCGTTTTTTTCACCTATGATCCTAACAGTTTTTTAAAGCAGATCGATTCCACCTTGCCTACAAAACGCAGCAAACCACTCTTTTTAGCGGTTCACTTTTGTTTGCCGCATGCTCCCTATCTTTGGTCTGATCTCGCTGGTCTGCAATTGACAGCTCAAGAACGCTATCAACAAAGTATTGTTCGTGTAGACCAACAAGTTGCCGATTTTTTTGCTTTACTTAAACAACATCGCTTACTAGATCATGCCATTGTGGTGCTGTTATCAGATCATGGCGAAGCGCTGGAATTTTCTGGCGACCGCATCACGGAAAAAGATTTATACATCAATAAAAATACACCGGTCCCGCAATTTTATCCCCCTAACTTAGCGAACGAAGCCATCAACCAATCAGCAGGTCACGGCACCGATGTATTGGGATTGCCGCAATACCACACGTTATTAGCATTTAAAATATACGGCACAGAAAAAGCGCAACATGGTATCCAAACCAGTGTGGTCTCCTTGGTGGATATCAAACCGACCATTTTAGATTTAATTGGTTTAAATGTTGTTGCTCCGTTGGCTGCAAACACAGAATCCTTAGCGTCTTTAATCACCGGAAAGCGACAGGGCGTTGCCATGCTGCGCCATATTTTCCTAGAAAGTGATTATTCTCCCGAAGCGATCCGCACAGTTTATCCAGAAATTGAAAAAGTATTACTGGAAGGTATCCAACTCTTCCAGGTTAATCCACGCACCATGCGCCTCACCGTGCGCGAGGATAGGGTGCCTATGATGATCAACAGTCGACAATACGCTGACATTTACGATGATTGGATGCTGGCACTTTATCCACTGAGCAAAACCGTGCGCATGCCTATTCTTATTAACCTAATTAGCGGCGAATGGACAAATGATTTACGCACTCCCTTCGCCCAACACTCTCCCGCGTTATACATGCTTCAAGCATTAAAAACCTTCTATGGTTCAGAAATTAACAATATCTAGCCAGGTTGTTTTTATTTTCCAGAATAACATTTGTTCACAATGGTGAATTTTTCTTTTTGAGAATAGGCGAGCACTCGTTCAATCAATAAGTTATGACGCAACGCGATTGTAACTAATTGATTGTTAGATGTAATTTACTTATGTCCATTAACTGCGCTTAACGCAACAAGTGATGTTCTATGGCGTTCGAGTAGAGTTCTCTAGAGCTTGTTAACAGAGTTATCCACAGAAAATGTGGATAAGGGGAAGGTGTCCTATCTGGGGCACGCGAACATCATGCGCACTGTTAAATCAAGGTGTTAAATAGGGTTTACACGAAGGCGTTATTATTGTACAATTAGCGCATATTCTATCCTAATTTGCGTATTAAAATAACAACTTATGGTTACATTAATTAAAGAAATAGTCAGTAACATAAAGAATTTTATACATGATCTGTGGAGAGGTTGCGTCAGCTTTTTTGGCTCACTTTTTGGAGTTAGCCAACCTCTAACAGATGATGAAAAATATTCATTTATTATCGCATTATTAAACGGACAAGATTTAAGTACTGGTTTTGCTTTGCGCCATGTTAGTTCAGACGAGACCTATTATTCAAATTTGCAGAATGGATTTTGGGGTGATGCTGTGAGCTATAGCATTACAAAACATATCATGAGCGTGGCATTAAATGAAGAAGTTAGAGGTTGCGTGTGGATACGAGATGCACGTAATGAATATTATTTTTCAATAAATGACGAAATCCAGCCAACTTTCTTGGATAAAATTCTTGCGATCAGAATTTTTGATGTAATACATAGCAAAATTCTTCAGTTTATTGGTCTTAATTATGACGATAATCAGCCGCATCATTTTATGATTGTTAAAGACATGCAGGCTGCAGTAACACCATATGATATCAAAGATATCTACCCAACTGGTAAATGTGGAAAAAGAGAGGTTACAGCACGTCAAATTGCTAAAAGCATTTCTAAGTCAGCTTCTTTAGATACTGCTGAGAGCATGCTTAATAAGATTGAAAAGGAAGTGATAGAATTATATAAGCCTGCCAAATATGCTTATACGGAACAAGATACAAGGGCTATATTATCTGTATTAAGAGAAATAAACGTGAATGCGAACGATAAATCACTTGTTAGTGATGATGTGAGTAAACGATTGATAGAGGCAGAGTACGAACATCGCTGGTCAGACGCTACATATCAATCCTTTCATGAGACAGGTGGAAGCGGATTTTTTGGTATGTTTAAGAAGTTATTGCCTCAAATTAATGAAGATTTAGAGTATTTCAAGCATCGTTTATAACCCATCACGTTATTCTTATTTTAGTTGCTTAAAATATTCTACTCTTGCTGCTT
>JABDBV010000052.1 GCA_013288395.1 Gammaproteobacteria bacterium | reverse complement strand
GAGACTTTACCAACCGCGCCGAAAACACCATGAACCAAGTCGTTTCATGTAGTGTGGGTACGGCGTTGCTTTTATTACGCGACAAATACATTGATAACCCAACTGATGAAACAAGTGTTGCGGATTTTTGTCAACGAAATATAAAAGAATTAGAAGAACTGGCTAAAACCATTGAGAATTCTTCCTTTAAATCTGCTATTGAATTCATTATTCGAAAAACGAATGAACCCATACACAGTCTTTTTGATAAAGTTACATTATATTTTCCTTCGCTAGATGCAAACTCTTCCAATCTTCGAAGCGAAGAATATCTTTTTTCGCTTAAGGAAGTATTAGCACTTGTATGGACAGCTATCAGTGATAATAACGCTTATCTGTATCATTATGCAGGCACTAGAAAGGAGCAATTAGAACTTGCTCAAAATGATTTTACAGAACGCAGTAATGGCCTCTTTCGCTGTCTTGTTCGCATGCAAGATGAATCTATTTGTCATCATGGCAACCGTAATGAAATGGTGTTTCTCTTGAATGGCACACATGAAGACATACATTTGCTAGAAGATGGAAAAATGGCAGTGCTTCTTTATCTAAAAGAAAAAATCGCTGAGAAAGTCCAGCGTGCATTGGCATCAATGAGTAATGATGACCCTACAAGAAAATTAATTTCCATCGCCTTTATTGAATGGATGAGTGAAAGCAAAGCAAGCACCCTACTTGCCCAAATTGATCCAGAAAATACTATTAAAAAAGGTTTATTTGATTTATTTGTTCACCATGGCGTTTCTCCTCAGAATATTAAGTTAGATGTCATGATCAATGAAGCATTAAACTATTTGGAATTTTATGGTAACCCAAATGACTATCCTGGTCTCACCAAGGTAGGTGAATTGTTAAAAGAAATTGAAAACGCCAAACAACCGGCAAGAAGTGCCACGCTACTTCGAATGCAAGGATGGCTTAAAAACGCCTATTCATTTAATTCTGCGGATGATATTAAGGTTACACATTTTCATAAAATCTATTTCTTACATAAAAGCTTTCTCAAACTACGCGATCTATTAATTGTTACAGGACAAATGTCTACGAGCGATTGTGAGCAATACCCCGATCGTTTAATCTCTTATCTGGATCGGTTATCTACAAATCAAGACACCGTATCAGTTTCTACTGAAGAACAGTGTGACATTGATTCCCTACTCGATAAATTGTGCAACACAGAATTTGATCCAATCCACGATACAATTGAAAACTTTTTTGTACGTTGGTTTTCAGCCTATGCTGAATTTGCACTGCCAGTATTAAGTCAGCTCTACGGATTATTGTTAAACGACACGGCAAAAAAGAAAATACTATTAACAGATGAAGACATCCAAAAATTTCATTCTACACGCACGAATGAAGACGTGCTAGACATTACGCCTTATATGATTAATCGAATATTTTTACATGCTATTCTCATTGCGCCAGAAAATTGGTCAGACGATTTTGTAACATTATTTAATCGCGCACTTCAATTTGTTGAGAATGGTTTTAATTTAAATGATGCATCTGACATCACCAGTCAACTACTTATGCGTGATTCTTATCCAGAAAAACTTATGCGTCAGCTGAATTATTTAAAACTAAAGCAAACAAATGCTTTGGGTAACTCAAATCCTGTTGTGCGTCCAAATCGTATGATCCTACTTCCTGCGCATGCGAAAAATTGTATAGAGTGGAGTGAAATTTTTAGTTTACTTCCTAAAAACAGAATTGAAGAAATTGTCCAAACCTATTTTGTGAGCATAAGAAGAACAATCACTAGTCGGCTCGAATTAACTGGATTCTTTCGTGCTCTTCCCAACGAGCACCATCGCTATTGTATTATTAATTTTGGATACGACTTTATTGCTACGGTGATAAAAGAAATTGATGATTTGATGCTTTTTCTCACGCTACTCTCCCCTGATGCTCAATTAGCATTGATTGATGTATTTGGCGATAAAATCAGTGAGATTACGATTAAAGATCTTTACGATTTTTTTCTCTGTTTAAGTTTCTTTAATTCCTTAGATATTCGTACAACATTGTTTAATCAATTTAAGGGTCAACTTAATCGCCTCTTTCCAAACGGAAAGCTCTTCAATGACTCTTTAAATAAATTTCATGCTTTGACTAGAATTGGATTGATTGTGTTATTTGGTGAAACTATAAAAAATGTTTTTGAGAATGGGTCCGAGCTAGGAAGATGCTTAGCGCTTCTGCTCGAAGAAAGCCGAATGACTCTCATCAATGCGCTGGGAGATAAAATAGGAACTATTATTCATAATGATGATGAATTAGTTTATTGCTTAGGGCTAATTCCTCAAAAAAACCGCATGGAATTATTTAATTTAGCCGGCAATGACATTTGGCATTCTTCTAAAACTGTTACACGATTTGTAGATTGTTTAAAATTGTTTTCTGTTTCTGACCGTCTTGTTGTCATTAACAACATTGGCACAGATATTAAATTTTTTATTAAAAATTATACGGGTTTGGTGGCATGCTTTGCAGGGCTTAATAAAGCAGAGCAAGTGCAAATGCTTCGTTATTTTCCTGATATAAATAAAATCTTTATGCATATACATCAACTTAAAGCTTTCTTACACGTTCTCTCCAGAAAAGCCTGTGCTTTATTTATAGATTTGCTTGGGCATGACATTCTTAATAAAATTTTTACCTCCAAAAATGCTTACGTAGATATCAATGATTTAAATTCTTGCTTAGCGACCCTTTCCAAAGAAGGTCAAATTAAATTTCTCACCGCGCTCGGTACTAATATCAGAGCAATTATCACTGATTCCGAACAGCTTGGACGTTGCCTGACATATCTCGAGGTGGAAGTGTGGCCTTTACTGATCAATAATTTTTACGACAAGCTTCAAGATATATTCAATGGTTCTAATACACTGCCTAAATGTTTAGTTTTACTAAATGAAAACACCCGTATTTCCTTAATTAAGGCACTTCGAGATAAAATCAAATTGATCGGGATGGATGCCAAACGTTTCGGTAAAGTTTTAGCTATCTTGCCATATGAAGACTGGCCGGTCTTTATCAATGTGATTGGCGAAAATAATATTACAAAATATATCAAAGATCACTCTCAATTGGCAGTATGTCTAAATCGCCTTCCAGATAATTATTTAACTAAATTTATTGAAGAGTTTGGTAATAAAATTGATCATGTTATAGAACCCTCTGATAACTTTAATCTATGCTTATTTCGTTTAGATGCCGACAAACGTCTGGCCTTTATTAGAGCATTTAGGCATAAAGCTAAAAGCGTGCTTAACACAGTTGTCGATGTTTCTAACTGTTTACACCTTTTTCCCCAAAATAGATGGCGTGAGTTAATCCAGATACTTGGTAAGAAATTTTTTGATATTTTCACTAATGGCATTGTATTAAGTCAATGCTTACAAAATTTATCTTCTTATCACGAAATTGGCGGCCAAAACCTTATCACAACGTTAAACTACAATATATGTGACATTATAAAACATCCTGATGAGTTGAATTGTTTTGTCATGAGTAATGGTGCTTTAACTATTTTTTCTTCACTTAATGAAGTGTATTATAAATTCAAGCCAGAGATATTTGATGTTCTTTCTTTAGACGATGAATACAATTCTTTAACTTATGTTCAACAACATTTATTACAACGTATAGTTTCTAATTTTATTACTCATAATCCCTACCTTGATTATTTGGACTATCATATTTTCAGAGTTTTTTCCGATGAAATTGATCGCCTCAAAGGATTAGGTGATGAAGGTAAACACAAAGCAAACTTGTTAATGATTGAAAATTTAAAATTACAACGAATTGTATTTGATGCAATACTTGAAGAAATGCTCAAATTCAAAGTGATATCAATTGACGTATTAAAATTTGACCCAATTAGTGTACAGAGTAAAGTTCATCCTGTATTAATTGAAAAAATAAAAGCCTTAACTAATATGGATTTCATCCACCATGAGCGTAATCCAGTGGCTGCCTTCTTCAAAAAAATATTAGCCGCATTGTTGGCTATCCCGCTTTTGGGCATCCCTTTTCATTCTAAGCATTATCATCGTTTCTTTTTTGAAACGACTAGTGCTAAGGCGATGCGGAAGATTAATCACGATTTGAAAGGGCCCGAGAGATTGGTTATTTAGTTTGGTTTGGTTCTCTTACCTCATTGCGCTGTTACACCCCTCACACCCCTCATCCGCCCGTTGGGCACCTTCTCCCACAAGGGGAGAAGGCTGTGTAGAGAGGTAGGTAGAGAATTTCAGCGTTTTAGAAGCTTAAATGCGTGCACAATCCTAACTACACAGCCTTCTCCCCTTGTGGGAGAAGGTGCCCAACGGGCGGATGAGGGGTGTGAGGGGTGTAACAACGCAATGAGGCAAAAAAGCAAAATGCACACCCTCTCACTCATCCGCCTGATTCTTAATCTCCGCAATCACCCCTAAACTCGACGCCAACACCACCAGCAATGGCAAAATCAAACTAACCGACACGTGCGTAGGTTTAATCTGGAACACCTTAAAAATAAATGCTTGCACCAATAATGTCAGTGCCGTCACCAACATTAAATAAATAATACACACAATCCAATAAATGACTTCCGGTTTGTTTTCACGAAATAAACTAGGATGACGTAAACACTTAGGAAATTTTTTAACTAGCCACAACACAGCCGAACGACGTAAGTGATTTTTTTCCACCCAATCCATCAGCACATAATAACCATCCATTTCTTGCAGCGGACTCAGCATGCGAAATCCACCTATATAAGTGTATAACGCAAATAACCACAACAAGCCTTGTACATACGGGTTGGCAACGAATGGAATAAACATGGCGAATAGTCCAGCCACCAATAGATCAACATACACTCCCGCCACATTCACAAACATCCGCAACTTGCGTGTTGCAAGCCACATATCTGATGTGTCAGTGAAAGCCACAGGCCCGGTTAACATCCAGCCGACACCCATGTAATGCACTTCACGACCACATGCTTTCACGGTAAATGCGTGACCAAGCTCATGCAAAATGGTTTTCACCGCACTAAGCGGAATCAAGGCAAGCAATAGCAGCATACTTGCGTGGGACTTTGAAAAAAAATGTATCACATGAGGCGTAAAAATGATAAACGAAATAAAACCTGCCAACATCAACGCACTTAACACACATTGGCCTTGGCGCGTAAATAACACACGTATATATTTTTCATAAACCCTACTCACCCACGCATCCGCATCACCAAAAGTAATACGCCTATTCAACCAGCGTTGTGCTTTTACCATCGCCCTTACCCAAAAAGATTGCTTCGCTAAATTGATATCCGCGATTTCAACATTTTCAATAAAACCAAATCGCATTAACTTAGAAATCACAGCCACTACCACATCCGGTGCAAATAAATTATGTTCCTCGGCCAATTTCAAGGTGATGTCTTGTAAGGTATGATTACCATCCAACTGGTTCCAAATAAAAAATCCTTCTTTGGACAATTTAAAATAACTATTTGTTGCAGGGTTTTTTAATATAGTCACTTCTTGGCCATCAATGGCTGTTCGATGATGCACTGACACAAGTGGATTTCGTACAGGAAGACTACGATCAATCATCAATGTCATAAACATGGATGCCACATGGTCTTCTGATTCTATCAATTCGGATAAATGTGCGTGCGAAAGTACGAGCAAATCACTTGCTTCAATCGTACGAGCCGTTGCATTGCGAGGCTCGTTTGTAATCAACGTTGCTTCACCGAATAAAACAGGCGGCTTTAAAACAGCCAATTGAAATTTCTCGCCGCTTTCATCTTCGAAAATAATCTCAACCCGGCCTTTGCAAATCAAATAACAACAATCGCCCTTCTCCCATTGTTTGAAAATAATGGTATCAGCCGGCACCGTTATTTCTTCCACACGTTCAGCAAGCCAACGCAACCGTTCATGCGACATTTTTGCAAATGGCAAGGATTGTTTGATAAACCGCATACGTAACATTTGCATGGAGGCGGCAACCATGGATGATTCCAATTGATTGCTTTTAAGGAATTGATGTAAATCATTAATATCTATTTTAAGCAAGCGCATGGGTGTCAATGCAGTCACGGTCGCCGTACGTTTACCCGTGGTCGAGTAAAAACCAAGATCATTAAGCCCAATCCCTTCCCCATGTCCCAATGTGGCCACGGGAACCCTTACCTTCTTTTTACGGTGCAGCGCTTCACGGGTCACTTCCGCTTGGCCCTCTGCAATAATATAAATAGCGTCAACCAATGCATTTTCGACAACAATGGTGTCTAGTGGTTTTACCTCGATTTCTTGCATCAACGCAGCCAAGGCCTCATCTTGTTTCGCCGATAAGCTGGAAAAACAAGGAAAGGCTTTAATAAACGCAACCCTTTCCTCAAGATGCACTGTCGTTGATTCTTGCCCTTTCATTTGATATACCGCTTTCCTTGGCCTTATTCATCAGTATATTATTAAAAGGCATTTTTCAGGAAGGAAGAAAACCATGACTGCGATCACCTTAAACGGTTCCCCCATCAGAACAATGGGAACCTTGCCCGCCATTTACTCTCAAGCGCCTGATTTTACAGTAACAAAAATGGACTTGGGTGAAATTCATTTAAAAAACTTTTTGGGCAAAAAAATAGTACTGAATATTTTTCCCAGTTTAGACACACCCACTTGCGGAAGAGCCATGCAGCAATTTAATGAGCTTGCAGCATCGCACCGGGATATCTTAATTTTATGTATTTCCGCAGACTTGCCCTTTGCACAAAAACGCTTTTGCGCGGCAGAACATTTATCGAACGTCGTTCCCGTCTCCGTTTTCCGTCATCCTGATTTTGGAAAAATATATGGTGTCACCATCACCGATGGCCCACTCTCTGGCTTATTATCCCGTGCCGTTGTGGTAATCGATGAACAAGGAAAAGTTACCTACACCCAGCAAGTCAAAGAATTGGGCGATGAACCAGATTACGCAGCAATGATGAGCGTGCTTAAATAACCAAAGGCAGAGAGGCATGACAGCAAATCTACAAGATATTCTTAGTGAATGGCAAAGCAACTTAGCATTCAGAGAAGCGTTTAAGCAAAACCCTGAGCGCGCGCTTAAAGACGCAGGCTTTGAAGTAAACCCAGACGATCTTGCCAAAATTAAAGCCATGCTAACGCTTGATCAATCTAAAAATGAGAAACTGGATGATAGAATCAGTAAATAAGGTGAAGGAATCAAACCCCATGCAAGCTGATCCCGTCGTGATTGTTAGCGTTGCCAGAACCCCGATTGGTAATCTGTTAGGTGAATTAAAAGATTTATCCGCCATCGAGTTGGGCTCGCATGTATTAAAGGCAACGGTGGAACGCGCGACATTAAACCCGGCTGATATTCATGAAGTCATTATGGGGTGCGTGTTACCAGCAGGCCTCGGTCAAGCTCCCGCAAGACAAGCCGCCTTGAATGCAGGCATACCGCCTAGCACGCCTTGTACCACCATCAATAAAGTATGTGGTTCGGGTATGAAAGCCATTATGTTTGCTAACGATCTATTGTTAACTGGCACAGCAGATATTATCGCGGCAGGCGGTATGGAGAGCATGACGAATGCGCCTTATTTATTACTAAAAGGCCGCCAAGGTTATCGTTTAGGTAAAAATGATTTATACGATCACATGACGCTCGATGGTCTAGAAGATGCTTACGACAAAGGCCGCCCCATGGGGTATTTTGCCGAGCAATGCGCGCATAAATATGGTTTCTCCCGCAAACAACAAGATGATTATGCCTTAAGTTCATTTGAGCGCGCGCAATATGCCACCCGAGAAAAAGCCTTTGCTGCTGAAATTGCGCCTATCACCGTGCAAACAAAACAAGGCGAGCAAGTCATTGATGCCGATGAACACCCTTTTAGTGTAAACCCCGAAAAAATTCCCAAACTTGCCCCTGCTTTTGTAAAAGACGGGCTAATCACTGCGGGCAATGCAAGTTCCATCGCTGATGGAGCTGCGGCAATTATACTCATGCGATTATCTGAGGCAAACAAACGCGGCATCAAACCGATTGCTCGCATCGTTGCCCATGCATCCGCCTCTAAAGCTCCGAGCGATTATGCTACAGCACCTGTTGATGTCACACGAAAGTTGCTGGACAAATTAAAATGGTCCATCGATGATGTTGATCTCTTTGAAGTCAACGAAGCATTCGCAGTCGTCGTACTTGCCTTCATGCATGATTTAAAAATTCCGCGTGAAAAAGTCAATATTCATGGCGGTGCCATCGCACTCGGCCACCCAATAGGCGCGAGCGGCGCGCGTATTTTAGTAACGTTAATCGCTGCCTTAGAAGAAAATGCATTGAAACGTGGTATCGCTACACTTTGTATCGGTGGTGGCGAAGCAACCGCCATTGCGGTAGAAATGTTATGACACGCGAATCCATGGAATTTGATGTAGTGATTGTAGGTGCAGGACCTGCTGGATTATCTG
>JABDBV010000051.1 GCA_013288395.1 Gammaproteobacteria bacterium | reverse complement strand
GCTCAACTTGAGTATGTTGCAAGCCAAGCGATGGCGGCTTGGGAGGGTAGCAGAGGTGAATCAGACGGTGATCCGCGTTTCTTGCATGCGTTCATGCAGGCGAAAACAGATATACGCAAGATCGTCGGCGCCGACTCCCCCTCTATTACCAAAAATATGAATATTGATGTAACGCAGCTTAGCGATGACAAACTAGATGACATCATTAATGGAAAATATTTTAAGTGAGCATGATAGGCTTGTTTTTCGTGCTATTGCACTCAAAGAAAAGAGGCGAAGGCTATTGCATGCTGGCGTGCTCACCTTTGATGAATGGTTGCCTGTTGTTACTCCAATGTATCAATGGGATTGGCCGCATTTGGTTCTCATTAGAAATGAATTACATCGAATTACAATTGGTGAAATCAAAAAATTAATGATTTTCATGCCGCCACGGCATGGAAAAACAGAGTGCGTTACAATCCGCTACCCCGCTTGGTATCTTGAGCAGCATCCTGATCGCAGAGTCATTGTGGGTTGCTATAATCAGATTTTAGCGAACAAATTTAGCCGCAAAACCAGACGAATAATACGTGATCGCGTTCAGTTAAGTAACGAACGAACTGCTGTTGAAGATTGGGAAACGCAAATAGGTGGCGGGTATCGTGCCATTGGTGTTGGGGCGGGCATTACAGGTCAAGGCGGCGATTTGGTGATTATTGATGATCCTGTGAAAAGCCGAGAAGAAGCTAATTCTGTCGCATATAGAGAGCGTGTTTGGGAATGGTATACCGATGATTTGTATACACGGTTAGAGCCCAATGCATCTTTGATCCTGATCATGACGCGTTGGCATGCGGATGATCTGGCCGGAAGAATATTGACTAGCGACGATGTCAAAAACTGGTCTGTGGTGTCACTGCCAGCTCTAGCAGAAGCAAATGACCCGTTAGGCCGAATTGAAGGCGCAGCATTGTGCCCAGAACGTTATGGGGTGGAGAAGTTACTCGAAATCCAAAACATCCAGAAAGCAAATTTTCAGGCGTTATACCAGCAGCGACCATCAGCTATCGAAGGCGCAATTCTCAAGCGCGAGTATTGGCGATTTTACAAGCAACTACCGCAATTCAATATGATCGTACAGAGTTGGGATACAGCATTTAAAACAAAAAAAGAAAATGATTTTTCTGTGTGCCTAACATTCGGTATCAGTGATACCGGATTCTATATTCTTGATCGGTGGAAAGCGCGCGTAGAATTTCCTGACTTGAAAAGAGTTGTTATTCAAAAAGCAGAGCAATTTCATCCGAACGAAATACTGATAGAGGATAAGGCAAGTGGACAAAGTCTGATTCAGGAAATTAGGCGTGATACACGGTTGCCAATTATTGCGATTCAAGTCGATAAAGATAAAGTGGCAAGGGCTAATGCATCCACTGGCGTGCTAGAAGCGGGGCGTTGCTACCTCCCCGAATCGACCCCCTGGGTATTAGACTTCATTGATGTATGTGCTGGGTTTCCCAATGGAGCGCATGACGATGATATCGATGCGCTGACACAATTCTTATCGAGACACGGGTTTCGCCCGAGACGTGAATATTTGGTTGTATAGATGCGTGAATGTGAGGGCTTGTGTTTGGGAAGGCATCCGAGTTAATGACGCATTATAAATTAAGCCTTAGAATGGTGAAATCGAATGTTGGAAAGTTTTATTGTTAATTAGAGCTCCTCTGTAAGTTAGTCATTATGCTCATTTTATTATAAATAACATAATATTAATCAACTAGTTATTATTATTAATTTTCATTCTACCTGGCTATGTGGTATATTTAAGAATAATAGTAGTTGATCAAACATTGACATTTAGGTGAGAATGTGATATTATAAATACGAATAGTAGAGGTCAGTATATGGATAATTTTAGAGAGATAAGGCCTACCCGTAATAGATCTAGAGCGGATGTTAGCA
This sequence comes from Gammaproteobacteria bacterium, assembly GCA_013288395.1. Lineage (GTDB taxonomy): Bacteria > Pseudomonadota > Gammaproteobacteria > DSM-16500 > DSM-16500 > Aquicella. The sequence goes on along the minus strand of JABDBV010000051.1, from coordinate 6,667 downwards.
ATATGGTGCGTGTTTCATTTCCGCAATTAAAGGGCGATGGCAAAGGGTCACCTAAGCATACGATGATCTTGTACTTGGGTAAAAAGATCGCTGAAAAAGTAGGTATTCATGCTGACGGTAAAATTAAGTTTTTTGTAGATTCAAGTAACCCGCGGGTTTGGCTGATAATTAAATCGCAGAATGATGTTGGTTACAAATTATTGAACTTGAAAAGGCCATCAGGCAAAGAGGCTGATGCTTTTCGGTTTCAAATGACTTGGAAAGAGTTTCAACCAACGGAAGCGGATATCCCGCTTCATGAGGTCAAATATGAAATTTACCAAGACGGAATAAAAGTGACTTTGTAAGTATTGCACAAGGAGGTGAAGTGGCATTGACTTTAATGAGGTGTTTTCTTATATGCTTAATTCACTGTTATCAGGTTTGCAGCTTCCTAAAAGAAAATTATTCACCAGTTATCATCACAAATTAGATCAAGGTTATTACGATTGGCTATCGCAGCACTTGTCTGGACGCTTAGAGTTATTTACAGATCGTGCGCTGGGTGAGCCTGTGCGTAGCGATGATCCGGAGTATGTTAATCGAGCTATTCGCGAAGAATATATTCAGGGCTCGTCACTTACAGTGGTTCTTTGTGGGGCTGAAACCTATAAGAGAAAATATGTAGATTGGGAGATATACTCCACACTTCACCATCAACATGCGTTACTTGGAATTTGCTTGCCTACGTGCGTGCGAAGGCAAGGACCGCAGGGCGTAACAGTTACGGTGCCTGACAGGCTAAATCACAATATAAATTCTGGTTACGCGCACTGGATCGCATGGGATTCGCAGTGGGCTTCAAATCCAGCGATCTTTGTCAGGCATATCGAAACCGCCATTCAAAAAAGCAGCAATAAAACACTGATTCAGAATTCACTTCCTAAGATGGGGAGGAATTCGTCATGAGTGGGTATTCAATCCTGTTAATTGAATTGTCACAGTCAGAAGGCATAAAAATAATCATAGGCCCGCTGTTTTTTGCATTTTTATTTGCTATTGCAGGGGTGGTTTGGTGGTGGGGTAAGAAAAAAATTAAGCAGAATTGGGATGTTGATTTTAGTCTGGATTTGAAGAGTCCCGTCAGCATCAAGATTAAGCCAAATCATGATGTTGTTAGGGTTGCGCATCAGGTCTGGACTGAGCTACAAACCAGGAAGGCGGCTTTACCATTCGATGAAAATGATGATGTTATCCTGGAAGTGTATAACTCATGGTATGCCTTGTTTGGCATTATTCGTAATTTAATTAAAACAATACCAGCAGAGCATGTGAAAGGAAATGAAGATACCGCGAAGTTAGTGAGCCTATTGATAGATGTGCTTAATTTGGGTTTGAGGCCGCACCTTACACGATGGCAGGCACGATATCGTGCTTGGCATGAGAAAAATGCTGATCCAGCGGTCGCGCCGCAAGATATGCAAAAGCGATACCCTGAATATGCGGTGCTGGTTTCTGAGCTTAAACAGGTCAATCAAGAGATGAGTAAATTTGCCACAGCATTGTATCTTTTGGTTCGCGGGAAGTAGGTGATTCGTAAATAATAATACTAATGGTTTTAAATGAGTGTGCAGGGGTGTGAAAGATGAAAACAATAGATGCAGGCGTATACAAATTAAATGATTGTGGGAGAATTAATGTTATTTTTGGTAAGAATGGCTGCGGAAAAAGTACAGCGTTAAAAAATATAACGCAAAATATGCGAGGTAAACAGCAAGGGCTAATCAACTACATTACCCCGGAGCGTGGTGGAGTGCTAACATATGAATCGAGTATTGAGCAAAGCATGGGGAATCCAGAGTGGAAGCCTAATGCTCGCCAAGCTAACCAAGCTGGAAACTTTAGGCAGCAGAGTGTTGTAGTTTTCAAAGACTTGCAATCCAGCATTAGTAATCAATTGCAATCCTTAATCAAAAAAACCAAGCAAAACGGTGATGTGACTGTCCCGATCGACGCGTGTGAAAAATACATGTTCGATAATTACATTCTTAAAATTAATTCATTATTAGATAACGTTGAGATTCGATCGCATAAAGGCACATTTAAAATATTTTCGAAATCTGGGGGTGAGGTAACATCAGATAAAATTAGCAGCGGCGAGTCAGAGCTGATTACCCTCGCAATAGAATGTTTGGCGCATGATTTTGAGTGTAACCCAGATCAAGAAAATGTGCTGTTCTTGGACGAACCTGATGTGCATATTCATCCTGATCTTCAAGCAAAACTGATGCATTTTCTGAAGGAGCTGGTTGAAACAAAGAAATTTATTGTTGTGCTTGCGACTCATAGCACAGCAATTATCGGCGCGTTAGAAGATTACGAGCATGTCCATTTTGAGTTTATGAAAAAAGGACAAGAAATCTTCGCTTTTAAAAAAGTTCTTAAAGAATATAAAAGTATCCTGCCTATTTTTGGGGCTCATCCTCTTTCAAATATTTATTGTTCAATGCCGATTTTTCTTGTAGAGGGTGAAGACGATGTTTGGATCTGGCAAAAAGCGATACGTACCTCGGGTGGTAAATTGAAAATATTTCCTTGCGCCACTGATGGGGTGAGCGAGATGGCGCATTATGAAAAAACAGTCAGTGAAATTATTACTTCTATTTATGATGCTGGTTCAGTGATGGGCTATTCGTTGCGTGACCGTGATGATGCTCCAGATGAGAAAAACCTCGATGATTTTGGTAAGCACGACAAAATCACCCGATTCATGTTGGGTTGCCGCTGTGCTGAAAATTTATTTTTAACAGATCAGGTTTTGATTAGGCTGGGCACTGAGTGGGACAAAATCACGATTACTATTGATTCATGGTTGCAAAATAGCACAGACCATCCCGCACATAGTGTGATGCAAGAATTTAAAGATAGTGCGTATAACAGGAAAAATTTCAAGGATATAAAAGAAATCATGAATATTCTTGTAGGGATGATAACTAATAAGCCGTGGCAGGTGGTAGTTGGACAAGAGATAGGTGAGCTTGTGAAGGGTGAAAGGTCATCTGATCCTTCGGTAGAGCACAGCCTGGCGAATTATTTAGGTAATGATCTGGTTGTGTGGCTGAAGGGATAAGAAGTGCGATTCTTGCTTTTGTTTACGTTTGTTATTTGTTTCGGTTTGACGCGGGATTATTAAAGAACAGCGTAGGGCTTTTATAATTTATAGCCCACGCCACTGGCCATACCTGCTCACAAATCATGCGCGAGCGATTACACTCTTTAACTGAAGACTATGTTAAATATTTAGCAGTGCAGTATTGAATGGTTGCAGAATCCTTAGTGCCGAGACTCGCTTACTCGCAGTAAGGAGAGGGTCGATTCCACTCGTCGTAAGGTTCATCATTAGGACCTGATGAGCATGGACCTCCTGGACCGGCGTAAGCACCACCACCTGGGCCTGTATATGCACCACCGCCAGGGCCGGTATAAGCACCACCACCTGGGCCAGTATATGCGCCACCGCCAGGGCCAGTATAAGCACCACCACCTGGGCCAGTATATGCGCCACCGCCTGGACCGGTATAAGCGCCACCGCCAGGGCCGGTATATGCACCACCACCAGGGCCTGTATATAGGCCCCCGCCTGGGCCTGTGTAGCAAGGTCCGCCTGGACCAGAATAACCTACACATTCAGCAAAAGTGTTTGTGGGTATAACAACTGCCAGGGCAATAAGCAGGATGAATTTGATTCGTGAACTCATGTTAATGTATCTCACTTTTTATTTGAAATTTCGTAACAATATGGCTGTTGCGCTTAAATATATGACAAAAATAAACATAAATCAATAAAATGACTATAAATTACACTCATTCCTTATGTAGGTCTTTGTCTCAAAGGTGATCTTTTTAATCACAAAATGATTACCAAATGTCCATAAATTATGGTGTTAATCAAAATATCACCATAATTCGTTGACAGTTTAATGGTGGGATCGCTATCATCTCCGCATTGTGCAAAGGTTATAATCTATACGCGGAGACATGAATGACAGATGATTTTACTCAGCAACCATTTGCTGACGCGGAGTTCGCTGAAAATCCCGAACAACGTTGCCCTTGTTTGCTTCTTCTTGATACATCTGGATCTATGTCCGGCGAGCGTATCAATGAACTTAACGCTGGTTTGCTTGCGTTTAGAGATGAGCTTCAATCGGATGCTTTAGCTGCAAAGCGTGTTGAGCTGGCTGTTGTAACTTTTGGTCCTGTCGAAGTAAAAACTCACTTCACAACTGTCGATGGTTTTTATCCGGAAACTTTAAGTGCATCTGGCGTAACACCTATAGGCGCAGCAATTACCGAAGGTATTCAGCTGCTTAAGGATCGAAAAGAATCTTATCGGGCAAACGGCATTAAATATTATCGACCATGGATATTTCTCATCACTGATGGTGCTCCTACTGATAACTGGGATGGTGCTGCACAAAAAGTACATTCTGGCGAAAGCAAGAAAGAGTTCATGTTCTATGCTGTTGGTGTCGAGGACGCGGATATGTCCATTCTAGAAAAAATCTCTGTTCGACAACCGTTAAAGCTCAAAGGTCTCGCTTTCCGCGAGCTGTTTGCATGGCTATCCAGTTCGCTCAGTATGGTTTCGCAGTCAAGTCCTGGCGAAGCTGTACCTCTTCAAAATCCTGCAACACCCGATGGATGGGCAGTGGCTGGATAATATGAACCAGTGGCGTTGGGTTGCAAGTTCCCGCATAGGCACATCACATCAACGACTGGGAACGAGAAAGCAAGATGCATTCAAATGCTTTCTAGCACCCTCGCTGTCGCCAATCGTCTGCGCTATCGTGGCTGACGGAGCTGGCAGCGCCGAATTTGGCGGCCAAGGCGCATCCATAGTTTGCCGGACTCTTTCTATAGCACTAAAAGCTCATTTTAAAACTACTGATGACCTGCCCGGTAGCGATGACATATGGGCGTGGCTCGATGATGTTCGGGATTGCTTGGGTAATGCTGCAAACAATAGAGCCATACGTAGACAAAGCTTCGCTTCAACATTAGTGATGCTTATTGCATCACAGGATCGGTCGGTTGTTGCCCATATCGGTGATGGTGCCGTAGTAGCACGCGACAATACGGGTAAATGGACAGCATTATCATGGCCGGAAAACGGCGAGTATGCCTCTACAACTTACTTTGTGACAGATGATCCAGTGCCACGCTTGCGTGTGACTGAGATACCCGAAGCATATGATGGATATGCACTCTTTAGCGATGGAATAGAAGATATAGGGTTGGATCAAAGTGGTCTAATGCCTCATCAGCCATTCTTTAATGCGATGATCCGATCTTTAGATCAATCCCCTATTATAGGCCATAATCAAAGCCTCTCATCTTCTCTTGGAGCCTTTCTTGATAGCGAGCGTGTATGCGCGCGCACAGATGACGACAAGAGTTTGATCCTGCTCTCTTCATTATGACCAAGGCTAAGACTCAATATTACTTAGATGGCGCACCCCTTTTGCTTGGAAAGCAAATAGGTCGTGGGGGTGAAGGTGTGGTTTATTTGGCCTCAAGCTATCCCGGAACCGCAGTAAAAATTTATACCGGCCCTGAAAACGCTCAGCGAGAAGCGAAGGTTTCTTCAATGGTGAAGTATAAGCTTGCTGAGAAGACAAGCTTAGTAGCTTTTCCTAAGGGTGTAGTTAAAACAAAGGCTGGTATTTTTGTTGGTCTTGCAATGAACCTTGTTACTGAGCATCGTCCACTACATGAAGCATACGGACCAAAATCCAGAAAGATATACTTTCCAAATGCAGACTATAGATTTTTAATCCGAGTAGCTACAAATGTTGCAAGAGCTGTTGGGCAAGTCCATCAGACAACTTGTGTAATTGGGGATGTCAATCATTCTGGCATTCTTGTGTCCAAAGATGCGACCGTTGCAATCATCGACGCAGATAGTTTTCAATTTGAGGAAAGTGGAAAACATTTCCCGTGCCTAGTTGGGGTTCCTGAATTCACACCACCCGAGCTGCAAGGTAGAAGTCTAAATGGTGTGGTACGAACAAAACATCATGATTATTTCGGGCTTGCTGTTGCAATATTTCAGTTACTTTTTATGGGGCGTCATCCCTATGCGGGACGACAGGACCCAGAGCAAAATCTTTCACTCGAACAGGCTATAGCAAAAAATCTATTCGCTTATTCTCGCTTGCGTAAAACAGGGATGACCCCGCCAATTTCTGCTTCGACTCTGGAGGACTTTCCTTCTGAAGTTGCAAATGCTTTTGAGCGCGCATTCGGGACAGATTCATCGTCGCGCCCAAACCCAGCAGAATGGGTTGAAACGCTCAAACGACTAGAATCACAGCTAAACCGATGTGAAGTAAATCCGATGCACTATTATCCATTGACTGGAAAAAGCTGTCCGTGGTGCAGGATGGAATATACTAGTGGCGCGGTGTTATTTATAGCTCCGTTAGCAATGTCTTCAGCGACATATACCATTCACCCAAACATGAGCATCGATAAAATATGGGCGGAAATTGAAAAAATTTCTATACCACAAGTAAATTACATAAACCCAAAATTATCAACTTCTCCAATCGTTTCACCAAGTCATGATGCGCAACAAAGTATATCTTCGTTGCAAGGTGTAAAATTATTTTCGGTTTTAGGAGTA
>JABDBV010000050.1 GCA_013288395.1 Gammaproteobacteria bacterium | reverse complement strand
TGGCGCAGGCTTTTACTACATTCCGAGCGGCTTCAACACCTGCACGGTGACCGGCAACACGTGGCAAAAACCGTTTCTTCGCCCAACGGCCGTTTCCATCCATGACTATTGCAACGTGCAGGGGTAGAGAAAGTGTCATATCGCCATCAAATCTGCTTCTTTGACCGATAGCAAATGATCAACTTCGGTAATGAATTTATCTGTTAGTTTTTGCACTTCATCATTCAAGCGGCGTTCTTCATCTTCAGTGATGGTTTTATCTTTTGCCATTGCCTTAAATGCCGTATTCGCATCGCGACGCACATTACGTATGCTCACACGCGCAGACTCACTTTCGGTGCGCACAATTTTAATAAGTTCTTTTCTTCTTTCTTCATTCAATGCAGGCATTGGCACGCGGATGATTTCACCGGTTGTGACTGGATTTAAACCTAGGTCCGAATTCATAATTGCTTTTTCAATGACTTGCACCATCTTCTTTTCCCAAGGCGTGATCGTTAATGTGCGCGCATCCGTCACGTTAATGTTAGCCACTTGATTGATGGACATGTCTGATCCGTAATAATCGACACGAATATGGTCTAAAACACTAGGATTCGCGCGACCTGTACGAAGTTTTGCGATTTCATTTTTGAATGAGTCGATGCATTTACGCATGCGTGTATCTGCATCTCTTGTTACTGCGTGCATGGTTGCGCCCCCAGGTTATTCATTCGCCTTAATTAATGTTCCTATGTCTTCGCCCAACATAATGCGCTTTAACGCACCAGGCTTATTCATATTGAAAACGCGCAAAGGCAACCCATGGTCCTGACATAGCAAAATGGCTGTCAAATCCATCACGCCCAAGCGTTTTGTAATTACTTCATCGTAGCTCATCTGTTGATAACGCTCCGCTTTTGGATTCTTAATGGGGTCGTCATCATACACGCCTTCGACCTTTGTTGCTTTCAGCACAATATCGGCACCAATTTCAATGCCGCGTAATGCAGCGGCGGAATCGGTGGTGACTAAAGGATTGCCCGTGCCGGCGGAAAAAATAACCACTCGGCCTTGTTGTAATTTTTCTTGTGCTTTGTAGCGATCATATTGGCCAGCGATACTAGCCACAGCTAAAGCAGACATGAGTGTAACGGGAATGGATTTTTTTTCTAGCGCATCGCGTATAGCAAGGCCATTAATGACGGTTGCCAACATACCCATTTGATCAGCGGAGATCCGATCAAATCCAGCTGCGCATAAATCAGCACCACGTATAAGGTTGCCACCGCCAATGACGATAGCCACTTGTACGCCTATTTGCACAGCGCCTGCAATTTCTTGGGCGATGCGGGACAACTTACCCGCATCCAATCCAAATAAATGATCACCTTGCAACGCTTCACCGCTCAACTTTAATAAGATGCGGCGATAAATCGGTTTCGCAGAAGTATTATCCATCTTTTGCTGCCTTCTTAGCTGTCCAAATTAGCTGCTTTGCACCTGAGACATAACGGCTTCTTTAAAATCTTCTGATATTTTTTCAATACCCTCTCCCACTTCAAAACGGTGGAATGCCAATACTTTGGCGCGATGCTTGCTGAGCAAACTGCCCACCGTGACATCGGGGTCTTTCACAAATGGCTGGCCAGTCAAACTCACTTCATCCATGTATTTCTTCAAGCGGCCTTGTACCATTTTTTCAATGATTTCAGCTGGCTTGCCGCTGGTGGCAGCTTGCGCGATATAAATTTCTTTTTCTTTCGCTAACACATCTTTGGAAACATCTTCCGGTGAAATCACGGTTGGTCTGCTTGCTGCAATGTGCATGGCGATATCACGCGCCAAGTCTTTGTTGTCGATGTCTAACTCAACCACTACACCAATGCGGTTACCGTGAATATAGGAACCCACTGATGAAGCATTGGCATTACTCAACGCAATACGGCGAACTTGCACATTTTCACCCACTTTTGTCACTAAGGTTTGACGTGATTCTTCGACTGTGTGTGCGGTATCGCCATGCAATGGCAACACAGAGAGTTTTTCTACTTCGTGCGTCTTGCTTTGCAGTGCGGTTTCCGCAACGGCTTTGACGAAAGTAGTGAAATTAGCATCACGCGCAACAAAATCTGTTTCGCTATTCACTTCGATCATCACGGCTTGTTTGCCATGTTCAATAATGACAATCGCACCTTCTGCTGCAATACGGCCTGCTTTTTTGTCGGCTTTCGTTCTGCCTGATTTGCGTAATTCATCAACGGCGAGATCCATATCACCCTTGCTGGTTTCGAGCGCTTTTTTGCACTCCATCATGCCAGCGCCGGTGCGTTCGCGTAATTCTTTAACCAGTGCTGCTGAAATAACTGTCGTCATGGCATCACCTCGTTATTTGCTTAACTCGTTATCATCGGCTTGATCGCCTTCTGTCGGAGTGGAAGAGGATTTCTTTTCTTCAACTTCAACAAAATCTGCTACTCCGCCGATATCTTCTAATGTGCTAGCACGTGCTTCCAACACAACATCCGCTACACAAGAAGTATAAAAACGGATAGCGCGCGTGGAATCATCATTGCCTGGAATAATGTATGAGATGCCATCTGGATCATTGTTTGAATCCACAATGCCGACAACTGGAATGCCTAGACGATTAGCTTCGCGTACAGCGATTTTTTCATGACCCACGTCTACAACAAACAAGGCGTCAGGAATGCCGCCCATGTTTTTAATTCCACCCAAACTGTTTAGCAATTTGGCTTTTTCGCGATCGAGGTTGAGAATTTCTTTTTTGGTTAAGCGACCAAATTTACCAGACTCAAACATGGATTCTAATTCTTTTAAACGCTTAATGGATTGACGAATGGTTTTGTAGTTCGTCAGCATTCCGCCTAACCAGCGGCGATCGACATAAGGCATTTTGCAGCGTTCTGCTTCTTCTTTAACAATATCTTGCGCGGCGTATTTGGTGCCGACGAAAAGAACTTTGCCTTTTTTGGCAGCGGTGGCGCTAATGAAATTCAATGCATCTTGAAATAATGGCAAGGTTTTGCCCAGATCGATAATGTGAATTTTATTGCGAGAACCGTAAATGTAGGTTCCCATTTTAGGGTTCCAGTAACGGGTTTGGTGGCCAAAATGCACACCGGCTTTCATCATATCTTGAATACTAACTGACATTGCTATTCCTCTTTAGGGTTAAGCCTCCGCCTATCCTGTTCGCCAACTTTCTCTTAAAAATCAAGAAGAAAGCACCCAGCGGCCAGTTTTGATAGTGCGTGTGGACTGTGGTTAAAAATACTAATAATTGTTTTGAAGCACGCCTTTATACCATAGGTGGTATTGTTCAACAATATCTGGTGCGTTATTGCGCTCTCTCACTCCTCTAAACGTGCCCGTGAGCGTGCCCGGTTTTCCCTTTAGGCATTCATAAACTCTGCTAGAAAAAGACGGGCACGCACGCGGGCACGGGCACGTTTAGAGGACAACCACCAGTCAACTTTCTTTAAAATGTCTCCTACACATCGAGATATAACTCTCATTGCCACCAATCTGCACCTGCGCCCCTTCCTTCACCACCTTGCCTGCTGAATCAATACGCGCATTCATAATCGCCTTGCGCCCACAGTGGCAGATTGTTTTGAGTTCCACTAAGTTATCCGCGAGAATCAGCAAATACATGCTGCCCTCAAAGGGCTCGCTCTTGAAATCACTGCGTAATCCGTATGCTAAAACGGGCAAATCTAGACGATCTACAATCTCGGTCAGCTGCATCACTTGATTTTTTGTTAAAAATTGCGCCTCATCCACTAACACACAGGCTAACTTGGGGTTGCACTCTTTTTGGGTTTTAACGTTAGCGTATAAATCGTATTGATTGTCAAAGGGAATAGCTTCTGCATTCAACCCAATGCGTGAGTAAATATTACCCGGTCCATAACGGTTATCGATGAGCGGCGTAAAAAGTAGGGTATCCATGCCCCGCTCCTTATAGTTATAGGCTGATTGCAACAGCACCGTGCTTTTGCCAGCATTCATTGCTGAGTAATAAAAATAAAGTTTTGCCATTTTATTATCCTTCTAACTTAATTTTTTTCTTTCCTATGACAACTGTTAAGCAATAGAATGCAACCCATTGCTTAACATATCAATCAGTAATCAGGAGAAACATCCTATGTTCGAATTGCCCAAGTTGCCGTACGAAATGGACGCATTACAACCTTACATTTCTAAAGAAACCCTAGAATACCACTACGGTAAGCATCATCAAGCCTATGTTAACAATCTTAACAATCTCACTAAAGATACCGAATTTGCTTCTCTATCCTTGGAAGACATCATCATGAAAGCAAGCGGTGGCATTTTTAATAACGCCGCCCAAGTGTGGAACCATACCTTTTATTGGAATAGCATGACACCAAAGAGCACGGGCGCCCCTGCTGGGAAATTAGCGGAGGCGATTAATAAAAAATTTGGCTCCTATGAGGAATTCAAAAAAGCATTCAGCCAATCAGCCATCACTTTATTTGGCTCAGGATGGACATGGCTTGCTAAAAATGCGCAAGGTGAATTGGAAATCGTGAACACAGGGAATGCGGGGCTGCCAATGAAAGACGGGAAAAAGGCACTGTTGACTTGTGATGTGTGGGAACATGCTTATTATATTGATTACCGAAATGTGCGGGCGACGTATGTGGAGAATTTTTGGAAGTTGGTGAATTGGGAGTTTGTTGAGAAGAATTTTGTTGGGTAAGAGGCGCATTCTCACCCCTCATCCGCCCTTTGGGCACCTTCTCCCACAAGGGGAGAAGGCTGAGTAGTGAGGGTTGCGGGCGCTTTCAGCATTACAAAAGCTTAATATCACCATCACCTTTACTACACAGCCTTCTCCCCTTGTGGGAGAAGGTGCCCAAAGGGCGGATGAGGGGTGAGATTTTTAACGGCTTTTAAGTGTTTCTACTTTTGCAGCAATCAATTCATCTAAATGTTGTCTCCCACCATTTTCAAATAAGCGCCAAACGGACTGCGAGTAAGGTAGCGTTCGTTTTTTATCTATGTTTGCTTCTTCGCGTACGGCTCTTACAACGCCTGCAGGTATCTCCGTTGAATCAAGTGAGTGATTATAAGCAGATGGTGTGATTCGGCACGCTGTAATGGCCGCTCCCTCATTTCCAAGCACGCGGCCAACACCTGATAAGCGACTGTCGGCGATAGATTGCTCATTTAAGCCTGCATGGATTTCATCAAGATTTTCACCTTTGTTTACTGCATTCACATGAATGGCCAACAAACTCGATAACGGCGCTAACTTGCTGACAGCTTCGTGGGTTTCTGCTTGCCACTCAGGATACGCAGATAGCACATCAGTAGGCTGCGCTAGTTTTTCACCACGATTTCCGTACACAGATTGATTCAATTTAACCAAGAATGACTGTGTTGCCTCGCACTCTTCCTCAATGTAGGCAAATAAGCGTGACAACATTTTTAATAACTCGTCACGTTTTTCTGGATCCTTGACATCCATTTTTATATTCATATCGCGCAACAACGCAGGATAGCTGCTGATGCATTCATTAGCCCACTGTTTTCGCTCTGCGTTACTGCTTGGTTTTAACTCGGGATGATCTGCAAACAATGCATGCGCAACATAAGATAAATCGCGTGTGGCCACACCGATCATGCATTTTTCTACCATGTCTCTAAATGTGCTAGATACACAAAAAAGTTGTCTGGATGCTTCAAGACCAATGGCTTTAAGACCTGCGTAGGATCCAATAAAATTCAAATTATCGCGCAGCATTTCCTTCATTTGTACGGCTGTGATCGCTCGCGGTTTATCTGGATCAATGTATGGTTCTGGATGTTGTCCTTTTGCTTGCACCGACGCGGTACGATCTCCTTCCTGTTCAGCGACACCTCGCTGGCCCGCGCGAGAACTGGAATTTAACATCGATACCAACCAATGCACGCCTTGGCCTAACCATAAACCTGTGAGCTGACCTAATCCGTTTTTTGCATCATGCAACTGCTCGTAAAACCCAGACCCTTCTTTCATGCAAACCCTCAACCAATCTTGCATATGCGGCGGTAGATGAGTAAATTCTTGCAACGTGCTGGGATCCGCCAATTGTTTATGTGCTTCATAAAACAAATTTTCCACATACCAATCTGTGCTAGCGGGCGTATTCAACATATTACTACGCCCATTACCCTGCAACGTTAATTTGGGATCTCTACGCTTTAAACCACCGCGCGTGGGGTCGCCACCTGGGCCGTAAAATATTTTTGCAATGACGCCATATTTCGCTGCCAATTTAGTAATATTTTCTTTAGCAAACTGAATAGCAATTAACGCCGGCAATCCAGACACTCGCTCGGTATCACTGAATCCCAACATCACTTCAATGACTATATCTTTAATAGTGTCCGGCGAACCACCATGCTCAATATGCTGTTTGATGCGCTTTTCTATGTAATCCGCCAAAATGGATTCAACATTCTCCAAATCACGGCGCGTTTCTAAAAGTGGAACCACTTGTAACAACTCAGCACCCGTGCGTTCACTAAAAATGGAAAGCAACGATTCAACCCCTAAAATATCGGAGGCGTAACGACTTTTACAATTAGAAATAATGATGTTTTCAAACATATCAGGGTGAAGGGCTGCCAACTCTAAACGATCTAACTCTGTTTTAATCAATTCAAATCCACGTTCATTTTTGTATTTCACTTTATGTCTATCGCGAATTTCTTTCAAAATAGCTTTACTTTCTTCGCTGCCATCTTGTAATTTTTTATGAAACTCCGAACGACGCCTTTCTTCTTCCAAGCAATCAGTGTCGCTTCGATCTTTCTGTTTATTTTTATAAGGCTTGTTTTGTAAGTATTTAAAAAGCGCGCAATCAGGAAATTTATTATCTGCCTGTAAGTCAGCGACAATGGCATCCCAGCTATTCACAAACACATCTGAATCTTGGCGTATATGGCCTACACCATAAGTCATGCCAAAGCATTTTAATTGCACGCCCACCTTACGTAATTGCCGTTTTAAGTCTGGATAATGTGTGAGCAACACATGGTGATCATTTAGAAGCGTGTTGAATTGCTCAACCATCCTTTCAGTAGCGAGATGTGACTGACCCTCTGCATCTTCAATTTTGATATCATCTGGATCCACACGAATTTGATTTCTATATTTTTTAAAGAGCGATAAAAATTCCTGCAAATCACCTTCATATAATTCCTTATCGCTTTCCTCTTTCGACCGGTAGGCACCAGAAAAATGTGTTAACTGGATCAAAAGATTTATATTGGTTTTTAGCTTTTTAATGTTTGCAATTATTTCATTTCTTTCCTTTTCTGGGCGATTCTTTATTGATGATACGAGATCCTCATAATGCTGTATAAGCGCTTCAAAGCGTCGCTGATCCAATAGTTTACCGCTTATCTTACGTTTTTCTTTAAACAGATCATCCATCAACAATGGTTGTAATAAATCATATATTTCATAACTCAAATCAATAATTGTTTCACGTATTTCATGCTCGATCGATTTTGCTGCTTTGCAAATAGTGGATTTGAGTGTGGACGCATGCTTTTCCGCAATCCGAATACGATGCAAGCGAATCGCTTCTCTCATTTCTTTTGCTTTAACATTATCATTACCATCCGCATCAAATCCTGGCCATGAACCTACACGAACAATCGATGTTTCAATTGCCTCCCAAATAGCCTCTTCATGTTCAGCAAATGCCGCCTCACCATAGAATATTCTATAAGCATTCATTATTTCATCAATTAAACGTGGAACATTGTCATAAAGTTTTTCTAAGACAATTTCAATATTACGGCTCACTTCCACATCCACCGATCGTCTTCCAGGTGGAATAGCATCCACTGTTTGCAAATGACGAAACAGAGAGAGCAACTCTTCTTCTGATGGTTGATTTTCATTTAGAAGGTTGGCAACACGTGTGAGTGTACTTCTTGCTTGCTGTGATAATGGATCCGTGGGGTGCTCGGTGCCAACGACTTGCAAACTCATTTTTTTTAATATTTCAATTGAACGTTCTATTGGCCAACCACGTTCGGCATCTTTTTGAATGGCGCTTGCAACACTTCTAGGAAACGCAGACAGACAGCGAGCATCATCCTGATACTGTGCAAGCTCTCTTGCTTCATCTTCAATCTTTATTTTTTGTTCTGCTCTTTGATTTAAAGCTGCTTTTTGATTACCGAAATACATCAATTCAGCTTGTATCCATATATAATGTGTCATGCGTTCTAATAACGCGGGATCGGTACGTGGCGCATGGTTTCCTGATGTTTTGAATTGAGCAAAAAAAGCAGATTGTTCAATTTTATTCTTAGTTTGATTAAACTCTTCGAGCAATTTAAGCACAGCAGCATCGGTTGTCTGGTCTAACAGTGCATATAATTTGTCTTTAATTACACGTGCTTTGTTGCTGGTAAGAATTTTAGCAAAACTCATTTTTTTGCTCCTTGCGAAAAAATATTCTGTATACCATTTTCGAGAAAATTCGCAAGGAGCATTTAATTGGTGTTGTGTTGTTGTTATTGCGCTTTTGCCCTCACCCCAATCCTCTCCCGCAACCACCGACTGTGTTTTTCCTAACTCCTGAGGGCGGGAGAGGGGGACGTTGAAATTACCTTTTGTGTTTTTCTCTGCAGAAATGTTCTCACTTTTTCATTCTCGAAAAATGGAAA
>JABDBV010000049.1 GCA_013288395.1 Gammaproteobacteria bacterium | reverse complement strand
CCCACGCATCTTTATTAACAAGCAATTCGCGTAATATTTTATTATTAAGCGCATGACCAGATTTATATCCGCTAAATGCGCCAATCAAACTGGAGCCTAGCAAATACAAATCGCCTACAGCATCGAGAATTTTATGTTTAACAAATTCGTTTTCGTAACGTAGGCCATCTTCATTTAAAATACGGAACTCATCAATGGCAATAGCATTATCTAGGCTCGCGCCACGCGCCAAATTCATGGCTTGCAGCTTCTCAAAATCGGCCATGAAACCAAAGGTACGTGCACGACTCACTTCTTTCACATAAGAAAGACTAGAGAAATCCAGCGTGGCTGTTTTGGTGTCTAATTTAAAAAGAGGATGATCAAAATCGATGGTGAAGGTAACTTTAAATCCGTTGAAAGGCTCAAAGCTAGCCCACTTATCACCGTCTTTAATTTTCAGTTTGCGCTTGATGCGTATAAAACGTTTCGGTGCATTTTGTTCTTCAATGCCCGCCGATTGAATCAAGAAAACAAAAGGACCCGCACTGCCATCCATAATGGGAATTTCTGATGCCGTGACATCGACATAAGCATTATCAATGCCTAATCCAGCAAAAGCTGACAGCAGATGCTCCACGGTTGAAATACGAACTTGGTCTTTCATGAGTGTCGTAGAAAGAGTGGTATCCCCTACATATTCAGCTAAAGCGGGAATTTGCACGATAGGATTTAAATCCGTGCGTCTAAATTGGATGCCGGTGTTAATTGCCGCGGGTCGAAGTACGATTTCCGCGCGCTCGCCACCATGAAGTGTGATGCCTGTGGCTTTGATGACGTTTTTAAGAGTCCGTTGTCTGATCATGCTCTAAATACTAACATAAAATACTGTTTTATTGAAACAAATTCAAAATAAAAAGCCTACTGAACCCTACAGAGTGGTTCTGGCCACCTTTGTATCATGCCATAAAAAGAATAGCTAGAATTTTTTATATTTTAACAGCTTAGATTGGTTTAAGCTTCTTCCTTTTCTCCCTTCCGACGCAAAAACGCTGGAATGTCCAAATAATCGATTTCATGGAAATGATCAGCTGATGGGGTTGCCTTATGTAGCTCCATCGGTTGCTGGCTAAACACAGGCGGCGCGATATCGCTAAGTGCGGAAGCTTGCTGATTACTCTGGCGGCGCATAATCGCTGGCTTATCTAAGTGATCGTAGTCAATATGGCCATCCCCAACCCGGGCAGCGAGTTCCGCCGCCTGCGTTCTTGCTGCCACTCCTACATGTTTTCTTCCAAGCCCTGTCACAATAACTGTCACGCGGACTTCATCACGAAGCTCTGGATCAATAACTGTACCAACCACCACGGTTGCACTTTCTGATGTAATGGCTTTGACGACTTCGCCCACTTCTTCAAATTCACCAATAGAAAGATCCAATCCCGCTGTAATATTGACAAGCACACCTTTAGCACCCGATAAATCCACATCTTCCAATAAAGGACTAGCAATCGCCGCCTCCGCTGCCAACCGTGCACGATTTTCACCCGATCCCACGCCCGTACCCATCATCGCCATGCCCATTTCAGACATCACCGTGCGTACGTCTGCAAAATCAACATTGATTAAACCAGGACGCGTAATGAGTTCAGCAATACCCTGCACAGCGCCGCGCAAAACATCATTCGCCGCCTTGAACGCGTTAATTAAGGTGACACTCTTACCTAACACGCTCAGTAATTTGTTATTCGGAATGGTAATCAGTGAATCTACATATTGGGATAAATTTGCAATACCTTGCTCCGCTGTTTGCAAACGCATTTTGCCTTCAAAAGAAAAGGGTTTCGTTGTCACTGCCACTGTCAAAATTCCCAATTCTTTAGCAATCTGAGCAAACACAGGAGCTGCGCCCGTCCCGGTTCCACCGCCCATGCCAGCCGCAATAAACACCATGTCAGCGCCCGTCAGTGCGATACGAATTTTTTCTCTGTCTTCTTCAGCTGCGCGTCTACCCACTTCAGGGTTTGCACCCGCGCCTAAACCGCGCGTAATGCCTTCGCCCAATTGAATAACCGAGTTAGCGGACGAATTTTTAATCGCTTGTGCATCTGTATTCGCACAAATAAATTCTACGCCCTCAATGTGGCCTGCCATCATATGCTCAATGGCATTTCCACCACCACCGCCAATACCAACAACCTTAATGACTGCATTTTGTTGAAAGGTATCCATTAATTCAAACATAGCTTCACCCCAAAACTAAAAATTACCTTGGAACCAGTTTTTCATTCTGGACCATAAACTCTTCATGCTTGGCTGCGTCAATGACACATTGTGCTGGCTGTTACGCTGCCGCAATGCATACACTAACAAGCCAACACCTGTTGCATAAATCGGATTATGAATAATATCCGCAAGACCTGTCACATGATTGGGCCTGCCAATGCGCACAGGCATTTTAAAAATTCGCTCGCCTAATTCTTTTGCGCCTTCCACTTTTGATGCGCCACCAGTCAGAACAATACCTGCAGCCAGCCTCTCTTCCAAACCACTGCGCCGAATTTCAGCAAGCGCCATGGTAAATAATTCTTCATAGCGCGCTTCCACCACTTCAGATAAGGCACGGCGTTGCAAACGACGCGCCACTTTATCGCCTATCGAGGGAATATCAATCATTTGATTGGTATCTACCAAATCTTGTAGTGCGCAACCATATTTAATTTTAACTTCATCAGCGCTACGAGTAGGCGTGCGTAATGCGATGGCGATATCATTGGTGACTTGATCACCAGCGATGGGTATAACACCTGTATAGCGAATGGCGCCATCGACAAAAATAGCGATGTCACTCGTCCCACCACCAATATCAATCATGCAAACACCCAACTCTTTTTCATCTTCTGACAAAATAGACTGGCTAGAAGCAAATTGCTCTAACACGATATCACTGGTCGATAAACCGCAACGCTTCATGCACTTCACAATATTTTGCGCCGCGCTTACAGCACCCGTCACGATATGCACTTTGGCTTCCAAACGCACGCCAGACATGCCTACGGGTTCACGAATAGAGTCTTGATTATCGATAATGTATTCTTGAGCTAGCACATGCAGAATTTTCTGATCGGCGGGAATAGCAATAGCTTTGGCGGCATCTAATACGCGATCCACATCATTTTGCGATACTTCTTGATCGCGGATAGCAACAATGCCATGAGAATTAATACTGCGAATATGACTACCCGCAATACCTGTATAAGCAGAGAAAATTTCACACCCAGCCATTAACTCGGCATCTTCAACTGAACGTTGAATAGATTGAACCGTGGATTCAATATTGACAACGACCCCACGTTTTAGCCCTTGCGACGGATGAGATCCGAATCCAATGACATTCAATTTCCCTTCAGTAGTCATCTCACCTACTAGGGTTACCACTTTAGAGGTACCAATATCGATACCTACAATTAAATCTTTGTTTGGCTTCTTTGCCATAGTTATTTTTCCACGTCTTTATTTTTCCAACGCACCGCGACACCATTAGAATAGCGCAAATCTATATATTCCACATCCCCTTCGCGGCTACCTATAATTTTTGGGTACACTCTTACAAAATGACCTAGACGAGTCAAGACATCTTTATGGCCCATTTGTAAAGTAATTCCATTCGTCAATGTAAGCTTCCATGTCGAAAAAGGAGACAGCTCTAGATAAGAAATCCTAGCATGTAATGGGCTCAAAATGCGATTCATCTCATAAAAATTCTGCAACATATCGATCTGCTTCCCATCAGGACCCACAAAAGCAGCCAGGTTAGGGGGATAAGTATCTTGTTTTGGGGTAAATAATACCCCTGCCTCGCTCAACAAACTTTGCTCATTCCAGCTTGCAACCGGCACTTTTTCAATGAGGGTGATTTCGATTTGATCCGGCCAAGCACGCCTAACAAAGGTCGTCGCTATCCATGGAAGTTGCACTAACCTGTCCCGTATCGTATCCACATTCACTGCAAAAAACCCGTGTTTAACCAGTGGTAAGACCAACGCTTGAACTTCTTCCTGCTGAACGCGGTTAACGCCAAATACTTGCACTTTTTTAATCGGGAAATAACTAGATAATTTAATGTGAGTAGCTGCATAGATACTGGAAAAGATAAAAATCCCGATCAGGGTTATTTTTACAGCCTGCCATACCCATTGAAACAAGTTGTATATGCGTTGCTTCCCTGCTCTCACTTCCATGGAGGCACCCCTTACGAACGCCCAATAATACAAACCTCGGGAATAAGCCGAACACCTGTTTTTTCTAGGACTGTTGACCCCACTTTTTCGATTAGGCCTTCAATATCCGCAGATGTTGCACTTCCATCGTTAATGATGAAGTTAGCATGTTTTGTAGAAACTTGCGCACCACCCACCTGCGTTCCTTTTAACCCACACTCTTCTATCAAGCGGCCAGCAAAATTCCCCGGTGGATTTCGAAAAACGGAGCCACAATTCGCTGTACCCGTTGGTTGTGTATTGTTACGCGTTTCCAACAAATGTCGAATATCACTCAGTGATTTTTCTTTATTCCCCGGCGACAAGGAAAAATGACCAGCAACAAACCACTCATCCTCTGGACGCGCCACGTGCCGGTAACTCACTTCAAAATCATTGAGCGGACGAATTTTTATTTCACCAAAGCGATTAATGGTTTCAACGGAATGCACAAAACGCCAGGTCTCACCGCCAAAACACCCTGCATTCATGGCCAATGCTCCACCGACGGTGCCAGGAATACCTGCCATAAATTCTAAGCCTGTAAAACCTAAACGGGCCGAATACCGAGCAAGCTGCGCGCATGAAATACCTGCTTCTGCGCGAATATCATGCGGTTCCGTTTGCGCTAATTTATTCAACGCACCCTGCGTCACAATGACGACACCTTCCACACCACTATCTCGTACCAGCGTATTACTTCCTAGGCCAAGCCATGTCAGCGAAACAGTTTTTGGCAATTGCTTCAAAAAAAGCGTCAAGTCATCAAGGTCTGCCGGGATAAACACATAGTCCGCCACACCGCCGGTACGCCAAGACGTGTAATGCGTAAGCAGTTCGTTTTTTAAAAACTGCCCTCGCACTGAAATAGGGGATAAGACGTCTGTCATTTCACTGCCTCTTTCAACCCTGAGGCTGCAAGTTGCGCGGCTAAGGCACCAATATTCCCAGCGCCTTGCATCAACAAGATATCACCGTCTTTTAACTCACTTTCAAATAAAGCAGGCAATGTGTCATGCTGTGCAACAAAGATAGGATCAATGCGGCCGATTTTTTTTATTTCTTTTATCAATGCGGCGCCATCTGCACCTTGAATAGCTTCTTCACCCGCGGAATATACTTCAAGCAACATCAGCTTATCTGGCAATGACAATACTTTAGAAAAATCCACTAACAAATCCCGTGTACGCGTATAACGGTGCGGTTGATAAACCATCACTAAGCGGCGGTCAGGCCAGCTTTCTCTCGCGGCTTGCAAAGTCGCCGCAATTTCGCGGGGATGATGGCCATAATCATCAACAAGCGTCACGCGTCCACCACTTGTTAGTGGAAACTCACCATAAATCTGGAAGCGACGACCAATACCGGCAAAATGCTGTAACGCACTCTGAATGGCTTGATCTTTCACCTTCAATTCCGTTGCCACCGCGATGGCTGCAAGCGCATTCAGCACGTTATGCCGACCAGGTAAATTTAATGTAACTTCTAATGGAGACTGTCCCTTTGACCTCATTACCGTAAATTTTGTCTGCATGCCCATCTGGGTATATTTTTCCGTTCTAAAATCTGCATCCGTATTTATTCCATACGTGACCACCGGCCGCGATAATTGCGGCAGTATTTCGCGTACGATCGGATCATCTACGCATAACACAGCAAGCCCATAAAATGGCAGACGATGTAAAAATTCAATGAAAGTCGATTTGAGTTTAGCGAAGTCATTGTCGTAGGTGCCCATATGATCTTCGTCAATGTTTGTCACAATTGAAATCATGGGGTTAAGATATAAAAATGAAGCATCACTTTCATCTGCTTCTGCCACCAAATAGTGTCCACGTCCTAAACGCGCATTACTACCTACACTATTTAGACGACCGCCGATCACAAACGTGGGATCTAAACCCGCCTCTGCCAAGATACTCGTCACGAGACTAGTGGTAGTAGTTTTGCCATGTGTACCCGCAATGGCAATGCCGTATCGAAACCGCATCAACTCCCCTAGCATTTCAGCCCGAGCAACAACAGGAATACGTGAAGCACGCGCTGCTTCTATTTCCGGATTATTGCCATCAACCGCCGATGAGCGAACCAATACATCCGCTCCTTTGATATTTGCTGCGATATGTCCGCGATAAATAGTCGCTCCCATCACACGCAGCCATTGGGTTAATGCGTTGTCAGACAAGTCTGAGCCCGAAACGGCGTATCCCTGCCTCAACAGCACCTCAGCAATACCCGCCATCCCCACTCCGCCTATACCGACAAAGTGGATATGTTTAATATGTCCCATTTCAAACATCCAACTCACCGCCAGACCTCCTGACAAATTTCAAAGATTTTTTTTGCCACCTGCACTTTACGTAGCTGATAGGCAGATTGTGCCATTGCAAGACGCTTCGTAGGCACAGCATTAAACTGTTTAACTATATCCGCTAATCGGCCCACTGTTAATTCTGTTTGTTGAATACACATAGCTGCATGTTGCTTCACCATAAAACTAGCGTTGGCGGTTTGATGATCATCAACAGCAAAAGGAAAAGGAACAAATACTGCCCCAAGACCCGCAACACACAATTCGGAAACCGTTAACGCACCAGCACGACATAATACCACATCTGCCCAAGCATACGCTGCCGCCATATCCTTAATAAAAGGTTCAATATTTGCTTGTATACCCATTGATTCATAATCTTTTTTTACCGTGTCAGCATTCTTATCGCCAGTTTGATGCCAGATATCAGGTCGTTCATCTGCTCTTAATGCACCCATTGCTTGAGGCACAATCGTATTCAATGCTTGCGCCCCTAAACTACCACCCAATACTAAAAGACGGAATGGCGAACGTGCGACAGGAATACGTTCTTCAGGTGCGGGTAAATTTTCGATTTCAGGGCGTACAGGATTGCCGACCACAATCACCTTTGCTTGCGGCTTAAAAGCGGAAGGAAATCCTTCTAGTATTCGTTTAGCCAAGGTTGCCAACAGCTTGTTGGTAAGACCTGCCTTTGCATTTTGTTCATGGATAATAAGTGGACGTTGCATTAGCCAGCTTGCCACACCGCCAGGCCCACTGACAAAACCACCCATCCCTATCACGATATCGGGATTAACAGTTTGAATAATTTTTTTAGCTTGCATGATTGCTTTGAATATACGGACGGGTGCAAGTAAAAGTGGCTTAATACCTTTCCCTCGCAACCCGCTGATTGTAATAAGATGTAATGGAATGTTTGCTTCAGGAACCAATCTTGCTTCTAATCCCTGACTCGTCCCCATCCAGTGCGTATCGATACCTTGATCGTGCAAATAACGAGCCACTGCTAAACCTGGAAAAACATGGCCACCTGTGCCACCGGCCATGATCAACACTCGTTTTAAAGGACGCTTTTCTGTCATGAAATACCCAAAGCACTCAATCGATTCTCGTAGTCAATGCGCAGCAATACAGCAATCACAAGACAGTTTACTAACACACTACTTCCGCCATAACTCATGAGGGGTAATGTTAACCCTTTCGTGGGCAATAACCCAGAATTCACCCCTATACTGACAGTAAATTGAATAGCGATCCACAACCCAAAACCGTAGGCCAGAAAAGCCGCATAGTGTTTGCCCAAACGCTGCGCTTCTCGCCCCATTATAAAAATGCGACACACTAGCAAAAAAAACAACCCCATCACCGCAACCATTCCAATGACACCCAACTCTTCCGCGATAACAGCAAATAAAAAATCTGTATGTGCCTCAGGGAGATAGAACATTTTCTGAATGCTTTTTCCAAGTCCCACACCAAACCAACCGCCACGACCAAATGCAATGAGAGACTGCGTTAATTGGTAACCCGTATCAAAGGGACGTTCCCAGGGATTAAGAAAACTAGTCAAACGCGCTAAGCGATAAGGCGCAGAAACGGCAATCACCGCCAACGCTGCAATCACCAGCGAAAATAGCGCCGCAAAATGCCGCACTCGCATACCTGCTAAAAACATCATTCCTAATGTAGTCGCAGTCACCACGACTGTTGCACCAAAATCCGGTTCTTTGAGCAATAACACAGCCATGGTTCCCAGTATCAACATCGGCTTCAAAAAGCCACTTAATTGTGTACGGATTTCCAAATTGCGCCGAACCAAATACCCTGCCATGTATACCACTACAATAAATTTAGCGAGCTCTGAAACTTGAAAACCCAAGGGTCCCACCCCTATCCATCTTGCACTCCCATTTCTGCTATGCCCGATGCCTGGAATCAACACCAACGCCAATGCAAGCAATACTCCTACTAATAAATAACTGCCCAATTTTTCTAATTGAGCAATTTCAAACTGTAAAATCACACCAGCCATCGCAAAGCCTAATGTCATATAAACCAGTTGTTTAAAAAGATAATGGAAAGGTTGATGCATTTGTTTATCAGAAACGACAATGGAGGCTGATGTCATCATGAGCAACCCCAGGATGATAATGCTGCCAATAGCAAAGACAAACCATTTATCGTATAGAGCAGGAGCAACGACAGCCTGTCGGTGCATTGAGTGAGTGCGCATGCAGTACTTTCCCTCAGGATTTTCTAAGAGGTTATAACCTCTCCACTATTTCCGCAAACACCTGACCGCGATGTTCAAAATTCTTAAACATATCATAACTCGCACAAGCGGGGGAAAGTAGTACGCTATCATTAGGCTTCGCTGCCATGTCTGCTTCTTTTACCGCTTCTTCCATGGAACCTGCAAACGATACGGCCACACGGCTGCCAATCACCGCTGCTAACTCCTGCGCCGCTTGCCCAATAAGAACAATATGACGCACATACTTTTCCATGGTGGGAACAAGCGGAGAAAAATCAGCATTTTTCCCAAGCCCTCCCGCAATCAAAATCAGCTTACCTGGTATTTCACTTCCCAAGCCTTCAATGGCGGCTTGTGTTGCGCCTACATTCGTGCCCTTTGAATCGTTATACCAACGCACACCATTTCGTTCACGCACAAACTGGCACCGGTGTGGCAACCCATTAAACTCTTGTAACACCTTTAGCATAGGATCAAAGGGCAACCCAAAACTATAACCAATTGCAAGCGCTGCTAATGCATTTGCATGATAATGCTTGCCCATAATGGGCAATGCTTTAATAGAAAGTAATGCAAGGTCAGCAAAGGCCAAATACACATCCTGACCCTTGGTCAACAATCCAAATTCATTTTTATGCGGCGTATTCAACGTAAACGATAATTTATGGGTAGACACCGTATCCGTGAGTGGATCATCACGGTTACATACCACTTTTTTGCAATGTTGGTAAACACGATGCTTTACCTGTTGGTACTCAGCTAAATCATGATAGCGATCCATGTGATCAGGCGTAATATTCAACACCGTTGCCACGACTGGCGCAAGCGACAATGTCGTTTCTAATTGAAAACTGGAAAGCTCTAATACAAATAAATTTGCTTCTTTATTATCTAATAATAGATCTAAAGCTGGCACGCCTAAATTACCGCCCGTTTGTACATGAAAACCAGCCATTGTCGCCATCTGACCAACGAGTGTAGTGACCGTGCTTTTTGCATTCGTTCCAGTGATGGCAATCACTGGAACCTTGACTGCTTGCGCAAATAATTCAATATCGCCAATGATGGGTACACCGCGTTTCGCTTGTTCAGCAATAGCAGGTTCTCGCAATGCCACACCCGGACTGAGCACAATGGTTCCGGCTTCATCAAGCAATGCTTTATCAAGCTTGCCTAGAACAACAGGCACATCAGGATAAGCAGATTGAAATGCTAAAAGATTAGGCGGATTTGGCCTGCTATCTGTCACCGCAAAGGGAATACCACGCGCATGCAAATAGCGCGCACAAGAAAGCCCCGTTGCGCCTAAACCGACAATCACGTATAGATGAGCGTTTTTTTTCTGCGTACTCATTAGCGTAACTTCAGTGTGGCCAATCCACACAACACTAGCACACACGTAATAATCCAAAAGCGCACAATCACGCGGGGCTCAGGCCACCCCTTTAATTCAAAATGATGGTGAATAGGTGCCATTTTAAAAATACGCTTGCCGGTTAATTTAAACGATGCCACCTGTAAAATAACGGACACTGTTTCCAACACAAAAATCCCACTCATCACAAAAAAAACAATTTCTTGCCGCACAATCACTGCCACCGTGCCTAGCGCCGCACCTAATGCAAGCGATCCCACAT
>JABDBV010000048.1 GCA_013288395.1 Gammaproteobacteria bacterium | reverse complement strand
TGGAGAAGCGTTTTCACTAGGATACAAAGAAAAAAACCTAAACAGTCATCCACCACGCTTAAGTTTAACTATCAACATTAATACAGATAAATTAGTAAATACTGATATAGACATTCTCCGTCGCTTATTTACTTATTTAATACAGTCCAAAGAAAAAAGTAACGCAAAAATAGCAATGCTGACATTTGACAAACCATTTAAAAGTTTTAAAAATGTAGAGTCGGTTACCATCATCCCATCTTTATTTAATCTCTCAATCTCGTCAATTAAAGAAAGCTTTCAAGAATTAGATAAAAACGATTTGTTAAAGAACCCTATTATTTTTATGGCGCTGCACGCCGCCATGACACAAACCAATCTCCCGACCTCGCTCACTGAATGGCGTAAGTTGATTTATAAATACTTAAACGATGGAGAAGCAGATTTAGAGTTGGGCTGGGATGACTCTTATGCTTCACGTCTTTTGACGAATATGCTTTATCTTTATTCCGCTTATGAAAACATCACGACACTTGAATTACTGATACCGCCTCTCGTGAGGTTATTAATCAATACGAACAATATCGCATTATTACAACCCTGGCTTGCTCACTATCCCATCATCAATGACGTCATTTATAAAATGAACGGTCATCCTTATTTCTTTTTTCATGAAGCAATATCCGCTGAAAACCAGCAAAGTTTTCATGAATTAATCGCTAACTTCGGCGGCCATCCCTTTCCGCAATATGATACGGATGGCCGTAGTCTTTTACATCTATGCATAGACGTTAACTCGTTGCGACAAGCGCTCCGCTTAACCACTGATATTAATCACCAGGATAATCTTGGAGACACCGCTCTACATCTCGCCGCCTACGAAGGCCATACATACAAAACCCGTTTTCTACTGATGAATGGCGCTAATCCCAACATTAAAAACAAAAATCAACAAACTTTCTGGGATGTCGAACCCTTTGAGGCAAATAAATTGCTGCTTTATCGGTTATACAAAAGGGTGGGAAATGTTTTAAAACTTCCACCGGAAATCATCATGCAAAAGGGGATAAATTGTGGCATTTATGCAGTCGCGTGCGCCACCACCTTTCATTATCATCACTCACCCCAGATGTTTAAAAATCCGCCCCTTCCAGCCAGAAAAAAAGACGTGACGCCCAAAGCTAGCGCCTCTCTACGCCAATTACGACATGAATTAGGCATCCCAGGCAAAGGTTCCATTTTCTCCACTGATCATTTGCAAAAAATGATTGAAAA
The DNA here is from genome assembly GCA_013288395.1 of Gammaproteobacteria bacterium. GTDB lineage: Bacteria > Pseudomonadota > Gammaproteobacteria > DSM-16500 > DSM-16500 > Aquicella. Next base: position 9,369 of record JABDBV010000048.1, on the reverse strand, counting down.
AACGGAATGCAGCAGCATTGTCATCGATATTCACAATTACGATGATTTCATGGATGTAATAAAAAAAGCGATTGAATCCAATTTTCCCGTCATTATCCCTTTTTCTGTTTCCAAAGGAACAGAAGGACACCCCAATCCTGAACCTTCAGCTGACACTGCCCATTGGGCAACGGTTATCGGCTGGGCAGCTCGAAAAGCATCATCAGGCATTTTATTAGCACAATATGGAACATACTATGATGTCAAAGCCGATACACTCTTCAAATCATTTTACGATATTGGGCCTGTCGCCTCCGAACGCTATTTGCATAAAAAAAAGGGGCACGAGTGGGGCATAACCGCCGAACCTGTCGCAGCCGATGCAGACACCCAAACCGGCATCATGCCATTGACCAAACTCGATAATTTTCGGAGGAGATTGGTGATCGTGCTTCCACCTGGCCATCAGTGGGACCTCAGAATGGACACTGAGGAAAACCAGCCTTCTTCCCCCAAAGCCGTTAAATGAGAAGAAACGCGGCTTAACCCGCGACTTGCCGTTTTGCGCGTTTTCTGCGAGCATGTTTAGATACTCACACAAGGATCTGTGTTATGGCATTAAAAGAAAACCGTCCCGCAGGCAACTCCATCTTATCCGCTCCCATGCCAGACGATGCGACACTGCCTGAAGATATACAAAACACCTTAAAATCATTACCACCCATTAATGCATTCCGCATGCTCGCCAATGTTCCGCAAAGCTTCACCCCCTTTATCAATTTGACCAAATCCTTGCTGCAAGATGGAACAATCAATCCTTCCCTACGCGAAATCGCAATATTACGCGTAGCTTGCATGACCAGCTCCATCTACGAATGGCAACAACATTTCTATTTAGCCAAAACCCATCAAGTCTCAGACAATAAAATAGACATTATTCAAAATGAAAACCCCGTCTCAGGTCTTAGCCAGGAAGAAAACTTTATTTGTTTACTAGCAGATGAGCTATCCGTGAATGCCGCATTAAGCGATGCCACCTTTAAAAAATTATTTGAAGATTACAGCACCGAACAAGCATGTGAATTCATTATGCTAATTGGATATTTTAATATGTTATCTCGCTATTTAAATGGCACGCGCGTACAAATTGAAGAAACAAACCCGCCAGAAGGACGCAATTCACCATTGACCAAATAAATTAAGTAGAGCTGATATGCCTAATTTTCTTTATCTTTTACCTGATCTTTATGTTTTTTTTATTTTAGTACTTTTCACCATATCCATTTCCACACTCTTTATTTTCATAAATAAATATTTTATTTATGAAAAATTACATTACAAAGACAACCCTACTATTAGCAGTTTCTGTTCTGTCATTGGCATCATTTATGGCGTCTTGATGGGCTTTCTCTGTCTTTATCTCATCAACAATCAAGATCACGCTTCGCAATACGTACAAAATGAAGCAAATGCTACTGCAAACATCTACATTTCAAGTCTTTGGTTACCAGAACCCGCTAAAGGAAAAATACAACAAGATGTAAAGCTATACATCAATGAAGCCATCAATCATGAATGGCCGCTCATGAAGCAATTCAAAAAAATTGGTTATGAAGGCGACCGTATCATCTTAAGCATTGCTAACGACTTGAAATCCATTAAAGCACAAACCAACACAGATGTGGCCCAGCTACGCGCTTTATTAACATCGATAAATGAACTTTACAATGCTCGTCATTCGCGTGTTGATATGAGCTATAACATTCTTCCCCCTGAATTATGGGAAGTGATACTCATTGGCACCATCTTAATCATCGCCATTAACTATGCATTTAGAGTAAATATTTACTTACATCTCTTTGGAACCATGACGTTCGCCATCATGGCTGCCTCCATGCTGTTCTTACTGGTGACACTAGACACCCCCTTTCAAGGTGAATTTGTTGTTACACCGCGTGCGTTATCAGACGTATTAGATTTAATGCAATCTATTAAGCCTCAAGATGTTAAATAGTGGGGATTTGCGTATCCATCTAAAATCCATACACGCAATTAATAACAGAAGGCGTAGACAAGGTATTTTGGATAGTAAGTGTTCCAGATCCGTCTGCTAATTGCCCTTGAAAATTTGCATCATTGACCAGGGTAATTGGCAGCGTTCCATTTTCACTTTGCCCATTGTTATTCCAAGAAATATTGCCTGTGCCGCCAGAATTAACAGACTCATTGGAATAACAAAAAATCATGCTATTTGTACCGAAGGAATAATTAACCATTATCGTGCCATTCACATCCACCACTTCATTTTGAAATGGAACAGTCAAGGTGGAAGCAATGGAGCGCTCTGCAAACATAAAGCAACTGGCGGATACTGCAGCCACCAAAATAAGTAAATACTTCTTAACGTTCATTTTCAAATTCCTTTTAACATTCAAAATAATACCCCCAGCATACTTTTTATGTCCAGCATCAACGGTCATTGCGCCGTCAGTGAGCCGTCAGTGAGCCGTCATTGCGAGGAGCGCTTTTTGCGACGAAGCAACCCAGAAACCGGTGCTGGGTTGCTTCGTCGCCCTGCGGGCTCCTCGCAATGACGGCCCACTGCAATACCACCCCATTTTCGTGTATAGTGCAACCCACCACCCTCTAGGATACCAGGCATGTACAAACCGCTGCCCATTTTCATCGGCTTACGTTATATGCGTTCATCACGCAAGCAACAGTTTATTTCTCTCATTTCCCTCATCTCAATGCTCGGCATTGCACTGGGTGTCGTGGTATTGATCACTATTTTATCCGTCGTCAATGGCTTTGATCGTGAAATAAAAAAACAACTCTTTAGCATGGTGCCGCCAATCACCATTAGCAGCTACACTGGCCGTTTAACGCAGTGGCAAACGCTAGAAAAACAACTGCAGGCTGCATCCTTCGTTACAGCAGTTGCACCCATCGCAAATGGCCAAGCACTACTAAGCAATGCCCGCACAACGCAACCCGCCATGATCGCCGGTATTATTCCTGCCAATGAAAAAGGGTTATCCGATTTAGATAAAAAAATAATTCAAGGCAATTTATACGCGCTCGTACCCGGTGAATTTGGCATTGTCGTAGGCGAAAATCTAGCAAAACAATTAGATGTAATGATCGGCGACCCGATCACTGTTGCTGTACCTACAGGCGTATTAAATACTACTCACATTTCCACCCGTTTTAAAAAATTCACTGTGGTTGGCATTTTCCACGCAGGCGGCGGTGGCTTTAATTTTGATTCCAAATTAGCTTTCATTCATTTGAAAGACGCACAAAGCTTATTTGAACTAGGCACGGCTATCACTGCCTTACGCATCAATATCAACGATATTTACGCCGCGCCCCAAATCGCGAGCACACTACAAGAAGGATTAGATGCGCCTCTACGAGCAGGCAACTGGACCGAACAATTAGGCGCATTCTTCGAAAACATACGCATGACCAAAACCATGATGTTTTTTATTTTTATTTTAATCATCACCGTCGCCGTCTTTAACTTAGTATGCACACTGGTCATGGTGGTAAAAAACAAACAAGCCGATATCGCCATTTTACGTACCTTTGGGGCCACTCCCGCCACTATTTTAATGATTTTTGTGGTGCAGGGTATTGCTATCGGCATTGGCGGTATAGCAATCGGTGTCGCTGGCGGCATCGCTTTAGCCTGGAACATTCCCGCCATTTCAAGCTGGATTCAAGCTACATTCCACGTACAACTCATTTCCGCTAACGTCTATTTTGTCAACTATTTACCCTCGGAGTTGCAATGGCCAGATGTGATGGTCATTAGCCTCATCGCTTTTACTTTATGTCTATTGGCAACACTATACCCTGCCTGGAATGCTTCACGTGCAGTTACCGCAGAGGTGTTGAATAATGAATAATTTGTTATGATGCAAAAAATTTAGGATTTTTAGTATGAAATCAGTCATCGTTATTCCTGCGCGTCACAACTCTTCCCGTTTCCCCGGAAAACCGTTAGCACTCATTAGCGGTAAAAGTCTTTTGCATCGAACCTGGTCCATTGCTAAAGCCGTTAACCATATAGATGAAGTGTATATAGCCACTGACGATCATCGCATTGAAAAACACGCATTAGAATTTGGCGCAAAAGTAATCATGACGTCCGTTGCCTGTGAAAATGGCACGGAGCGCATGCATGAAGCGCTTAGCAACGCGAACATCACACCAGACATCGCCATTAATTTACAAGGTGATGCGGTACTCACCCCACCCTGGGTCATTCAATCATTACTTGATTCCATGCTGACAAATCCAGAGGATGGACTCACCACACTCGCAACCCCTATCAGCAAACAACAATACGAATTAATGGTAAGCACAAAAAATAAGGGGGCGGTTGGCGGCACCACAGTGGTCTTTGATTTAAATCATCGTGCACTGTATTTCTCAAAATCCCTCATCCCGTATCTGCGCAACGCTAAAGCAACTAACGCTGCAGCTTATAGGCACATAGGTTTATATGGTTATCGTTACCCTACACTAAAAAAATATTTAAGTTTGGCGCCCACTCCGCTTGAGCAAACAGAAGGCTTAGAACAATTACGCGCGCTAGAGAATGGCATCCCGATTCGGATTGTCATTGTCGATTATAAAGGCCGCTCACATTGGGCAGTAGACAGTCCTGATGATGTCACTATCGTAGAAAATATTATTTCAACAGAAGGCGAACTGTGAAAATTATTCTTGCTAGACACGGCAACACCTTTGCCCCCAACGAACCCGCCACCTGGGTCGGCTGCAAAAACGATTTACCACTGGTCAATACGGGTATTATACAAGCAAAAACGCTAGGCAGAGCGCTGAAAGAAGCCGCCCTCTCGCTTCATGCTGTTTATTGCAGTCCGCTACAACGCACATTAAATTATGCAGAAATTGCGTTGCATGAAATGCATTCCCCCATCAAACCCATCATAGACCCTCGTCTAAATGAATTGGATTATGGCGCCTGGACAGGTTTAACAAACGAAGAAGTGCGCGAAAAATTAGGTGCAGAAGAAATAGAGTGCTGGGAAAAATATTACAAATGGCCGCAACATAGCGGTTGGGACAAAACCGAACAGGAAGTACGTGCAGAAGCAATGAGTTTTGCCAATGACCTGCTACAAAAACATCATCAAGATGAAAATATATTAGTCGTGAGCAGCAATGGCAAGTTGCGTTATTTTTTGAATTTAGTGATTGGTGAATATGAAAAATACAGTCAGAATGGTTTGTTGAAAGTAAAAACCGGCAATATTTGCGGGCTGACTTTTGATGGTCATCAGTGGAGTACGACGTATTGGAATAAATTGCCGGATCCGGGGTTGTTTTGTTCTGATTAATGACACGAATTTATCCGTTGCTGAGTTGGGGAATGCGTCCAATATAACTACGAAACTCCTCTCCCGCCCTATGAAGTTTGGTAAATTTACTGTCTGTGGTTGCGGGAGAGGGTAGGGTGAGGGATAAACAATGAAACATGTTTTAGAAAGATGATATGTGCAGTATTTACCCCTCACCCTACCCTCTCCCGCAACCACAGACAGTAAATTTACCAAACTTCATAGGGCGGGAGAGGAGTTTCGTAGTTATATCGGATGCATTCCCCAACCCAGCAACGGATAAATTCGTTGGGGAGCCGTCAGCTCGCAATTAAAATGACCCTTGAGAAACACCAACAGACGTTAATTCTTCGTGTTCACCTTCATTCGGCAACCTTTCAAACTGCCCTGATCCCTGTAAGGCTTTTATGCGATTACAATGAAATATACTCATCATTGTACTCGCAGCATTAAACGATGTAACAGCAGCAACAGAAGCTAATCCCGAAGCCAGTGTATTATGCTCCACACCAAATGTAGCTAGCGAATAACCCGCAGCACCGGCACCAGCAACTATCATCACCGCAGCAGATGCGCGTTGGCTGGCGGATAAATCGCCCCATCCGTTAATTAACAAGAATAATAAGGGAACCGTTTCTCGCGAAATAGCATACGTATTAACAAGCGAAGAAAAATGTGACACATGATCTTTTAGCATATCTTTGGTGGGAGAAGCATCTAATTCCCTCAGCATCTGAATAGTAGTATAACCACAAAATGCGGTAGCCAAATTAAAACCTGGTGAAACGAGGCCTCCCAGCGCTGACGTTGCAGTAGATAAATACAATTTGGTACGTGAAATCATCGGCTACTCCTCCATAAAAATAATAAATTATCGCGGGATTATAGATGCAGCGATGGTTCTATTCAACCTATAAATCAAATCCAATTACTAAACGCTATCCCAATCCCCGCACTATTAGTACGGTGGTTATATTCAATTAAGCTCTGCCCATAACCGCTGAAAACTTGCACAAACCCACCGATATAAGGCGTCAGCGGAAAACTCCACGACAATTCCGCCGATGTGCGACGACCGCCATGCACGCCCAAACCCGTCATGCGTAAACTCACCACATTTTTATTCATTTTATAAGACAACAACATTTGCGCGTAACCTAAGTAACTTCCAATATTAGGATTGTGTTCTCGCCAAGATTTATCATGAATAATGATCCAAGGCTTTAAACTAACCATCAAATTATTAATCGAAAAAATCCCTTCTACATACACTCTATTCCAACTACGTTCTAATGTATTACCAAACCCATTGGATTGATGCTCCGCACCAATATTTAAAAAATTCACCATTAGGTTTTTATAGATAACGTAATTTATTTCATTAGAAAGAAATAATTCGGGCTCATAATCCGTTTCACGAAAAAAAGCGGATTTATTGTAAGCTTGCCAATATGAAAGTTGCGTGTAAGCAAGATAAAGCGTGGACGCGCGTTTAAAAATATCTTTCCAAAGTGGCACTTTAAAACTGAATTGATATTTAATTTCTTCACGTGTCAACTTTTCATTTTGCGGTGTTTGGTTAAGATAAATTTTGTTATAGGGCGAACCGGTATAATAATACGGAATCAAATAATTAGGTTTATAAAAACCGATGGCAAAAAAATTCGGTGGAATTTTTTCTTCTTTAGTCGCGCGCTCTTCAACCGCATTGGATTTGACCGGCAAAACACTAATGTGCGGCCCCATGTTTTGTTGCGCCGCACGATGTTCAATCACCTTGGCGGCATTGAGCTGACTACCTACGAATAAAACGCTAGGGAGTAATAGACTCGTAATTGTTCTTAATAATAATTTGTGCCGCATCGTCCATCGCCTTCGAAAGGCCTATTCTATGCCTGCCTGCTGCAAAAAATCCAATACCCGTTAGCAATACTGTGGCTCCACCGGCGGCAATCCCCACCCCTGCTTCAAAACTAGGCACACCTACCGGCGCAAAAAACCCAGATACCGTCGCTACGAAGGCTGCAGCAATCACCAAACCGCCGATTGCTGCCACTAAACCGCCCATCACCATCATTGCAATACCCAACCCCTGCAAGAGGTGCGAAGGCGCGCCTTGAGCCTTTTTAGCCTGAGCAAGCAACTCTGTTAACGTCTTCTCTGTGGGATCTTCTAAAACGCGATTCATCACTTTTATATGCTGGGTTAAATCGGACAGTGCCTCCGCATCAGTCGTTGCTTTTAATTCATCCATTTTATCTATAAAGCGTCGGCCGGCTTTTCCTAATTTTCTATAAAGTTCTTGTTTTTTTAGATCACTTTCAGCCTGCTCTTTTTTGCTAACCTCAGCAAGCGAGGAATTAAGTCTTACGTATTCTTTTATAAAATTCTGCAATTCTTTAGAAGGAATACGCATCACACTCAACATGCTATGTGTATCATATTCTTTCTTATCTCTTTGCGCATCCAAACGCGCTAAATGTAACATGCTTAAATTTTCAGCTTTTACTTCTTCATACAATGTTTCTGGTGTGGCTTTCAATGCAGCTACATTCAATTTAAAATGTTTATCACCTTCTGTTGTCAGCAATTCATGGCAAAGCGATGTATAGCAAAGCAGCGCGCCACCACGATGAACCATCACATTTGCCTGCGACTGACTATCATATTCAAGTTGCAGGCTTTCACTTGCCGACTGCATATAAACAAGACCCGGGGCACTCCCAAATCCTGCATAAGCACAATACAATGTTTCATGTGCCTCATATGAAATCGCAACAGATAAGCCATATCGAATACCTGGAATCTTATCTTTGCCAAGCTTGTTAACTTGCTCTATAAATTCCTTCATAATCTTTGCTGGCAACATACTGCCTTGGGATAAATTTCCCGCATACGTTGGGATCAAACGAAGTACGTGATCATCTATAAACTTAAATAATTTCACTCTATCTTTATCTTTTAATCCAGTCACCATTATTTGAAAAGGCAACCCTTGTAGCGAGTAACCAAGCACTACTTTATCATTAGAGGGAGAGGGGTTATCATTTGTTTGATTAACGTCAACCCTAAAATCTTTATAATCTCTGGTACTAAAAATACTGCTATTTTCATCATCAAATCGAATCGGTTTATTTTCTCTATATTCATCAAATCGAATAGATTTATTTTCTCTATAGTTTGTCAGCAGGTTGTTGGTCGACAAGCCCTCACGCCGCATGACCACATGATAACCCTTTGCATATTCAAGCTTTTTCAGGCGTAAGGCTTCTTTTCTCTTATTCTCTAATTTCCGATTCGTTTTTTTTAAGAATTTTTCTTGTGAAATTTTTTCTAATGCTTTCTCCGCTATTTCTTCAGAATAATCTTCTTTATAAGTTTTTTTTGATTTACTTTTATTTTCGTCTTGCATGCTCTCTTCAACTTGAGTGGTAAATTTCCCACAATGCGGCACATTTACAAAAGGCTCATGGCCGTTCGCTCGTTTAAACAAGGTGATAACAGAGGCCGAACCGTACTTGGTTCTAAAATCACCTAATATAAAACCATCGAGATAGTTTCTTTTTTCATTATTTTTTGGTTTGTTTCCAAGATGAATAGCCCATTTTAAATTTGTATTTACATATTGATTATCTTTTTGCTCGGCAAGTATAGACATGAACGCATCAGTCACCGATGTCAACGATTCCCCACTAAGGCCGTTATTTTCTAATTGCAACGTAATTCGATGTGCTTGTTTGTTTTCAAGACCTTTTAGGGCGTCGACTAAATACGAAACCGCGGCATCGTTAATATTATTACCACTAAAATCAAGTTTTAAATATTCAAATTTAGAAAACAATACGGCTAGCCGCATTGCCTGCACCCCAGAAATAGATAAACCATGAAGTAAAAGAGTAAAGTACTGAGGAAGCAACCTAGCATTTACCTATGAAACATTTGATAATTTTAAAAACGCAGTCTCCGCAAATGACACCAAGGTTAAATCAGTCCGTTTTCTTAAAGGATGTGAAAT
>JABDBV010000047.1 GCA_013288395.1 Gammaproteobacteria bacterium | reverse complement strand
AAAGCAAATCACTTGTTAATTTACACCCATTGCCTAAACGGGGGCCCTCAAGCTTCTGTATGAATTCAAGAATAATCTCAGGCGGACGAACTTGACCATGAGTGATCACTTGATCAGATACAAGTCGCAGTAAATCCTTTCTTAGCGTATCAATTTCGAACTGGCATTGTCCTTGAGCTGCTTTAAATTCATCAATTGTGCTCCATTGGTCGGGCAGTTCTGCTTTCTTTCTGATAATACCTTCAAAAAATGTTTCCATCACTTTTGAAGTATCATGTGTTCTTTTTTGGGTCGCTATTTTTGCATCATCTGAAAAGAGTACAGAATCAAGTTGTTTTGCAACTGCCTCGTCAGATAGTCCTCCTGCTTTTTTTAACAACTCAACCATTCCATGGTCTTCTTTTTCTTCTGGTTCTTTATCACGATAGTTCACATCTAAAATCATGGCTGCTATTTGTAATAATGTTCCTTCGACACATGTTTTGAAACGGTCTCGCCCCATTGTTTTCCATTCTAATGCCCACGGATTTTCTGTGACTAACGCTAATGCTTTAGTTCCATAACCAAACAAAAGATCATCTGCTGCTTCATGAAGTCGCTGTGCAAGACATTTCTTAAAAAAATGAGTTCGAGGGTAAGCTATTTTCTCTTCTTTTTTTTCTTCTATTGGATCGGCCATATAGCTTAAGCAAATATCTAGAAGTCCGTCTGGGACAACCTGAAGGGGCTGAATTAGCATCCAGTCTTCATTTTTTTTGTCTTCGTCTTCTTTATTAATTTGAGATGGCTCTAGCAATGTCACTGTCATCGATTGGGCATTGGGTGCTTTTTCTTCAGCAATATCGGAAGTTATTGCTTTTGCGATGGCTTTATCATTGAGATGATCTTCATGTTGTTTATGCTCTGATGTCTTGCGTGACTGTGCCATATCGTTCTACCTTTTGAAATGTATTTTAATCGACCAAACCTTATTCGATCGAGCAAAGTATGTCAAGCCCATCAGTTGAAAAGAGAAGATATTTTCAAAAATCTAGCCGAATTACCTGATGATGAAGATAGATCAATTTTAGCAAGCAGATAAAAACGCCCAATTAAATAAATTCATAGAAAACTTAAAATCCTATAATATTTTGTTCCTAAAGGCGAAACTCGATTTGAGGGTTTTGATTCTAAGATTCTATCCATGTATGCCCGTGGCTTGACGACGCACGACATCCAAGCACAATTACAAGAACTGTATGGCGTTGACATTTCAGCAACGCTAATTTCCAACGTAACAGATGCTGATTTAGACGAGGTAAAAGCGTGGCAATCAAGGCCACTTGACCGTGTCTACCCTATCATTTATTTTGATGCGCTAGTAGTGAAAAAACAAACGTGTGTTTCCGTCAGACAAAGCTGCCTTTAAACAAATTGATTTGGCCTTGCAAAATATTCTGAAAATAAACCAGATACTATTTGTGCAGAAGCATCAGTAAAGTTCGTATGTTTCGATCCAAAAATTGATGCAGTCATTCCGATACCCGATGAATTAATATCCATTATCTATCCATAATTAATTTATACCAAACATATGGAGAATAGTCCAACTTTTTAGGAGTAAAGTCCAATTTTAACGGCGCAAGTCAAACTATTATCAACTCAAAAGTAATATAGGGGGCCAGGTTTATCCGCATCACGTTTTGATTGCGACGCTACTTCACGGCATTTGTTACAATGACAATATTGAGTAAAAAATGGATCGCCATCGCAGTAAAACTTAACTATACCGCAATAACATTCGCCTAGATATTTAGACATGTGATACAAACCTCTTAATCAACTGAAGTCGCTGACAATACTCATCAAAAATTTGCTTAATTTGCTGTGGGTTATCAATCCAGGGAAAATGCGAAGCGTTATCAATCTCTCGGATTAAAATATTTTCACGCTGAAAGTCAGGCGAATCTAAAAATAATTTCAACGGAGTAATATGATCTTGATCACCCGCAAATATCAATGTAAGCATAGCTTGTGGAACCCATTTCGCTTTATATGTTTGATCGAAATTTTCAGCCGCCCACAAATGAGTCTTGTAATTAAATGGTAAAGACTCAAGCAATAAAATAATTTCTTGCAAGCCGTTTTTAGTAGAAAAATAGGGAGCACAAGCTATTGTTAATTTCTTTAGTGTTTCATTAGATGGGTCTTTATCATAAAGGGCTTGCAACTTTTCTGCTTCAGTTAACGGGTTTTCTTTTACATACTGGGTAAAAAATTTCTGCCATGATGCATCAGGTGCAGAGTCCATTAATACTAAACCAGTGAGAATGTCTTCTAAAGCAGGAGTAGCAAGAGTAAACATCCCTCCCGACGAATGTGCTACTACAATAACATTTTCTAATGCGCTAGTGACCTCTATAAGGGCTTCAGACCAATGCGAAAAATACTCAGCATCATCTGGGGCTGTATTTGAACCATCACCAGGAAAATCAACATGCCAAACAGCGCCTGGAAGTTGTAAAATTTCAGCAAGTCCATTTAAAGACTCCGAGCCTAACCCAGGACCACCAGGAAGAAAAAGCCAGTTATAACTTTCACCAGGCGCACTATGCACAAGATGTAATCGCACTTTTAATTTCGTCCATAGATAGCTTTTCTTCATGCCTTTACCCTCACTTTTGTATTATCAGTTCAGCCAACTTAATTGCCCAGCTTGGATCGCCTTTATCTTCCACATGCCAAGCAGCCATTAAAATAAGACGGACAAATACCCAACTTTTAATTCGTTGTGGATTAAGATTTGTTTTCTGAGCAAGCAAATCAATTCTCGCTTCAAATATATTTTTCACATTATTTTTATTTGCAAGCTCATTGATATACATAAAATCAAAAGCAGCAATTTCAAATTCTGGTTCTCCAACGATCCCTTTAGGATCAATCGCTAACCAATGATCTCCCTCTTTTAAAATATTGTCGTGATGCAAATCTCCATGTAAAAAAATCTCGGTGCTAATGGAAGCTAATAATTCGCTCTTTAATGCAATGGCTTTTTTTACTAGATGGGATGGACAGCTATGATCTTTAAGACTGTCAATTGCCAGTAGCCAATCGCTGATATGGCGATAATTATCTTTGTTAGATAAATGCTTATCGTGCAGCTTTTTCATAATATCAATATAACGATCCATCACGTACTCAATTTGAGATGGATATAAAGATTTGAGTGTTATGCCTGGCACAGCTTGTTGTAATAGCAGAGCATGATATTCTTCATTATGCGCGATAAGTTGAATTGAACCACTGCCATCAAAATATTTTAAAGCCTGAATTTCATCTGAAAGACTTTTGTCATCGCAACTAATTTTTAACACAACTGGCACATTTGTATTCGTAACAGATTTAGCAACATAATTAAATGTCATGTTATCTACAGGGGTAATATGACTTAATTTCCAGTGATTGGCGAGTTCATCAATAATATGGGGCAGGCTGGCAATCCAAAGCTTGCCCTTTTCTCCGAAAATACTTAATACGTTCTGTTTAAGCGTATTCATTAAAGGATTGGTCCTCTTGCCCTATACCTTTCGCAGGACGCTTTGTCCCAAGATTGATAACTCACGCTACATCGTGCATTTGGTTTGTAGTATAACGAAGGACAGGGCCGTCCATAATTTCATCTACCGTTAAAAAATATATATCTTTAGTCTAACAATTTAAGTCAGCGATTGGAAGTAATGGGGGCAGTCACCTTAATAGGGCTTTATTTTGATACTGGGCGATCGCCATAAACAGGGGCGCCCTCTTATCCATTTCTTCTTATCGGTCGATTTCTGCAAGGCATAGGAATAGACTTGTCCGCAAGCCCTACAAAAAATTATTTTAAATTTACAGCAAGCGCTTGCTGCTGAAAATTAAAAAAATGCTTTTTTGATTGAACAATTTAAATTGGCCAGTTAACAACGCTTTGCACCCTCTTCCGAAAAAAATATTTATCAAGCAGATTTATTTATTGAAAATCTCATTCGCCCATTAGCTTTAGGACGCAAGAATTTTTTATTTATGGGTTCACCAAAAGGAGCTAAAGCTGGCGCTATTTTTTATTCGTTAATTGCTACCTGTATTGAAAATGGTATTGAATCCCAGCACTAATAAATAGTAAATCCCATATTGTTTTTGATTATACAATCGAATAATGCAATTAATCGGACGCTTACGTATTTCACGTAATTTATCTTACATCAAAATTACATCCTATGCTTGGACTCTCGCTAAAAACGATTCTATATTTAATCAAATCATATTTATTAGTATAAAACACGTTTTAAACCTTAGTGGTATAATGATTAAAATAGAGAAGGTAATCAATCTGTTCTTCCTATTGACAAAATCAGCCAGGAAGACCTTGATCAATTAGCAGCAAAAATGAACCGGTGCCCCCCTCGAAAATGTTTAGGGTACAAAACGCCCCAAGAAGTGTTTTTTCAGCAGTATAAAAATGACTGTCGCATTTGGAGCTAGAATGCGCCAGAAGACCCATGCAGATGATTTCTGATTTTATTCTAAAAAAATGGAACTAAAGAACCTTTTTTAACTCCATTTATTAGTCAATTGTAAAAATCTCAATATATTTTCGATAATGAAATGAACGTCCATATGTTTTATGCTCATCCTTGATTTCTAATATCCCTAAAGCAACAAAACGATCGATCACTTTCTGAGCGCCTTGACGTGTATATCCTGTCCATTGTTGAATGTTAGCTACATTTACAATAGGTAATTTAAAAAGTTGATGTATGATATCAACTGCACCAGTAGATGCTGTTTTTCCCAATGCTTGAATTTTTTTCATATCTTCGTCACGTAGAACAGAAATTTTTTTGACTATCTCAATTGCTTCTTTTGATATCTCAATTGTCCCATCTAAAAAGAAATCTAACCATGCTTCAACTTCGCCATCACGATAATTATTGAGTTTATCATAGTAAAGCTTTTGATGTTTCTTAAAATAGGATGATAAAAATAAAACAGGACGCTCTAGCAATTTTTTTAGCCATAAAAAAAGTGTAATTAACATTCGTCCAGTTCGACCATTGCCATCTAAAAATGGATGTATCGTTTCAAACTGAGCATGGATGAGACCTACTTTAATGATAGGTAATAGATAATCTTCCTCATGAAAAAATGTTTCTAAATCTCCTAATGCTCGATTCATCTCATGAACAGGCGGAGGAACAAATAATGCATTATTAGGTGACGTTCCCCCTATCCAGTTTTGTGACTCACGAAAATTTCCTGGATCAGAAAAATGGGTTGCTCGTGCGTTATCCATTAATTCCTTATGAATTTCTTTTATCAAACGAAGACATAAAGGAAAACTCTTCAGTCGTTCCAATCCATAATTCAATGCTTGGATATAATGCAAAATGTCATCGACATCTCTGGGTAAATTATCTGACGTTTTTGATGTTGCTTCAATTGCATCTATCATTGTAGCTTGTGTTCCTTCAATCTGGCTTGAAGAAGCCGCATCTTTGCAAATATACATATAAAGAAAAAAATCAACATCTGGCAAATGTTGTGTAATCCCGTCCAATTTTCCTAGATAACGCATGGCATCGCTTGCTTTTTGAATAAGTTCGTTTGAAAAATCAAATCCCTCTTTCGGTGGAAAGGAACAAGGAATAAATGCAGAATACCCTTGAGGTTGCTTTTGTAGACGGCCTAATTTCATATATTAACCATTATCGTTTACATTGATGGATAGATGTAAACAAAATCTCATTTTTTGTTTACATTGTCAAGTGGACGTAAACAATACGTTAATAGATTTATCCCCGTCATGTATCTATAAGCCATTGATTTTACACTGCCGACGACGAGAGTCAAACTCATGACCTACTGATTACGAATGGCCAATGCTATTTTAAATATTATTAACAATCAACTACTTGCGTTGTTTTACATATAAATAATGATACAAAAACCTACTATCAACCTAGATTTACTATAATCTGGTGCAGAATTGGTGCAGTAACTTAATGGAAACAAACATGCCAACCTTATTAAAATTCAAAGGATTTAGATTTTTCTTTTTCAGTTTAGAAGGGAATGAACCACCGCATGTTCACATAGAAAATGGTGATAAACTTGCCAAATTTTGGCTAAACCCTGTCAATCTCGCAAGTTCTTATGGATTTAGGAGCCATGAATTAGCTAAAATAAGAACACTTGTAATTGCGAACAATACATTATTTTTTGGAGAAATGGCATGAATTCTTTGGCAATTAAATTTGATGACCGTGCAATTGATGTCAGTTTTACCAAAACTGCCTTACACTGTGTATTGGCTGATGGCAGGGAAATTTCAGCCCCTCTTGAATGGTTCCCCAAGTTGCGTGATGCAAGCGATAAAGATCGTAATGATTGGAGATTAATTGGCAATGGTATTGGGGTGCATTGGGCAAGTATTGATGAGGACATTGCCGTTCGGACATTGATGCACGAAAACGAATAAAAAATTGTCGTATGGTTGGTCATAGGGAGCATTACCAGTTTTTAGCAATACGAATTGATTATTCAAATCTGCCTAAAATGTCAAGTGCCCTAAAAGATTGCCCTTCCGGAAGGAGCATGAGACCTTCAATTATGGTCTGGCTATTAATTGTACTCATCTCTTTTACGGCATTTACTGTTGTTTTTTTTAAATACAATCAATTATAATATGCGCCATTATTTAATCAGAATTACTTTTATAAAACATCATTTTCGAGGGCCATTATAATGGATAGCGCAAGTAGTAGAGCATTAATAGAAAAAAAAGAAGAGAAAAAACAAGAACCAGAGAAGATTGTAAGCCGACTTCCAAAGCCTCTACAGCGCCATGTTCTGTCTTTCTTAACAAATTATAACACAGATGAATGTAAAAATAGAAATGGCCTTTATTTTAACATTTTTTCAAGGCCTTCATTTTTTGGAGACAAAGCACTTCTTGCCTCAACTGCACACAAGGCCGCTTATCAGTTAGCTCATCGCATCAAAGTCAATGAAACTTTAGCATTCATGCAAAAATACCCCAGTATTTTACAGACGCTTCCATTTCCAATAGAAATAATAGATCCTTGTGGTCGTCTCATTACAAGAAAATCCATCCTGGAAATATTAGTTGCATTAGACGAATTTGATGTGACAGAGGCAAAAGCTGAAGCTAAACCCTGTGCTTTAATTCCCACACTATTTTCTTGGTTTGATAAGGCAAAGGGCCCTAGGAGTAATCATATTAAAACTCAATTACAACTACAACTAAATGAAACATCCGGGCCTTTGCATGAAACGGCCACAAAAGAGCGAAAGGCCCGTTATTTGGGAGAAATAGAAATATTAATTAATAAGGTTATCAGTTGCACTGAAATAGTGAATAACTCCTATACTGTACCCTTTGAAAACCTAATGGACCTGGAATTTATACAAGATTTTATAAAAAATGCCTTTAAGCCAAGCCACAAGGACAATGGAGAATTGGGTATCGTTTGGGATTGCTGGCAACTGTATCTTGATTTTCTTGATCTATTGGGAACCTATATTGACAATAATACTGTTCAAGATAAGTTGCGCCCTAATCTGGGTGGTTGGTGGGCTAGAAAAGCGGAGGTAGTTGTTACTGCCGTCTACACAGCTTTTATGCGACGTAGTCAATTTTGTCATCTCGAAGTTTTTGCAAAAGGTATTGGCAATGTTTTTGTTGATCACCTTCCTGTTCGTTTCGATTGTTCTCAAGGTCGGCCGATTATTTTAGATGGTATTGGGGGTTCTCATTTTTTCGGTTTTTACGGAGATATATGGGCCGACGCGGCCGGGGCGCGCGCGTGGACGTGGATGTTCGCCGCGACCAGTCGTTGCAAAGCTTTTGTCAAACAAAAACAACAGCATTACACAGCTTATGCGGCCACCGCGGCAAGCGACGAATCGCGGCTGTCTAATAATGTAGAGACTCGAAGAAGCCCTTCTGCTACTGCAGCAGGCCGGTAATCCCAACATGATTGAATGAATACGGTGAGTAATTCTTTATAACTCCACGTGGCTGTCGTCATTGTCCACCAAAGCGCCCATTTTTCCAGATAACTTCTGGTCCGGTGGATAGAAAAACCAGTGGCGACCATCATTTTTACCTGTTCGCGAGCTTTTCGCAATGTTCTAGCATGAGGGACGGTGCGCGTTGATACAAGCTGATTTTGTTCATTTATTGAGTGGCTACATCCTGACGCTAAAAAATTCCCAGAAAATTTTCGAAATTTTATTGCAGACACGGCATGGTATTTTTTTGATTATGTTTGTATGGATGCAGATAAAAACGCCCAATTAAATAAATTCATATTTATAGTGATCTTGAAAAAGGTATCATCAACAAAGATAGCTACAAGACATATGCTGCTAACAAAACTAAAAATGAATATTTACGAGAGCATCTTATCTTATGTAAAACATCTTTAAAACTATCACGAATATCGTATAGTCCACTATTAAATTCGTATTGGGATTTTTTTAAATCATCATTAGTTAAAAGCCAAAAAATAATATTAATTGGGTATTCAGGGAATGACCTTCATGTAAATACAGAAATATCCAATATTCGCAATAATAGAGAAATAATTATTGTCGAGTACTCTGGCCAACGCATGGACAAAAAGACAAGGGGAAAAAAATGGGCTGCCAAATTACAAGTTGAAAATAATTACTTCAATGATGATAACTGAATTTGGTTGGATTCGATTTTAGATTATGATTTCTGCAACACAACTTAATCCCAGAATGAACCTAATGTATCGCTTTTTTCTTTCTATCGTCCCATTTCTGACATATTTCATATGCTTCATTTTTAGAGTTTTTTTCATTCATATATCCTCCTTCCACTTTCCTCAGATCTTTTCTTTCAATTTATTATATACTCTCTCAACTGTATGAGAAGTTAGTTCCGCTTATTTTTCAGTCCCATTATTTTTCCTAAGCTTAAATTCTTTGAACGTACCACATTCGTTGTAGCCGATTTTCTTATAAAGTGAATGACCTTCTTGAGAGGCTTGTAAAACAGCAATATGATATCCACGCTCTTTGGCGCGTTTTAATCGATACGCTTGCATCGCTTGACCATGGCCTTTTCTACGTTCACTCGGTATCGTCGATAACCAATGCAATCCTGCTACTTGAGCAAAATAACACGATAGCCCTCGCACAACGGGCTTACCATTAATATAACCCACATAATATTCAATAGGATCGTCATCCGTTAAAATTTTTGCAATCCATGAAAAATATTTCTTAAATGATGTTTCATCACTTGCAAGAACAAGTGCAAAATCCTGCAATGTTTGTTCATCTTTTGCTTGAATAATTTGAAGACCGGAAGGCGTGGTCACATGGCCGTCCCACGCGTCTAAATCAAAATACATCGCAACATTGTTTTCTGTATTCATATAACCATTTTTTTCTAAATGGTTTGCTAAATCGGCTGGTTTGTCATAAGGACCAAGCCACCAAGAAAAAGGGGATTTTTTTCTAATAAAATAGTCGGTGACTTGTTTAATTTTTTTGTTAGCGTCGTTACTTGAAAAATCAGCATCTAATACATAATTAAAGGTATCGTCAGGTAAACTAGAATTAACAATGGTAAAACCCGGAACCCTGATTAAATCAACTTGGTTTAAGTACTGGGCAAAGTATGTCATGTGCACATTTAGATTAGCTTCTATCGCCTTGATTAATTTTTCTTTAGACCATTCACGGGCAAAAACACCCGTATGCGGAGACAAGTAATCTTTTTTCCTTTTTGGCCATATTTTTGCTTTTGCATCAATCTCCTGGACTAATTTATCCTTACCAAAAACATAGGAACTGATGTCTTCGCTAAATTGCTCGGCCAATTTTATTTTTAATTCGGCATAGCGTTTAGCATCATCCTGATGGGCAATAACATAATCTCTAAAATTAACATGACGATCAATTTGTGGGTCACCTCGTTCACAAACATGCAAGTGATAACTTATTTTTTCATCTTCGCGTCTTAAAAAAAACTTCGATGAGGAACAAAACTTCGGCTGAGATAATAATAATTAAGACCATTTAATGCCTGGGTGATGGGGCCGATTGCATCTAAGTTTTCACATACTAACATGATATCGACCACGGGTTTCGCTGGCATATTGGGAATGGCCGTACTACCGATATGATAAAT
The DNA here is from genome assembly GCA_013288395.1 of Gammaproteobacteria bacterium. GTDB lineage: Bacteria > Pseudomonadota > Gammaproteobacteria > DSM-16500 > DSM-16500 > Aquicella. The sequence continues at coordinate 907 of JABDBV010000047.1, read as the reverse complement.
TTCCCTTAAATGGTCACCAAGGGCCTTCTGCAAACGCTGTGATTCTTGTTTATAATAGTCGGGCCACTTTGGGTCATAGGTGATGACTTCATTTTCTTTAGTTTGCTCGACTGTACGTAACCCGCCTAATGTTGCCATGACGTCCATGTCACTGTGCATCATGATAAATTTGTCCAAGTCATTCACGGTTATCTTGAAAGCAATAAGCCTTTCGGTAGAAAATGACTCGATAGATGTAAATGCAGTGATCGTTTTCATTGTTAGAAACTTAAGCCCCCGGCCTTCGCTGGTGAGTAGAATTAAGCTATTACAATTTGAAAAATTTCAAAAAACAATAGACAATCGCGTATTTAAAATAAGCCTAAAATTTCCATCAACATCTAAATCGACATACGCTTTAAATCGTTCCCAATTAATTTTAAGGACAGGGCCGTCCATTTATATGACGGCCCATTGCGATAAAGCTTAAATTTGCATAAAAATAATAAAAACAGCCAATGTTCATATCCAAGATGAGTTCCCGAAATGAATAAAAGCACCTCCAAAAGCATAATTTTAATGACTGTCATTTTGATGGATCTACTCGCTGGCATGGAATTTGATCTCTTCATGCCAAGTTTTCCAGAATTGCAGGATCAGTTCCACTTGTCACCGTTTTTAGTGGAATCATTGTTGTCTATTAACTTTCTGGGCTATTGCATTAGTTTATTCATTGTCGGCGGCCTCTCTGACCGCTATGGACGAAAACCCATCATATTGCTTGGGCTGGTTACTTTTATTTTTGGCAGTGCCTGTTGCTTATGGGCGCCCTCTTATCCATTTCTTCTTATCGGTCGATTTCTGCAAGGCATAGGAATAGCATCCCCTGCGATCTTAAGTTTTTTAATCATTGCTGATTCTTACCCAC
>JABDBV010000046.1 GCA_013288395.1 Gammaproteobacteria bacterium | reverse complement strand
CCGGCCAAATCAACGGCACCACCGGTTATGAAGAAGCGGGCGCGCAAGGCATCATCGCCGGCATCAATGCCGCAAATTTTGCAAAAGAAAAAGAAGCCTGGACGCCTAGACGAGATGAAGCCTACATCGGCGTACTCATTGATGATTTAGTCACGCGCGGCACCAAAGAACCTTATCGCATGTTCACCAGTCGCGCTGAATATCGCTTATTATTGCGTGAAGATAACGCTGATTTACGCTTAACTCCCAAAGCCCGCGAATTAAATTTAGTCAGCGACACACATTGGCAACGCTTCGAACAAAAAAAAATAAACATCGAAGTAGAAACAAAACGCTTGCATGCCACACTCGTGCATCCAAACACACTGGCCGCCAAAAAATTGGAACCGCTACTCGAACTTCCGCTCACCCGCGAATACCGCTTAATGGAATTATTACGCCGCCCCACCATCAACTATCATCAATTGATGCATATCGAAGAATTCGGCCCAGCGCTTGCAGATAATCAAGCCGCCGAACAAATAGAAATCCAAGCCAAATACGCAGGATACATAGACAGACAAGAAGATGAAATCGCCAAACAACTGCGGCAAGAAACATTAAAAATACCTGCAGATATAAATTATAACGACATAATTAGCTTATCGAATGAAGTAAAGCAAAAATTATCAAACGTACGCCCAGAAACAGTGGGACTAGCGTCCAGGATCCCAGGCCTCACCCCTGCTGCCATTTCGCTATTATTGGTGCATTTAAAAAAACGTCACACCTTTCCAGGAGATATCGCTATGGAATATGCTGGCATTCTCAGTGAATCTGAAGCGGATAACATGCTAGACACAATTAAATCCAGCAGACGCAACAAAAAGTGAAACACTTGGCATCAAAAATAAGTATGCAGACCATGAACGCCATCCTTACTCAAGCATTAAATGAAAACAGCATCTCACTAACCGACGCCATGCAACAAAAATTAATCCACTTCCTAGATCTCCTACAAACCTGGAACCGCGTGTTCAATTTAACCACCATCACCGATCCCCGCGAGATGGTGTATTTGCACATTATCGACAGCTTAGCCGTACAACCGCATCTGCTAGGAAGCCGAATGTTAGATGTAGGCAGTGGGGCAGGGTTACCCGGCATACCGCTCGCTATCGCAAACCCCGACCAAACGTGGGTATTGTTAGACAAAAATAACAAGAAAACGCGCTTTATCACCCAGGTTATTGCCGAGTTGGATTTAAAAAATACAGAAGCTGTCCACGCCCGCTGCGAAAATTTTCAACCCTCGCATTGTTTTGATAGTATCCTATCAAGAGCATTTGGCAGCTTACGCTTGTTTGTGGAATCAACAGCACATTTACTTTGCGTACAAGGACGATTCATTGCCATGAAAGGAAAATATCCACACGATGAAATAAAGGACCTACCCAGAGAATACTTGTTGCAACACAGTGCGCAATTAGACATAAAAGGGATAGACATTGAGCGGCATGTCATTTGCCTCTCTAAAAATTAAAGCAGGGGAAATTTCGTGGGAAAAATAATTGCCATCGCAAACCAAAAAGGCGGCGTGGGTAAAACCACCACCACCATCAATTTAGCCGCATCCTTTGCCGCGATGAAACGCAAAGTCATGCTCATTGATTTCGATCCGCAGGGAAACGCAACCGTCGGTAGCGGTGTCAGCAAAAATCAAGTGCAACATTCCTCCGATCAAGTCTTATGCCAAGAAGTCTTTATCAAAGACGCGCTCATCCACACCAACGGTGGTTTTGATTTACTGGCCACTGGCCAAGAATTAATTGTTGCTGAAATGAAATTACTGCATCTACCTGAACGCGAACAACGTTTAAAACGCATTTTAGCTACCATAAACGACGAATATGATTACATCCTCATTGACTGCCCACCCTCGTTAAGTGTTTTAACCGTCAATGCACTCGTTGCTGCACACTCCGTCCTCATTCCCATTCAATGCGAATATTATGCATTAGAAGGATTAAGCGCCCTCTTAAACACTGTCGAGCAAATACGCTCCACCATTAATCCGAGCTTGCACATCGAAGGCTTACTGCGCACCATGTATGATGGCCGCAACCGTTTAGCACTTGATGTATCTACACAATTGCTAGAACATTTCCCCGAACGTGTATACCGCACTGTTATTCCACGCAACGTAAGACTCGCAGAAGCACCCAGCCACGGCGCCGCTATTTTACATTACGATGAAAAATCGCAAGGTGCGATTGCTTATTTAGCATTAGCCGGTGAAATATTAAGACGCAGCGAAAAAGTAGGGGCGTGATAAAAGCATTCATGACAAAAATGGTTAAGGTTATTTCGTCATTTGCTGCCAAACGGGTTTGATTCTTGCGCATACTTTAGAAGCGGGCACAACGGAAGACGTGAAATACCAATTGGCAGGTAGTACAAATTGACAAGACTCATATCGATAATAATGCCACCAGATATCATAATGAGCGACCCCAGCAGAAATATCCGGATGATAATTTCCTCCAGCAAAATCTCCCCAGCAAGTGGTCTCACCAAGAGCATAACTCGTATTGGTGCCAAAAGTTCCCCCTAAGTTGTTCCAAAATTGTGTCCACGTCAGCGCAGGTATCCATTCTCCCACTAATCCATCACCATTAATGTTTTCTTGAGGACCACTTGGCTCAGTAAATGTGTCAGGTGCTAGTGTGTCAATCCCTGCTGGGCCACTACACGTTTTGTATGAGTTAGCGTAATTAAAGAAACCACTATTCGTTTGCAGAGAATTATAATAACCACCAGGTGCCACCGGTACGTGGAAATTAGCGACAGAGAAACCTGGCGGAACAACAGGTGCTGGAATGATGTTTCCTGCTGAGTCATTTGCAGGGTATTGCACTGTATTGTAGCTTGTTAAATAAATTGAACACCAATAATTAGGATCGTTATTTTTAGCATTGAATTCGCTCAATGACGTATACGGGGGCTCTAGTGTGTTTCCGTTTACAGGTGCAAGATATTGTATCGCCGGCAGCTCGTTAAAATCAGCAACAGCGACATAGCCATCAGGACAGCTTGCTTCCTGAAAGGAAGTAACTAGTATGGGTGAGGTAATAGGCACAGTCGGTGCCGGCGGCGTAGACGCGCGCGTCACCGTACAATAATCCGGACAAAAAATTTGGCCTATTGTATAAAATCCTTGGGTAGTTTGCGCCGCATAATAAATAGAGTTTACTTGATTATCTAAGTATTCATACGGATGAGGAAAATTGCCGTTGATATCAGGACAAATTGGCGTTTTAGGTAACTGGGCATAAACACTAGGATCGAGTTGTGGTGGTGCTTGGCTTGGGTCACCGGGACAAGGCGGATAGGTTCCTCCCACGCCATTAATACCCTGATCCAATACAGGTAAGCTAGTATTTATAGTTGGTGAGTACGCCCAATTCATATTATTACCAACGCTGCTAGGAGGACTGGTGCTACTAGTCGTGTTATTAGGATTTTGAAAAGAGAAAGAAGTGGAAGCAGGAGAATACACCGTAATATTACTATTGATATTTACCCCAGAGGTGGATGACAACGGGCCTGCCGTTGCGCTATCTGTTGGGCCGGTGTAGGCAATTTTTGCTAAAAAAACCGTTACCGTGATGATCGGTATTAAAAAAAATAGCTTTAATACTGTGTTTACGTTTATTTTCATCATTTAGCACACCTTCCCGACGCATCCATTCCAAGAAAGAAACAAGTAAAAATCCTTACTAACTATAATTATAGCTCATAGAAGTAGATCGCAGATAAGAAATTTAATCTTAGCAATTTTTTTTAACGTTATGTTTTTATTAACCTTTCGCACACCTCACGCATTGAACGACGTTGTTGCAGATTTTCACCGCCGTCCGTCCGTCATTGCGAGGAGCGCAGTTTGCGACGAAGCAAACTGCGCTCCTCGCAATGACGGACGGACGGCGGTGAAAATCTGCAACAACTCCGCATTAAACGCTAAGCTTACTTCGTCACTTTTTCCCATACCGGCTTAATTCTCGCGCATACGTGAGAAACGCGTACAAAAGAAGAAGTATAATACCAGCCTGTATCAATAATGGATTGGCACATTTCAAACCTATAATAATGCCACCAAATATCATTGTGATTTAGTGACGCCAAGGTATCTGGTTGATAATTACCTGTAGACCCCCAACAAGTGCCTTCACTTTGATTAAAGCTAGTCGTGTATACGCCAAACGTTCCTCCCACGTTGTTCCAAAATTGCGACCATGTCAGCGCAGGTATCCACTGTCCTACGGCAGGTTGACCGTTATAAATGAAGGTATCTAAGTCGCCACTTGGCAGAGTAAGCGTATCAGCGCCTTGCACATTAGGGCCTACTGTACTACTACACGTATTCTGTGATTGAGCGTAATTAAAAAAATTACTATTTGATTGTGGGCTAGTGTAAAAGCCACTAGTTGTCACGGGTACGCTGAAACTAGTGACGTTGATACTACTACCACTCGGAACCAGAGGTGCTGGGATGATGTTATTTGTTGCGTCATTTTTAGGATATACCACTGTATTGTAATCGATTAAATAAATTGAACAGAAATACGTAGGATCGTCCTTAAGTTTATTGAATGCTATCGTCGACTGAAATGGCCCTTGTAACGTAGTGTCGGCGGTCATGTGCTGTATAGCCGGTTGCTCATTAAAATCCGCAATGGACACATAGCCATTAGGACAGCTTGCATTCTGAAAACTGGTAACCGACTGCCCGGCAACCGGCGTAGGCGTAGATGTGCGCGTCACTGTACAATAATCCGGACAAAAAATTTGGCCTACTGTGTAAATCCCCTGGGTAGTCGGCGCTATGCTATAGAGAGAATTTACTTGATCCTTTAAGTATTCGTACGGATGAGGAAAATTGCCGTTGATATCAGGACAAATTGGCGTTTTAGGTAAATTGGCATAAATACTAGGATCAAGTTGTGGTGGGGCTTGGCTTGGATCACCGGGACAAGGCGGATAAGTTCCTCCCCAGCCATTAATACCGGCATCAAATACAGGCAAGCCAGTATTTATAGTTGGTGAGTACGCCCAATTCATATTATTACCAACGTTGCTGGGAGGACTTGTGCTACTAGTGGTGTTATTCGAATTTTGAAAAGAGAAAGAAGTGGAAGCAGGCGAATACACCGTCACACTATTATTGATATTTTTCCCAGAGGTGGGTAACACCGTGCCTGCCGTCGCGCTATCCGTGCCAGCGTAGGCAATTTTCGCTAAAAAAACCGTTACCGTGATGATCGGTACTAAAAAAAGTAGCTTTATTACTGTATTCATATTGATTTTTATCATTCAGCACACCTTCTCGACGCATCCATTCCAAGAAAGAAATAAGTAAAAATCCGTACTTACTATAACTATAGCTCAAAGAAGAAGGCAATGGATGGGAAATTTAACCCCGGTAATTCTTTTGCAAAAGTAGCCTGGACACGTTTTTTGTGTCCAGGGTTGCGGCTTCGCTATACGCACCACCCTGGACACAAAAAACGTGTCCAGGCTACGCCCAAAACCAGGTATAATACCCCCACCATTAACATAAGAATGACCGCCATGGCCCTTGATTCAAACCCTCGCACCACGCACTTTGGTTTCAAAGAAGTGCCACCTGATGAAAAAGCGAAATTAGTCGCAGAAGTTTTCCAATCTGTTGCGAGCAAATACGATTTAATGAATGATGTGATGTCTTTGGGTATGCATCGATTATGGAAACGTTTCACTATCGAACAAGCTGCATTACACGAAGGATTGCGAGTATTAGACGTAGCCTCAGGCACCGGTGATTTAGCTAAAGCATTTGCAAAAAAAGTGGGGCGCACTGGAAAAGTGGTATTGACCGATATTAATGAAGCCATGCTACAAGTGGGGCGCGATCGTTTAATCGATGCGGGCATTGCCGGCAATGTTGAGTATGTGATTGCCGATGCTGAAAACTTGCCGTTTGCTGCCAATGATTTTGATTGCATCACCATGGCCTTTGGCTTGCGCAATGTCACCAACAAAGAGGCTGCGCTGCAATCCATGTTTCGTGTACTAAAACCTGGCGGAAAAATATTAATTCTGGAATTCTCACGCCCCCAAACAACGTTGATACGCAAACTTTATGATACTTATTCATTTAATGTCATCCCCAAAATGGGTGAGCTCATTACTAAAGACCGCGCGAGCTATCAATATTTAGTTGAATCCATACGTATGCATCCTGATCAAGAAACATTGAAAGAAATGATGATTGCTGCTGAATTTGAAGATGTAGACTATTTCAACTTGTGCGGCGGTGTCGTGGCATTGCATAAAGGCTATAAATATTAGTGAGTGATAAATAACATGCAAAAACACTTCCTCCCCCTCTTATCAAAAGCCATCAACGCTTATCTAAACCTTGATCCCGAATCCAAACAGCGCCTAAACGATTTACAAGGTCACACCATCACCATCGAACTCTTACCGTTCCATTTTATTTTTCAATGTATCTTCTCCCAAACCGGCATCACCCTCGAACCCAATGCAACGCTGCCAGCCGCCACCTCGCTACGTGGCACACCGCTGCAACTCGCTGGTGCCATGATTGCCAAACAACACCGCCAGCGTTTTTTTGCGGATGATCTCGTCATGGAAGGCAATGCGGAAATTGGATTGCAAATTGTCGATTTATTCGACGCATTAAAAATTGACTGGGAAGAACATGCTTCACACATCGTAGGCGATGTGCCAGCTTATCATATCAGCCGTTTTTTGCGTGGCGCCTTTAATTGGCTACGTTCAGCCGACGATTCTTTATCAAATAATGTTAGCGAATATGTACAGGAAGAAGCAGAGTGGCTACCCTCTCGTGAAGCTTTAACTGATTTTTTTAATGATGTAGACACTATCCGCATGGATATAGATCGCGCGGAGGCAAAAATTCTACATTTGAAAAGCTGCTTAACTGAGAATGAGGCCCCTTCGTGAAAATCATTACGCGACCATTACGTTTAATGCGCATTATTTTTGTTTTAATGCGCTACAATATCGATGAAATTGTCTTGGGCACGCATTGGTTTTATCCTTTACGTTTTGTCGTTTATTTCAATCCGTATTATTGGACAAATGGAAAAAAACTCTCACGCGGCGAGCGCATACGCTGCGCTATTGAAGACTTAGGGCCCATTTTTGTTAAAGCCGGACAAATTGTTTCTACAAGACGTGATTTATTACCAGATGATGTAGCCATCGAATTAGCTAAACTCCAAGATCGTGTTCCACCATTCTCTGGCTTAAAAGCCAAATGTTTTATTGAAGAAGCACTAGGCAAACCGGTACACGAATTATTTTCTGAGTTTGATGTCAATGCGCTTGCCTCTGCATCCATTGCACAAGTACACACCGCCACCTTGCAGAATGGCCAATCTGTCGTAATAAAAGTATTACGCCCTAACATAAGAAAAATCATTGACCGCGATATTGATTTATTAATGGCGCTCGCCCGTATAGCAGAACGCTATTGGTACCGCGCGCGGCATTTTAAATCAATACAAATAGTCAATGAAGTGGCGCAAACATTATATGATGAATTAGATTTACTGCGCGAAGGAGCAAATGCTTCCCAATTGCGTCGCAACTTTGCCGATTCCTCACTTTTATATATTCCTAAAATTTTTTGGGATTATTCCCGTCACAATATATTAGTAATGGAACGCATACACGGCATTCCTATTCATGATGTAGAACGTTTAAAACGCGCTGGTATTAACATGAATAAGCTAGCCGAACGTGGCATTGAGATTTTTTTCACGCAAGTATTTCGCGATAGTTTTTTTCATGCTGATTTACACCCCGGTAATATTTTTGTTAGCGACAAAGATCCTGAAAACCCCACTTATATCGCGGTTGATTTCGGCATTGTTGGATCATTAAGTCGAGAAGATCAACGTTATCTTGCTGAAAACATGGTGGCGTTTTTCAAACGTGATTATCAGCGTGTTGCTGAATTACACATTGCTTGCGGCTGGTTACCACCAGACACACGCATTGATCAATTCGAAGGCGCCATCCGCGCTGTTTCTGAACGCATCTTTGAGCAACCCTTGCATGAAATGTCTTTCGGTCAATTGATGTTGCGTCTTTTTCAAGTGGCGCACCGTTTTCACATCAACATTCAACCGCAGCTTATTTTGCTGCAAAAAACGCTGCTTAGCATCGAGGGCTTAAGCCATTCTATCGCCCCAGACTTAGACTTATGGGCCACCGCCGCCCCTCAAATTGAACGCTGGCTCAAAAAACAAATAGGCGTGCGCGCCTTTTTTAAACGCTTACGTGACAATGCTCCATTATGGACAGAACAACTCCCCGAAATTCCTTCACTGATTTATGAAGTATTAAAAGAGAAAAAAACCCAGCAAGAAAGAATGCGTTTTGCGCTGATGACGGAGAATCACGCTGCAACAGAAACTAAGCGCGAAAGTCATATAAAAATCAGTTATTTTTTAAGCGGCGCGCTGATGGCATTAGCAGCTACCAGTCTTTTCTTTTATTTTGTGCGATAATTCTTATATTAGTTTGAAAATTGACCTATGATAGAAAATTGCGGAAAATTCTACAATTTTCCATGAAATTTGTAATTATTTTGGCAATTTTCAACGTCTATACTTCGTTAAAGCCGTCACCACCTTATCTTCCAACCCTCTATACCGCCACCCAAGCCCACCGCGTCCATTTATCATAATCACAAACGCCAGCGGCTCTTTATCAGCACTCACCGTATACCCGGCCAAACTTGCAACCCCATTCAGCGGAAACGTCCCGGTTTTTGCTCGCACCTTGCGTATCAGATTCGCCATACGACGCTTCAACGTTCCATCCACGCCCGCAATAGGCAGCGCGGTAATAAAATCATAGCTAGTCGTTGCATTATGAAAGGCGAAATCCAGCACCTGCATCATTTGCGCAGACGTCGTCAAATTGTTGGGTGATAAACCCGATCCATCCAGAATCCGCATGCCACTCACATTCACACCCGCGCGCTTGGCCAAAATCTGAGAAACCGCCGTACTGCCATTGGTCCAGCTGCCTGGTTGTCGGCTATAGAGTTGTCCTATTTTTTTAAAGATGGCACCCGCAATCACATTGTTCGATTTCTTCAGCATATCCGTCACCAGTTGGCTCAAGGGTTTGGATGAATGCGTACCAATAATAGACAAATGCGCCGGTGCGGGACCAAAGGTGACCGTACCATATACACTAATAGCCAAACGGGATAATAAACCTTTAATGAGCGTGCGGTTATAATCTGGCACATCCGTCACAACGGATCCCACTGCAAATGTATAACGTCTTTTGGGCAAGGAAAGAGTGCGTCGACCTGTCATTTTTGAGGCTACCGACCTAAACGTTAGGCAATTTTGATTAATAATACTCGCGCTAATGGGTGCACCATAGCAATAATCTTTATCTCGTCTAACCCAGCCTGGCCCATAAAAGCTTTGATCGTACGCTGTGTTATCAATATAAACATTACCAGCCACACCCCGTATTTGTTCGGCTTGCAGCGTTTGAAATAAATCATCTAGATCATCATAGGTGAGAGAAGGATCACCGTTTAAGACGATATACAAATTGCCTTCCAATACCCCGTTTTTAACTGTTTTTGCGTCTGTTAAAAGCTGTGTGGAAAAACGATAATTCGGCCCTAAATAAAGCAGCGCCGCTTCCGCCGTAAAAATTTTCAGTGTGCTAGCGGGAACCATGGGTTGGTTGATCCCTCGCGTATAGAGCGTATCGCCATACTTCATGGATTTAACATAAACAGCCACATCGGCATTCACGCGGCTTGAATTAACAATGTAGTTTAAGGTGCTGCTTAATTGAGATACGCCATAAATCCCAGGCGCACTAACGCTAGCATACGGTAAGGCTGCGGATGAAGAACGTCTCTTTGAGACAGTATGATAATGCGCTTTCTGTTTGGCTACTGAGTAATGCCGGGGAGTATTCGTACCGGCAAAGGCGGCATCAGCCACACAAAAAACCATCCATAAGGTGGCGAACAAATAAAATAATTTCATTAACTCTCCACCAGTTATTAGGGCTGCGGCCCGTCCTGTCACTACGCCGTCATTGCGAGCCCAGCGTTTTTTGCTGGGCGCGGCAACCCATCCTGACAGCACATGGCCAAAAACCTGACACCTTACTAAACTTACTGTTCGATGTAAATTCTAAATGTAGTAATATGCTATACTTTCATCCGCCTTTAAAGAGGAGGGCACACTGCATGTTTAACCGTCTAGCTAAAAGAATCCGTCAATTTCTTAATCTAACATACTATACGAGTGAACTAGACCAGTTCCTCTCAGATTTTGATAAATCTCACCCGCGAATGTCAGCTCCCCAGCGCAAAGAAAAAGATAAATACGACCGCATCTTCACGCTTCGCGATACACGCACTAACGCTGAAACTAAAAAAAGCATCTGGGGTAACTTCTAAGCCATGAGAAAAGCGCTGAACCAACTTATACCTTTTCTGCTAGCTGGCATCGCCATCGTCGCCTTTGTATTTGGCATCATGTTGCTAGCTTATCTCTTTTTCTTTGGCGCCATCATTGGTTTTATTTTATTTATCATCGCAAAAATTCGCGCCAAATTTTTCTCATCTAAAACCAGCGTTCAAAAACGCAAAAAATCGTCTGGACGCATTATTGATTCTGATGATTGGAATAAGCTATAACTAATTAACATACAACAAGGATCGCACTATGGCGCTTACATGGAATGAGCAGCTACAAAAAAAACTTATAGCAGAGCATGGAAAAAAAAAGGGCTTAGCCCTTAGTAATAAATTCGAGCATGCTTTTCTGCAAGCTTACAAAAGTGAGTGCGCCACCGATCTAGCGGCGACAGACATTACTCACATGGAACAGCTATCTGACAAAAACCCGTTAGCTATTAGCCTTCATCTCGCCACGTCCCCCACTGAATACCCGTTGCATTTGCGATTATTTCAGTGGCAAAAAGCCATGCCGCTTTCTGACATCTTGCCTATGCTTGAAAATATGGGATTGCGTACATTTGACGAAAACCCCTACAGCATTTCATTATCAGACAACCAACGTATTTGCATCAGCGATTTTTCTGTAGTTTATTCTAAAGCAAGCATCGATCTTTCTAGCTTCAATGCACTCCTACAAGACGCTTTCATTCACATT
>JABDBV010000045.1 GCA_013288395.1 Gammaproteobacteria bacterium | reverse complement strand
TGCTTTCGCCTGAATCGTCTGAATCAACTACCGCATTCACGACTATTTTAGCTTTCACATCGCCAGTCTCTGTTGTTGCTGGTGTTTTTGCCATCTCTGTTACTACCTCTTATTTAAGACCTTTGCGTTTACCTTTGCGTGTTCTTGCATTTGTTCTGGTGCGTTGGCCACGGGCTGGCAAACCACGCTTATGGCGTGTTCCCCGGTAGGTGCCCAATTCAACTAGACGTTTAATGCTCATTGCCACTTCACGTCGTAAGTCGCCTTCCACGCGGATTTTGACGATCTCGCTGCGTAAGCCTTCTAACTCAGCTTCTGTTAAATCTTTGACCTTCTTTGCAGGATCAACTTTTGCTGTCCCGCATAGAGCTTTCGCTCGATTTCTTCCAATACCGTAGATAGCAGTAAGTCCTATGACTATGTGCTTCTGCATCGGTATGATTACGCCTGCAATACGGGCAGCCATTTAAACGCTCCTAACATACAAAAAGTGCATGATTTTAATACTCATTCTAATAAAAATCAACCTTAACCTTGTTTTTGTTTATGTCGCTTTTCTTTGCAAATGACACGTACCGTACGGTTTCTACGGATAATTTTGCAATTGCGGCATATCTTTTTAACAGATGCGCCTACTTTCATAATTCACCCCACTAAACCAAATGATGAAGCTTATCGAAGCGCGGCACTTCCGCCACGCAGATTTGCTTTCTTTAATAACGACTCATATTGAAAGGACATAATATGTGCTTGCACTTGAGCCATAAAATCCATCACCACAACCACTACAATTAACAAGGATGTGCCACCAAAATAAAATGGAACATTCCAGGCCAATATTAAAAACTCAGGGAGCAAGCACACTAACGTGATATAGATAGAGCCAGATAATGTTAGCCTGGTCATCACACCATCAATGTATCGCGCTGTTTGTTCGCCTGGTCGTATACCGGGTATAAACGCACCCGATTTTTTTAAATTTTCCGCTGTTTCTTTAGGATTAAAAATCAATGCCGTATAGAAAAAGCAGAAAAAGATAATGCCCGCGCTAAATAACAACATGTGTAAAGGTTGACCCTGTTGCAATGCAACACTTAAGGAGCCTAACCATTCAAAACCTTTACCGTTTCCAAACCATTGCGCTATGGAGGCTGGAAATAAAATTAAACTTGATGCAAAAATCGGTGGTATGACGCCTGCCATATTAATTTTTAACGGCAAATGCGTACTTTGCGCCGAGTAAACTTTGCCGCCTTGAATTCGACGAGCATAGTTGATGGTAATTCGACGCTGCGCACGCTCCACAAACACCACAAACGCAACCACACCCACCACGGCCGCCAGTACAAGCAACATAATAATTACTTGCAACTGACCTTCGCGAACTTGCTCAAGCACGCGACCAAAAGCGGAAGGCAATCCTGCCACAATACCCGCGAAGATAATCATGGAAATACCATTACCAATCCCGCGTTCTGTGACTTGTTCACCCATCCACATTAAAAACATCGTTCCTGTGACTAGTGTTAATGTAGTCGTAAAAAAGAACGAAAAATTTGGATCTAATGCAACGCCATGCACGGCAAGCATTTTGGATACACCTATCGCTTGAAATGCGGCTAAAATAACAGTGCCATAACGCGTATATTTGTTAATTTTACGTTGCCCTGACTCACCTTCTTTACGCAACTCAGCCAAATTAGGCGATAACACCGTTAACAGCTGGATAATGATCGATGCCGATATATACGGCATAATACCCAGCGCAAAAATACTAAAGCGCATTAAGGCGCCGCCTGAGAACATATTAAAAAGCCCAACGATATTATTTTGCTGGGCGTTAAATAAATCCTGTAGACGCTGCGGATTCAATCCGGGGACAGGAATATAAGAACCGATCCTGAACACTAGAATTGCAAACAAAACGAAAAGTAATCTCGACTTTAAGTCTGCAAACCCGCTTGAGTTAAAATTCGCACCTAACCTGCCTGCTGCCATCTTATGCTTCTACCTTCCCTTGGGCTGCTTCAATTGCTTTGCGTGCACCCGCTGTGACGCTTATACCGCGCACAGTGACTGAACGTGTGATTTCACCCGAAGCAACTATCTTCACATCCTTGGTATCGAATCGAATAATGCCAGATGACATTAAAGAAGTCATATCGATGGTATCGCCTTCAACGCGGTTCAAATCAGATAAGTAGATTTCTTGACGCGTTAACGATTGTCTAGAACGGAAACCGGACTTAGGAATACGGCGTTGTATAGGCATTTGTCCACCTTCAAAGCCGACTTTGTGATATCCACCGGCTCTTGCTCGTTGACCTTTATGACCACGTCCACAGGTTTTACCTTTGCCAGATCCTATACCACGACCTAAGCGCTTAAATTTTTTCTTTGAGCCAGGTGCAGGTTGCATGGTATTCAACATCATCCTTACAGGACCTGTTGCAACAACAACAGCTTCTTCCACTTTTTTGGTTTTGGTGGTTTTGCTTTTGGCTACTTTTGTCTTTGTTTCTTTTTCTTTCATCGTGATTCACCTAACACTTCTTCTAATGTTTTTCCGCGTTTGGCCGCAATGAATTCAGGCGTAGAAATGTTTGACAACGCTTTCAATGTTGCCCTTACCACGTTAACTGGATTCGCGGAACCGCCGATTTTTGCCAATACATTCTTGACACCCAGCACTTCAAATACAGCGCGCATCGCGCCACCAGCAATAATACCGGTACCATCTGATGCAGGCTTCATAAATACACGGGTCGCGCCATGTTTGCCGGAAATTTGATGGTGAATGGTGCCGCCTTTCAAAACCACTGGACGCATATTTTTACGCGCGTTTTCTAATGATTTTTGGATAGCAACGGGCACTTCACGTGATTTGCCTCTGCCAATGCCTATACGGCCATTGCCATCGCCCACTACCGTGACCGCGGCAAAGCTAAATATTTTACCGCCCTTCACTACTTTTGCGTTTCGCGCAACAGCGACTAACTTTTCAATGTAGCCGTCACCCTTTGTATTTTGATCATAACTCGTTGCCATAGGTCACCCTTAAAATTCTAATCCGCTTTCTCTCGCTGCATCAGCCAACGCCTTGATTCGGCCATGATAGCGGAACCCAGATCGATCAAATGCCACTGTCTTAATGCCTGCTTCTAAGGCACGTTTTGCAATCAGCTTGCCTACTTCTTTGGCGGCATCTGCATTGCCTGTATTTTTCAGCGTTTTTCTTAATTCTTTATCTAACGTTGACGCGCAGATCAGTGTTTTTTGTCCGTCTGGCGTTGTCACTTGCGCATACACATGACGTGGAGTTTTATGAACACACAAGCGTATCGCTTCCAGCTCACGAATTTTCATCCGTGTTGGTTTCGCTCTACGTAATCTTGATAATTGCTTATTTAATTTCATTACTTTCCACCCTAATTTAATCTTATGTTTACTTCTTCTTCGTTTCTTTAATCTCGACTATTTCATCTGAATAACGCACACCTTTGCCTTTGTAAGGTTCTGGGCTACGAATGCTACGGATTTTTGCTGCGACTAATCCGACTAACTCTTTGTTTGCACCTTTGATAATAATTTCAGTGGGTGTCGGTGTTTCAACCACCACACCTTCTGGCACTTTAAAATCAGTTGGATGCGAAAAACCTAAACTCAGTGACAATATCTTGCCTTTGGCTTGCGCTTTGTAGCCAACGCCAACTAACAGCAACTTACGTTCAAAACCATGCGTGACACCTTGAATGATGTTGTAGATATTGGCGCGCACCGTACCGGCAATAGAGCGATACAATCTGATACTGGTGCCTGTAATCACGTGGTCGCTGTCTGTGCTTGGATGTACTTTAATTTCGTTGTTTTCAATTGTTACATTTACAAAAGGATGCACAGTAAATGCCAAGTTTCCTTTAGGGCCTTTCACAGTCAAATGTAAGTCTTTTAATTTGACTTCAACCCCAGATGGGATAGTGACAGGCTTTCTACCAATACGCGACGTTGAGATAGCTACTGACATATTCTTCTCCCTACTCAACGATACACAAAACTTCACCGCCCACTTTCTGAGCGCGTGCTGCCTTATCCGCCATCACGCCTTTAGGCGTTGAAACAATGGCGATACCTAAACCGCCGCGTACGACGGGCAAATCATCGTAACCCTTATATACGCGCAATGCTGGCTTGCTAACGCGATCAATACGCTCGATCACTGGTTGGCCGTCATAGTATTTAAGTGTTACTTGTAAATTTTTGTGCTTACCGGCTGCCACTGTTTCGAAGCTTTCGATAAACCCTTCATTTTTTAAAACGCCAAGGATTTCATTCTTCAAGTTAGAATGAGGAATATTAACTTTCACAATCCCCATTAATTGGGCATTGCGAATTCTTGTTAACATATCGGCGACTGGATCCTGCATTGACATCTGATCTACCTCTAAATTCTATATGTTTACCAACTTGCCTTATGCATGCCAGGAACCATCCCACTGATAGTCGCGGCTCTCATATGCAATCTGCATAGACCTGTTAATCTGTTGTAAGCCCGTGGTCTTCCGCACATTTTGCAACGGTTACGTCTGCGTGTTGGGCTGGAATCTCGTGGCAATGTTTGCATTTCCTGGGAAGCTTCCCAGCGCTCTTCGTCACTTATATTTACGTTGCTAATCGCTTCTCGCAGTTTTTCGCGCTTAGAGCGAAACTTGTCAGCAATTTTTCTACGCTTGTTATTACGATTTACAACTGATTTTTTTGCCATAATCGTTAACTCACTTCTTTCTCTTTAAATGGGAAATTAAACGCTTGTAAAAGAGCAAATGCTTCTTTATTTGTTTTTGCTGAGGTGGTGATGGTGATATCCATCCCGCGTACAGCGTCAACTTTGTCATATTCAATTTCGGGAAACACAATTTGCTCTTTAATACCTAAGCTGTAATTACCCCGACCATCAAACGCTCTTGCGCTTATACCACGGAAGTCACGCACCCGAGGTAAAGCAATAGCAATTAATCTGTCTAAAAATTCGTACATTTTGGCGCGGCGCAGTGTCACTTTACAACCAATAGGCCAACCTTCACGAATCTTGAAACCTGCATTGGATTTTCGTGCCATCGTCGACACGACTTTTTGGCCTGTGATTTTTTCTAAATCGCCAATAGCATTTGTTAAAATTTTCTTATCGGCTGCTGCTTCGCCCACACCCATATTGATGGTGATTTTTTCAATGTAAGGCACTTGCATCACGGAGGAATATCCAAACTGTTTGACGAGTTTCTTTATGATTTCCTTGCGATACACCTGTTGTAATCTTGGCAAACTTGATTCACTTAGCATAACCATACCTTTTACTTTGTAGCATCAACTAGTTGATCGCTGGATTTAAAATAACGAACGCGTTCACCGTCTTGCAAAATACGAACGCCTACGCGGCTACCTTTTTTGTTGGCAGCATCATAAACCATGACATTTGAACGATGGATAGGCATTGGTTTTGAAACAATACCGCCACGTTCGCCAGCATTCGGATTCGGCTTCACATGTTTTTTAACCAAGTTAATGCCTTCAACCAGCACCTTATCATCACCGACCATGCGGAGAATGACGCCTTTTTTACCTTTATCTTTGCCTGTTCTAACGATGATTTCATCGCCTTTTTTAATCTTGTTCATAATACTTCCGGTGCTAATGAAATGATTTTCATAAAGTTTTCGCCGCGGAGCTCTCTAGTAATCGGACCGAAAACACGGGTTCCGATAGGCTGTAGCTGCGCATTTAATAAAACCACTGCGTTTTCATCAAAGCGTATAGCTGAACCATCGGAACGTCTTACGCCCTTTTTGGTTCGAACAATAACAGCATTGAGGACTTCGCCTTTTTTAACTTTTCCTCTAGGGATCGCTTCTTTAACGGATACTTTGATCACGTCCCCAATAGCAGCATACCGGCGTCTGGTTCCACCTAACACTTTGATACACATGACACGACGTGCGCCGCTATTATCTGCAACATCGAGCATTGTTCGCATTTGAATCATGCTTTACTCCAACTTCTCTACTCTGGCCACTCGGCTTTTTGAGCCGCCAATACTATCACGTTTGGTTTAAAATAAAAGCTTTCCTGCTGCCTATTTCTACATTTTTTGCTGGAAAATCAGCAGCATAAAAGTTTCGTTATTGTTGTTGTTCTTCGCTTTTCAGGATTTCAACCAACTTCCAACGCTTGGTCTTTGAAATCGGGCGACTTTGCGTAATGCTGACGATATCGCCAATATGGCACGCATTTTCTTCATCATGCGCATACATTTTTGAAAAGTGACGCACATACTTTCCGTATGACGGATGTTTCACTTTGCGTTCCACTTGCACCACAATGGTTTTGTTCATTTTATTGCTAACGACCTTACCAGTGATTGTTCGGTCCACCTTTTTTTGCTCTACGCTTGCTTCTGCCGTCATACGTTCGAACCTTTCTCGGTTAATATGGTTTTAATGCGGGCAATGTTTTTCTTCACTTGTTTAAACAAATGCGATTTAGGTGCTTGACCCATTCCCCGTTGAATTCGCAAATTAAATTGCTCTTTTAATAGAGCAAGCATTTCTGCTGATAATTCACTTACACTTTTCTTTCGTATGTCTGCTGTTTTCATTACATTACCGTCCGCACTACAAATGCTGTTTTCACTGGTAATTTAGCGGCTGCTAAGCCTAAGGCTTCTCTTGCTAAATCTTCAGTGACGCCTTCAATTTCAAACATGACACGACCTGGTTGTACTAAGGCTACCCAATATTCGACATTACCCTTACCAGAGCCTTGACGTACTTCGAGTGGCTTTTTGGTAATAGGCTTGTCTGGAAAAATCCTGATATAGACTTTACCGCCACGCTTTACGTGTCTAGACATGGCACGACGAGCCGCTTCGATTTGCCTTGCTGTAATGGCGCCGTGATCAAGTGTTTTTAGACCAAATTCACCAAAACTCACTTTCGCTCCGCGCGTTGCAACTCCACGGTTCCGACCTTTGAATTGTTTTCTATATTTTGTACGCTTTGGTTGCAACATGGATTATTTCTCCTGCTTAGCGTTTTTTTCGGTGCCTTCTGGCTGGCCCGTTTTGTCACCAATCACTTCACCCTTGAATATCCAGACTTTAACGCCAATAACACCATAAGTAGTAAAGGCTTCTGCCAATGCGTAATCAATGTCTGCGCGGAATGTTTGCAATGGCACGCGACCTTCTCTATACCATTCTGTACGCGCGATTTCAGAACCACCTAAACGACCGCTCACGCTAATTTTAATACCTAAAGCGCCTGAACGAAGTGCTGTGGTGACGGCACGTTTCATTGCGCGTCTAAACATAATACGTCTTTCTAATTGTTGAGCGACGGATTCTGCCACTAGTCTTGCATCAATTTCAGGCTTACGCACTTCTTCGATGGTGACATGGACTGGCACGTTCACAATTTTACTGACTTCATCTCTTAATGTTTCAACTTCTTTACCGCTTTTACCAATGATCACACCTGGGCGCGCTGTGTGTATCGTTACTCTTGCATTGCGAGCGGGGCGGTCAATTTGAATGCGACTAATACCGGCCTGCGACAATTTTTTGTTTAAATATTCTCGTACTTTAAGATCAGCACATAATGTGTCTGAGAATTCTTTTGAGGACGCATACCATCTGGATGCCCAGTCTTTGACGATGCCTAAGCGAATACCGACTGGATTAACTTTTTGACCCATTAGGCTTTCTCCTGATCCGATAAAATAACAGTGATATGACACGTTGGCTTCAATATCTGTGTGCCACGTCCCTTAGCTTGCGCTTGCATGCGCTTGTATGTTGGACCTTGATCAGCATAAATTTTAGCGACTTTTAATTCATCAATATCAGCGCCATAATTATGTTCAGCATTCGCAATGGCTGAATCCAATAACTTTTTAAGAACAACAGCCACTCGTTTACGGCTGAATTTTAAAATATCCAATGCGCGTTCAATGGGTAACCCACGAATTTGATCGCAAACAAGACGGCACTTTTGCGGTGACATTCTTGTAAATTTTAATTTTGCTGACACTTCCATTCTCTAATCCTCTATTCGTCGGATGGTTTTTCTGATTCGCTGCCTTTAACTTTCTTGTCGCTTGAGTGGCCGCGGAAGGTGCGTGTAACAGCAAATTCACCTAACTTATAACCAACCATGTTTTCGGTTATGTAAACAGGCACATGTAAGCGACCGTTATGTACAGCAATGGTTAAACCAACCATGTCTGGCACAATCATGGACCGTCTAGACCAAGTTTTAATTGGACGCTTGTCATTCGTTGCAGCTGCCTTTTCCACCTTTCTTACAAGGTGATTATCTACAAATGGTCCCTTTTTAATTGAACGTGGCACGCTATCACCTCACTACTTTTTATTACTATCTCGCATAATAAATTGCGCTGTGCGCTTATTACGCCGTGTTTTATAGCCTTTGGTTGGCACACCCCATGGACTGACTGGATGGCGACCACCTTTTGTTTTACCTTCACCACCACCATGAGGGTGATCGATAGGATTCATTGCTGTTCCTCTCACCGTCGGACGTACACCGCGATGTCTGGTCGAGCCTGCTTTTCCTAAGCAAAGTAAGTTATGTTCTGAGTTGCTGACTTCGCCAATGACTGCACGACATTCAGACAACACTTTACGCATTTCACCGGAACGTAAACGCACCGTCGCATAAACACCTTCGCGTGCGACGAGCTGAACCGATGCACCGGCACTTCTTGCCATCTTGGCGCCGCCACTCACTTGCATTTCAATGCAATGGATGGTGGAACCGACAGGAATGTTATTGAGCGGCAAACAGTTTCCCGTTTTAATGGTTGCACTGCTGCCAGACATTACTTCATCACCTGCTTTTAAGCCTTGTGGAGCGATAATATAACGTCTCTCACCATCTGCGTATAACACTAACGCAATAAATGCGCTGCGGTTTGGATCGTATTCTAAGCGTTCGACTTTGGCTGAAATACCGTCTTTATCGCGCTTAAAATCAACGATGCGATATTTCTGTTTGTGTCCGCCGCCTATATGTCTGCAGGTAATTCTGCCTTGGTTGTTTCTGCCGCCCGTTTTAGATTTTTTAGCTAAAAGCGGCGCATAAGGTGCACCCTTATGGAGGTCTTTATTAACGACCTTAATCTTGAAACGTTGTCCTGGCGATGTTGGTGTGAGCTTAACAATGGCCATATTATCCTCAATAAAACAATATTCTATTTAAAATCAAACCTTTAAAAACCGTTTTGCTGCTCGTTTTGCATACGAGCAGGCAGCGACAAGCACTTAAAAATCGCGCTATTATAATACGAAAACCGCTGAGAGCAACTGAATTGAGCGAATTCTCTATATTAAAACTTAAACGCAGCAAGATGGAAATGGGTGCTGACTCTTATTGCACTCCCGCCACATCAATTTTTTGATCTGCCTGGAGTGACACATATGCCTTTTTCCAAGCTTTTCTATTGCCTTCCATGCCGCGGAATTGTTTCTTCTTAGCAATGACATTCACAATGCGCACTGCTTTCACTTTTGCGTTAAATAAAGCTTCTACCGCATCTTTGATTTCAGGCTTTGTTGCATTTTGAATAACATGGAATACATATTCGTTATTTTTTTCTGCACCAATAGTCGCTTTTTCAGAAATGTGCGGCGACAAAATAAGCTTTAATAGGCGTTCTTGGTTCTTCATTTTAACAGCCCCTCTAATTCTTTTAATGCAGCTTCCGTCACCACTACTTTCTCTGCTCTGACCAGTGAAACAGGATCAGTTGCAGTCGTCGTCGCATCTCTTACTTCGACATCATGCAAGTTGCGTGCAGCCAAATACAAGTTTTGATCGACGGAATCGGAAATAATCAACACACCGCCGCTTAGCTGCATGTCGTTTAATTTCTTTATTAATGACTTTGTTTTTAAATTATCAACACTAAATGCATCAACGACTAACAGTCTGTCTTGACGAATTAATTCAGAGAAAATGGAGCGCATTGCGCCTTTATACATTTTCTTATTTACTTTTTGCTTGTAAGAACGGGGCTTTGCCGCAAATGTCACACCACCTTTACGCCAAATAGGGCTGCGGATGGTACCTGCGCGAGCGCGACCGGTGCCTTTTTGTTTCCATGGTTTAATACCACCACCGCTAACTTCTGCACGGGTTTTTTGAGATACCGTACCGGCGCGACCGCCTGCCATATAAGCAGTGACGATTTGATGTATCAATGCTTCATTGAAGTCGCAAGCAAACACTTCGTCTGCAAGTTCAATTTTCTTTTTAGTGTTAGCTATATTTAATTCCATTGCCGTCTCCTCACGCGCTCTTTTCTTTTACTGCCGGCATTTTGACTGCAGGAACAATAACGATGTTTGTGCTAGGCGCACCAGGAACCGTGCCACGAATCATAATGAGATTACGTTCTGGATCGATGCGTACAATCTGTTGCGACATAATGGTAATTTTCTTATTACCAAGATGACCCGCCATGCGCTTGCCTTTAAATACTTTACCAGGTGATTGACGTTGGCCAATGGATCCGGGTGCGCGTGTGGTAACGGAGTTACCATGCGTTTCATCTTGAGAGTTAAAGTGATAGCGCTTAATAACACCCGCAAATCCTTTACCTTTTGATAAACCGCTCACATCCACGTATTGACCGACTACAAAGTGATCCACTTTTAATTCGGCACCAACAGCAAGATCAGCAATATCTTTAGGATCATTCACACAAAACTCACGTAACAATGTGCCAGGCTCTACATTTGCTTTTGCAAAATGTCCTGCTTCGGCTTTCGTTAAACGCGCACGCTTGCGTGTGCCCACTGTGACTTGAATTGCTGAATAACCGTCATTTTCTATTGTTTTGATTTGGGTAACACGATTAGGCAATACCTCTACAACCGTGACAGGAATGCTTGTCCCATCTTCTTTGTAGATGCGTGTCATCCCACATTTTTTTCCTAACAAACCTATAGTCATTTTCTTACCGCCTCATTTAGGCACTACGATTTTTATGTTTCAATTAATCTTCTGCATCTACACTGATTTGTACATCCACGCCAGCTGCAAGATCCAGCTTCATGAGCGCATCAATGGTTTTGTCGGTTGGTCGATTGATATCAACCACACGTTTATGCGTTCTCAGTTCATATTGATCTCGCGCATCTTTGTCAGCATTGGGCGAAATACAAATGGTGTAACGCTCTATACGTGTAGGCAGCGGAATGGGACCACATACTTGCGCCCCTGTTCTTTTTGCCG
>JABDBV010000044.1:8709-11354 GCA_013288395.1 Gammaproteobacteria bacterium | reverse complement strand
GCTGGAAGGATAAGAAGTGATTTGGATACGGCTATTTTGTCGAATGCCCGCATTGGTTCGGTTGGAAGCAATGGGAAGATAATCCCCATAACCAACGTAATTTAATTTTCGTGTGTCATTCGTCGGCTCTCTAAAATTATTGATGCCAGCGTTCCAAAGATAAGCCGAGACTTTTTGTGCGCGCTTCAAAGAAAGATTCTTTTCCCAAGATGAGCGTCCAAAACCGCTGGTGTTGCCAGAGATTAAAATATTGTTATCGGGATAACGTTGCAAAACGGTTGCCGCGCTGTCTAGGATGGGGCTTGCTTGAGGCAAGAATTCATCAGAGTTAGGTTCAAAGAGATTATCGCTAGGAATGTCAATGCCGACAAAACTCCCCACCGTGTATACCTGGCCGCCGCCTTGTATAACGCCGCCAGAGTCATAACGCAGTGTTGTGACGTAATAACCCAGTGCACCGCCACCCAGTCCTGCCAGTACCATGAGCGGCTTTGATCCGCCCAGTGCCGCCATCGCGCCTGCGCCTGCAGCGCCGCCAATGAGTGCGCCCGCTGCGCTGCCTGTCGGTTTGTTGGTGTTGCACCCAGAAAGCAGCAGTCCACTCAGTAATAACAAGGAAGACAATATCGCGGTGGTTTGGATGGCGTTATTCCTTTTCATGGCGATTTCCTAAATTGCTTTAATGGATTATAGAAATAATTTTTTTAATTAAGTAGTATTATTTTCCGAGGATCATATATTCCTCTCCTGGAGCGGAAAAGATGGATCAGAACAAAGACCGATACTTGGGTCAATTTTCCCAAGTCAACCGCTGCACCCCATGGCAACTCATCAAATCTTACTGGCAATCCGATCAACGCTTCCCAGCCTATATATTCTCTATCATTGTTATGGTCATGACGGTCTCGCTGGTTGGTCTCGATGTGATTTTTAATTATTGGTACAACTATTTTTATGATGCCCTGCAAGCTTACGATACACACGGCACCGTGCGGTTGCTCATGGTGTTTTGCGTCATCGCCTTTTTTTATATCATCCTTGCCGTGTACCGATATTACGTCTCGCAACTCTTTGGATTGCGCTGGCGGCGCTGGCTGACACACCAGTTTGTCGGCAGATGGCTGCAAAACCGTAGCTATTATTTATTAGAAAATTTTGATGAAAAAACAGATAACCCAGATCAACGTATACAAGAAGACGTAGGATCGCTCATTAACTTCTCCATCGATTTATCAATGGGCTTAATTGGTGCCATCACCACCTTCATTGCGTTTATTTACATCCTCTGGCAATTATCCGGCACATTGGTTGTTCCGTTAGGCCGGTTTGGTAGTTTGCATGTGTCGGGTTATTTGGTCTGGGTGGGTATCATTTACGCGCTGATCGGCACCTTGCTTGCCTTTAAAATCGGACGGCCGCTCGTCCCCTTGAATTTTGAGCAACAACGCCGTGAAGCCACCTTCCGTTTTGCCGCCGTTGATTTACGTTCCCATGCTGAAAATGTAGCGCTCTATAGTGGTGAAACGCATCAAAAAACCATTTTGGATCGCCTCTTTGGCCGTGTGTTGGATAATTGGTACATGATTATTTTGCGACAAAAAATATTGTTGTGGTTTTCAGCAGGTTATAATCAAGTTTCCGTGTTGTTGCCGCTCGTCGTCGCACTCCCCAATTATTTTGACAAAGTTTTTTTATTGGGTGGATTAATTCAAAGTCTACAAGCATTTGGACGCGTCCAAGATTCCTTATCCTTTTTAGTAAACTCTTATCCTCGTATTGCTGAATGGCAAGCGGTCGCACAACGGTTAACAACCTTTGTGAACCATATTTCTGATGCGGAAGAGAAAGCGGAAAAAGAAAATCGCTTAATTTTTTGCAAGCATCCAGAAGAGGTGATTGCCGTGCGTAACATGGCGGTTAGCACACCACGTAGCCAGTTATTACTGGAAAACATCAATGAAAATTTTGTGCACGGACAAAATTATTTAATCAAAGGTGAATCAGGCATTGGCAAAAGCACATTCGTGCGTGCAATGGCGGGTATCTGGCCGTATGCAGCAGGGGAGGCGACCTTTCCTGAAAGCCAACGCGTGATGTACCTACCGCAAAAACCTTATATGCCTATAGGTACGTTGGCAGAAGCTATTTTATTTCCTGATCATAAACATAAAGAATTAGAAGCCCAGCTTGAAACAGTGCTGCGTCAGTGCAATCTAGAAGAATTTATTCCGCGCCTCAGTGAGACAGCCACGTGGAGTGAAAGGCTCTCCCCAGGCGAACAACAACGCATTGCTTTTGCTCGCGTGTTGTTACATAAACCCGATTGGGTTTTCATGGATGAAAGCACATCGATGCTTGATGGCGCAAATGAAGCAGCGATGTATAACGCATTAAAAAACTATTTACCCAGTTGCTCAGTGATAAGTGTTGGCCACCACGACAGTTTGCAACCCTATCATGAACATGTTATCGACATGGAAAAATACCACGCTCCTCGTTTATTACTTCCCTCTCCCAGCGCGTAGCCTGGACACGTTTTTTGTGTCCGGGAAGGTGCATATAGCGAAGCCGCTACCCTGGACACAAAAAGCGTGTCCAGGCTACTTACCCGCCGCATTAGAAGCTACTTGCACAGATTCGTTCTT
>JABDBV010000044.1:0-8699 GCA_013288395.1 Gammaproteobacteria bacterium | reverse complement strand
GCTATCATCGTGATCCTTTTGATCGAATGCTAATCGCTCAGGCGATGAGCGAGCCGCTCCGCTTCTTAACGGCAGATGAAATATTGAAACAATATTCAGAATTAGTTGATTTAGTCTGATTTCCTAAGAGTCATAAGCAAGTGTAGCCTGGACACCTATGTCCCCGGTCTATACACTTTTTGTGTCCGGGATGGTGCGTATAGCGAAGCCGCAACCCTGGACACAAAAAACGTTTTTCTACCCGCCGCATCAGAAGCTACTTGCACAGATTCGTTCTTTGGTGGGCAAACACAACAAGGATTTGGAGTTACGACGAATTAATACAGTGGTTTTGTGATGCCTGTTTTGACATTGTTCCCGCGGTAATCGCCACGGGTTTGCAATTAAGACGTATCAGAGAATCACACAACCGGGCCGCATGTCATTTGTTGAATGACGGTTTGGTTGTTGCAGCAATTGCTGCGTAATATTTCCGAAAATTTGTTGCTTTTGCTTGACATAGATTTTCCAAAAACGCCCGCGGGGCGCCGCGTCCCAGGAAGGCGGCAACGTCGATGCTGTACATAAAAAATCAAAACCAAGACCAGAACCGCCGGCCCGAGAAGTACGATAAAACGCCTCTCCATCAAATAATTTGAGAGATTCCGCGCGCCCACTTATTTTTCTGTTCTCTTCAACAACGTAATAAAGTCCCTCGCAAAATATCTTCGCGGTTTCTGGAGATAGAGCATTTTGGGCTAAACCAATCATGCGTAAACAGAATGCATCACGCTGTTCCCAGTTTTGAAACTCATGAAAGTTATCGTCATAGGCTTTGTAAAGAGCAAGAAGAAAAAGCTCTGGATCAATGTAATCATCTAACTTCACAGCTTTCTTTGGTAGCAGTATGTTAAATAATGATTCCAGAGCGCTGTCTGTTTTCGCACTTAACGCACCATTCATGGGTACACCAGCGTTGCCAGGAATTCCGTGTGGAAAGCTTTCTTCTTTGAATGCTTCAATCAATGATTGCGCATAGGCGGCGTATTCTTGCGGAATAATAATTTCATCCTTATTTTGTGCATTCTTTTTTGTTTCATAAAAGACAAAAGCAGATAAAGCTTCTGTTTTCGCTTTTATAACATCTTCCGTCTGTTCGATCTTATCGAAATAGGGTAATAACAGTTCGACCATTTTAATTTGTTTACGCTTCACCGCCATCGTAAGCGCATTTTCTGCATAAAATTTTTGCCAAGTGAGCTTGCTTTCAATCACCAGATTTTTATCGGGTTGTCCTGATATTAAGTCAGGTTCCGCGTCTAAACATTTTTTTACAGTCTCGATATCATCATCCATCACCGCTTCCAGAAAGATGGCAAACGTCACGCGATTTGCAATGTCGATAGCGGCTCGTAACTGACTGCTAGGCGCATCGGATGAAATTGAAAAAATGTCATTAGAAAAAAAGCCATTTTTTTTCAAATAATCTGACTGGGATTTTTTAAGGACATCAAATGCCGTGTCATTTAACTTAGAAATCCGTCTGTTTCCCGACATGGCTGCCTCGTTTATCTGTATTATTATACTGTATATTATATAAGCAAAACAGGCAGAATACAAACAGAATTTAATTTTTTGAGTTACCTTTTAAAAAAGCAAATAAATTATATTATTACACACAAGCGCCATTTCGGAAAACATCAAAAAGCGGCGTTTTCCGGGGCGACACAAAAGAATGACAATGGATCTTATAGAGGGAGCAAATGTAGCCCGGAACAAAATGCACCTCGGCTTATAACGTTTTAACGCGCTCGCGCATTTTTTTCCGGGGTTCAAAATTGCTTTTAAATTTATCTCGCTCGTACTTGAAAATCAAACAAATAATTGCATAATGAAAACACATTTTAATAACCCCGGAAAAAAATGCGCGAGATCGTTGAAACGTTATAAGCCGAGTTGCATTTTGTTCCGGGTTACGCTTGCCTCATTTTTTTGCTCTAGATAGTTTTTCCAAAAAAACACGGCAGGTGGGACGCGAGGAGGAGCCGAGGGGCCGCCCGGTACATCTTGAAGTTCAATTGCGCCTATTTTCGTTATGCATCCACCTGCAAAATGACAAAAAATATCCCGCCCTAAACCAGTGCCAGATTCTCGCGACGACGGATAAAATGGCCTATCTCCTAGCAATTTGAGAGCCGCCGCGCGATCACATATTTTCTGGATATTTTTATTAGTCACGAAATAAAGACCTTCACATAAAATCTCCGCAGTCTCAGGTATTTGAACACTGTGTATTAAACCAATCACGTGAATAAAAAATGCAGCACGCTGCGTCCAATTATGTAACTGTTTGATGTTAACTTGATATGCCGTATAAGCAGCGTAGAGAAATAATTCCACATCTATATAATCGTCTAACTTAACGGCTTTTTTTGGAAGGAGTATGTTCAGCAATGTGTGTAAAGCTTTTTCTGTTTTTTCACTCAACATGGCTTCTGGAAAATTTACTTCTTCAGAGAAAACACGAATCAGTGATTGTAGATAAAGGGTATATTGCTCTGGAATAACAATTTCATCGTCATACAAAGACCATGCAGCTAAGGCTTCTGCTTTCGCTTCGTTGACCGCATCTGTCTGCTCAAGCTTGTCATAATAGGGAAAAAGTAGCTCAATCATCTTAAGCTGCTTTCGTTTGACTGCCATGGTTAACGCTTTTTCAGCATAAAATTTATTCCACGTCAGCTTGCTTTCAATCACAAGGTTTTTTGGGGGTTCGATGATTAATAGCTCAGGGTTCACATCCAACATTTCCCGCACTGTTTTTGTATCGTTATCCGCTACTGCATGCAGAAATTTGGGCATTCGTTTTTCAATTAGTATTTGAACTAAAACGCTCATTACTTGTTCGTGGTAGACGGAAGTAGATTCTGCAGGTATCTCGACACTAAATAAACTGTGTTTAGCCAGCGCTTCAAACGCCATATCACGTAATGTAGGAACTCGTCGGTTGTTCGTCATCACTACCCCGTTTAGTAAAAGTAGCCTGGACACGCTGTTTGTGTCCAGGGTGGTGCATATAGCGAAGCCGCTACCCCGGACACAAACAGCGTGTCCAGGCTACATTTTTTATATCGACGTAATTTTAAATAGTATCAGCTTAATATTAAGAAAAGATTAAGGGGCTAATAAAGCCGCAACAAATCATTGATTAATGCTTGTACCAAAATAAAAATGATAAAAATAAACCCTAAGCGATAAAGCCCCAGTTGTATTTTTTCGGGTACCGGACGGCGGATGATGAATTCGATGGTCTGAATAAAGAGATGACCGCCATCAAGACCTGGGATGGGTAGCAGATTGATGAGACCAATGGAGAGACTTAAAAATGCTAAAAATCCGATGAAAGCAACGAAACCTACATTCAAGGCCTCCCCCGCAGTTTCAAAAATGGTGATAGGGCCGCCTAAGCTTTGTAAGGATAATTTTCCTGTGAATAATTTGTCAAAGATTAATAAGTTGAAATATGTAAAGTCAGATACTTCTTGCCAGGCATGGCGAGCAGCGTCGATGGGGCCAAATTGTAGCGTATTCAATAAATCTTGCGGCAGCTTGAAGGTGGGGCCGATGCCTAAATACCCAGATTTTTGGAATAACCAATTACGTTTATAGCCGCTTTCTACAGATATGTTTTCTAATTTGCCTTTACGTTCAATGGTAAATGCAATGACTTGGCTCGGATGCTTAGCAACAAAGGTGATGAGCTCGTTCCAATTCTTTATGCGAGTCTGATTGACCGCAATAATTTTATCACCTATTTGTAAGCCCGCTTGAAAAGCCGGCGATTTTTCACTGATAACACCAATGACTAATGGAATAGGCGGGTCATACGGGATAATGCCTAAGCTGGTTAAAGGGTCTGGCATCAATGCATTTATTTGCCAGTGAGATAAATCTAAAATATACGATTTTTTTTCTTGTGTGCTTATCTTTTTAGTCTCAAGCGTTAAGTGATCATGGTCGCCGATGTGCGCTAACATTCTAAACAAAATGCCTGTCCAGGTGTGCGTGTCGTGATGATCAATCTGTATGATTTCTTGCTGACTTTGTAATCCTGCCTCTGCTGCAATGGAACCTTTGGTAATGCTACCAATGATAGGCTTGATGGTAACAAAGCCAACCATAAACACGACCCAATACAAAAGCAACGCGCAGACTATATTGCAAGCAGGCCCCGCCAGCACGATAAGAAATTTTTTATAATACG
This sequence comes from Gammaproteobacteria bacterium, assembly GCA_013288395.1. Lineage (GTDB taxonomy): Bacteria > Pseudomonadota > Gammaproteobacteria > DSM-16500 > DSM-16500 > Aquicella. The sequence goes on along the minus strand of JABDBV010000044.1, from coordinate 4,456 downwards.
GTTGTTGGTTGTAGGCAAGATGGCGTTCTTGTTCGGGAACCGTGTCCTCGGTTTCATCCAACATTTTAACATAGCCGCCTAGCGGAATAAGCGCTAACACATACTCTGTACCTGAGCGATCATGAAAAGAAAATATTTTTTTCCCGAAACCAATTGAAAAACGTAATACTTTAACGCCTAAGCAGCGCGCAGCGACAAAATGCGCCGCTTCATGCGTGCCTATTACAAATAAGATAGTGATAAGGATGCCAAACAGGGAAAACAAAGCAGTCAACATTAAGCACCTGACCGTTTATTTGATTTAATGCCCAATGCACGTAAACGGTTAGAAATTCTATTTGCATTAGCCACATCTTTCAGTGGGCCTACTTGTACGTGATAAAGTTTGCTGGAAGCGGGCTTTGCAATATTGACCGGCTCATTAAGCATGGTCAGCAAACGTTCTTTATATCTTTCCGCATTGGCGCGGCTACGAAAAGCGCCTACTTGCAAATAAAATGGCTTGTCGTTGCTAAAATAAAGTTCTTCACGGCCAAAGGTATGTGGATTAATAGCTGTGACACGCACATGCGCAGTACCATGTCCAATCATGCCGAGTTTTTTTGCGGCCACAAACGATAAATCAATGATGCGGCCAGAGGCAAATGGCCCCCGATCGTTCACTTTCACAATAATTTGACGATTATTTTTTAAATTGGTGACGCGCACATAAGTTGGCAGTGGCAGCGTTCTATGTGCTGCTGTCATACCCAACATGTTGTAAGGTTCACCGCTTGATGTTTTGTGAGAATGAAATTGCGTTCCATACCATGAGGCGGTGCCGACTTGGTCATAGTGCTTGCTGGATTTCATTACATAATAACGCTTACCAAATACGCGATAAGAATGCATGTTGCCGTATTTTGCCAAAGGCTCTGGCTTGGGAACGGCGTTTGGAATTTTAGTTTCATCTACATAAAAATTAGGCGGCCCATCTTTTCTTGCCATATGGGAACAGCTGGATAAGAAGGCCATGAAGCATAAAGCGAGGAGTACCCATTTAAAACTCATCCTTGAGTTAGCCATTCTTGTCTTGCTCCTTTAATGCAGAAATATACGCGCTTAACTGATAAACCGCCATAGCGTATAAATCGCTGGAATTATAACGTTTGATAACGCCAAAATTATGAAAGCCCAACCAATATTCTTTGCTATAACGGCTTTCTAGTTCAATCACTTTTACTTTCAAATCATCTTGTCTGATTTTATGAATAGGGACGACGCCATAACGTGATAGTTCGTTCATGGTGAGTTGCTTGTCTATTAATATTTTTTTTGTAAGATAGGCGTAACGGTCGCCAATCACGCGTGCTTGTATGGCGATAGGTTCATTCAATTTCCAGCCGAATTTACTGTAATAATTGGCAATGCTGCCAATGACATCCACTTCATTGTTCATTAAATCAATTTTGCCGCTTTTTGAAAAATTCACTGCGTAATAGCGATAGCTGCTAGGCATAAATTGCGGTTGGCCGATGGCGCCTGCATAAGACCCCATCACTGATAAGGGGTTAAGATGATGTTCCCGCGTCAATAAAAGAAATTGCTCTAATTCACTACGGAAATATTTAGCGCGCGACGAATTACTAAAACCAATATTGGTGAGTGAATCCATCACACGATATTCGCCGGTGCGTTGACCGTATTTTGTTTCAACGCCAATGGTGGCGACAATGATGCTTGCAGGAACACCATAGATTTCTTCGGCTTTGCGCAACGCATTTTCATATTTGTTCCAAAAGACAACGCCTTCTTTGATTCGCCATTCGCTGACAAATAACATTTGATAGGTGTACCATGGTTTTTGTTCCAGCGGTTTTTTTATTTGGCTCATGATTTGTGGGCGTATTTTGACGGAACTGAATAAGGTGGTGAGTTGTTGTTTGTTGAAATGATATTTTTTTACCATGTATTGAATGAATGTCTGCACATCAGGCCGGTCTACAAACCGAGTTTCTGCAAGTGCCAGGCTGGCAAACGTGGCGGAGTAACACCATAAAAAAAATACAACAAAAAAACGTAGCATTCCATTCATCCCTATTATTTAAGTCGTCACCAATTTTCGATGAGTCTGTATAGACATCAGGATACCGAAACTTATCATGATCGTCACCATGGAAGATCCACCATAGCTCACTAAAGGCAAGGGAATGCCCACGACGGGTAAAATGCCTGTCACCATGCCCATATTGATAAAAAATGAGACAAAAAATGTCAGGGTAATACTGCCAGCGAGTAAACGGGAGAAAGTATCTTGCGCATGAATAGTAATATAAATACCGCGCATAACGACCATCATATAGAGAATGATGAGGATAAGGCTTCCCGCAAAGCCAAATTCTTCGCCACAAACGGCGAAAATAAAGTCTGTGGAATGTTCAGGTAGAAAGTGGAGGTTGGATTGCGTGCCATTTAACCAGCCTTTACCGAAGATACCACCCGATCCAATGGCAATTTTGGACTGTATAATATGGTAACCCGAGCCTAAAGGATCACGTTCCGGGTTTAAAAAGGTGAGCACCCGTTGGCGTTGGTAATCATAGAGTAAATACCATGCAAAGGGGACAGACACGGCAAACAACGATGCGCAAAAAAGAATAATACGCCAACTTAATCCAGCCAAGAAGAGAACGCTCATGCCAGCAATGAGCAAGAGAATAGCAGTGCCCAAATCGGGTTGTTTGGCGGTGAGGAGGGCGGGCACAAAAATGATGGGGATCGCCATTAAGACGGATTTAAGCGTAATCGGCAGATAATTTTTATGGTAATACCAGGCGAGCAGCAACGGAATGGCTAATTTCATTAATTCCGCAGGCTGAAAGCGCACGAAACCCAGATTTAACCAGCGTTGGCCACCTTTGCCTATATGGCCCATGATAAGTACGAGTATCAATGTGACAACACCAATGAAATAAATCCAGGGTGCGGAACGTTGCAGCGTCACCGGTGAAATTTGCGCAACGACAAACATCAGCATAAAGGCAAACAGCAAACGCATTGCTTGCAATCCAATGACATGCGTATTTTGATCGCTCGCACTGTACAAAATAATCAGCCCCGCACCACTAAGCAGTAACAAAAACGCAGCTAACGCAACATCAACGTGGATGAATTGCCAGAAAGAGCGATATCGCGTATCAAGAGGCGATTTTTTTAATTTCTGTTTGAGTTGGTTGATTATCATTGACGATTTTTCCTGGTTCTTTATTTCCTAAATAGAAATCGAAGATGTCTCTGGCGGCATCGATGGTCATGTATGTATTTTCTGTAATGATCGCAACTGCGATCACGGGTTTATCTACGGGTGCGAAGGCGATAAAAATATGATGCTCGCGCAAACGTTCGGGTAATAAGTTTTGATTGTCTTTCACATTAGGATCACCGCGTTTGGCAATGACTTGCGCGGTACCTGTTTTTGCGGCAATGGTATAAGCGTGATTGCGGCCGAAACGGTAAGCGGTGCCGAGGGGAGAATCAATCACATCCTGCATCGCTTTGATGACGACATTCCAGTGATTGGCGTTAGCTATGGTGACAGGCTCTAGCGGAATAGGCGTTTGCTGGAAATAAGGCTTGCTGGGTGTTTGCTCGCCTAACAGTAAATAGGGCATGTAACGCTTGCCACGATTAGCAAGCGTTGCCACAGCAGAAGCAATTTGCAAAGGTGTGGCTTGCATATAGCCTTGACCAATCGCAGAGAGCACGGTATCGCCTTCATACCAATGCGCGCCGCGCATTTTCGTTTTCCATTCGGGAGATGCGACAATGCCTGGCAGTTCATCATCTAAATCGATGCCTGTTAAAGCACCAAAACCGAATTGCTCAAGAATTTGGTCCATGCGCCGAATACCCATTTTAATGGAAAGCTCATAAAAATAGGTATCACAGGATGAAGTGATGGCGCGGCTGATGCTAATGTTGCCGTGGCCTTCGTGCCACCAGCAATGAAATTCATGTTCGCTATTATGCAATTTAAACCAACCGGGATCGTAAACCGTGTCCTCGGTCGTAACCACATTTTCTCTGAGTCCTTGTAAGGCTAGATAAGGTTTAATGGTGGATCCTTGCGGATAAAGGCCGCGTAATGCGCGGTTGTAAAGCGGTCGGTCTTTAGAATCTTGCAAGGCATGAAAATCTTTTTGACTAATGCCTTGCACAAACATATTCGGATCATAACCAGGTGAGCTGACCATGGCGAGCACTTGGCCAGTCGCTGGTTGAATGACCACCACTGCGCCCCGATTGCCGCGCATTGCTTTTTCCGTAGCGAGTTGCAACCCGCTATCCAGCGTCAGATAAACATTTTTACCAGGAATCCCTTTGATTTCTTTTAAGGTGCGAATGACTTCACCATTAGCATCATTTTCAACTTGTTCATAACCCACTTTGCCGTGCAATTCTTCTTCGTAATAGCGTT
>JABDBV010000043.1 GCA_013288395.1 Gammaproteobacteria bacterium | reverse complement strand
CGTGAACACCCACAAGCATTTGTATTTGCAAAAATTCGATACAGCAAAACAATACCATCAATTTCTTATGATCATTCCGCCAAGCTAACTAGCGAATACGATCAACTCGAGTATTTTGTTAAAAATTCGGTTGGCGTTAAATCGATTGAATGGGAGCATGAGGATGAATTTCGCTTGATCGTGAACGGGAATAGTGATGACAATGGCTTGCTTCCACTAAAAGTATTTGCACCGTTTTTGAAAGTTACAGGCGTTATTATTGGCGATCAAATGGCTGACGACAAGCGTAAACGTGTATGTGACTTGTCTTTAGATAAAGAAATAAGGCTTTATAGTGCAACCTGTTCGGATTCAGTTTATGAAATCATAATTGAGCCAATTCCTTCTACTTATTTAGATTGTTTACTTAACCAATCATGTAAAAATTCAGTCGCCCTGACATCATCCTCATTATAATTAATAATGTCCTGTAATATATCTTTATTACCTGTCTCCAACCATTGCTCATACCAGAATATACTCTGCGCACCGCCAGCTTTCTCATGCTGCCACTTGAAATTTAAGTATTTAGCAATATCTTTAATTGAATAAAAATAAACCGGGAATATGTACGAATCAGTTAATTTCCTCGAAAGGTCAACCAAGTTATCAACGAATACCGTGAGCTGATCACAACTTCCGTACTTATTCGAAAGCTTATTCAACTGTATTTTTTCATAATGATGAAAATGATATACCTTATAATCGATGAAATTTTCAGTTTTGATCCATGACAAAAAATCTTTCCACATTTTCTCTTCTTCATCAGGTGTTTCAGCTAAAAAATATTTAAATATTGGCTGTAAGCCTTCGCGTACAACCCAGAACCCGAAAAGATATTCCACACCCAATAATGGGTTACCTTCAATATCAAAGTAAATTTTTGTTTTAGCGTCAGGAATATCAAGCTTGTTAATAGAAATTATTTCGCCGTTAACCAGTGATCTAGCTTGTTGATGCAGCCGTTTTAATGTATCTATGCTGGCGCCTTTTATTTTCGGCAATATATCAACATTGCATTTAGCCATATCACTTAATGTCTCTATGTGCTCTTTTTTCAAATCACTGATGGTGGTTGCGGCAATATCATATAGTAATGAAATATCAGATCTTCTCTCTGCCTCATCCAGCAAAACTTTGCCCCAAGGCGTATCCAACGCCGCCTTAGTAATTTTTAGAGGCGGCTCCATACCACGAAGAATACTAAGGATATCGCTAATATTTTCATTTGTAGCCTTTAGAAGCTTATCCGTTAACTCGCAAGTAACATCGTCTTTATTTTTATTTATAAAACTGCCAGTAGCCGGTCTATATCCTTGGACTTTTTCCAAAATAAGCGCGTATAACATCAATTGCTTTTTGTATTCTAGCTTGTCGCATTTGGTTGAATTTTTTATTTCTACAGGGATGTAATAATAATTCCCAAAATTTGATGAGCCACTACATTTTTTGAGAAAATCTGGACGACCTTTAAATTTAACATCACCATCAACATAAGAAATGACACCCTGGTATATGAGATCTTCACCAGCTTTCATGTATTTTGTCGTTAAGCCTTCAGCCTCTTCTTCAGAAAGATTTTTATCGACAGTGACTTTTCGCATATCTTTGACGCAATTTTCTTCGTGTAAAATGCCGCCCTCAATTAGGCGCAGTGTTAACTCTGGTAATGCAATTTTTTTAGATTGATCGCCATGGATGTCATACCATATCCAATGTGGTGACTTTGCATAATAGAAAAACATGGATGGACTGATTTCTAAAAGCTGATTCATAGCACCCCCAGTTTTTTTATACATTTTCCCCTTACGGGGGCAGGGCACGCTGCTGTGTCTCGCACTTAGTGCTGGACTATTGCTATGACGTACATCGGTACAAAAATCAGACCTTCACGCACATATACAACTTGCAAGGTAGGATGTATTTGCATACATTAACCCTCCTGTTGTTTGGCGGGTTAAAGCCCACCGGCTCGGGGCATCGCCCCTGCTAATTAGCAATGCTCGAGCCTTGGAACAGTAAGTACCCTACTTAACAATTATAAACCTCCCAGATGGTCAATAATTGATCTTGGTTGTGTCGATGGGGGTATTATTGGGGGTATTTCCGAAAGTCATATTTGGTATATTATTTATTATCAATAGGTTACTTAGCAGATATGATTGACGCCGCCGCAATTGTTTTAATATCCATCTTCATTGATAAAAATGTGTTAATAAGGCATCGATCTGCCATGCTTAATTGCGTATAATTCCTCACGCGACGGTCTCCTATCTGTTTTTATTCACCTTCTGCCAAGATAATGAATATACAGAACTTTTAATGGACTGTCACACTTCTAATTAGAATTCGCCATGCAGCTTTTCAAATTAATTGGCTATACCATTGATTTTTCTTATTCCATATTCTAGAATTTAGAATATGGAATGGAGAGATAAGCGACCATGATCATTAAACCACAAGATATTGTAGTGCTAGCTAAGCTTATTGCCCGCGAAGGGGATGGAAATTGGTCACAATTCAGCATTGCTGCTGAGCTATGCCTCAGTCCGTCACAAATAAACAGTGCACTCAAGAGATTGGTTCTTGCAGGATTAATCACCCCTTATCATCCTCTCAAAAAACCACAGCCCATTATTCAGGCATGCGAAGAGTTTTTTATACATGGCCTTAAGTATGTCTTCCCTGCAAAACTAGGGGAAATGGCTCGCGGTGTCCGCACTAGTTATGCTGCGCCCAGTTTCAAAGGTGAGATTTCTTTAGGCAGTGACGCTGTACCAGTCTGGCCATATGGATTAGGAGAAGAAAGAGGCGCTGCCCTTAAGCCACTATATTCATCAGTTCCAGAGTCCATCAGCAAGCACCCTGATCCCTTATTTTATGATTTACTTACCTTGCTTGATGCAATTCGATCGGGGCGTGCGAGAGAAAAACAAATCGCCGTACAACGGTTATCAGAAATACTTAAATTAAAATTACACAAATCAACATAGCTGGTACCACATGAATAGAAGCTCTGCTCAGCATAATTTTGAATCCTTAGCCCTTGTAGCTCATCGCCTTGAGGAGCTGTGTAATGAAGTAACCTTTGTTGGTGGTTGTATTACAGGTTTATTAATAACAGACAAAGCTGCACCTGATGTACGGTTTACTGTTGATGTTGATTGCATTATCAATGTGATTACACAACCTGGTTATCATGCTTTAGCAAAGAAATTACGGCGAAAGGGATTCAAAGAAATGTCTTCTGGCAACCATCCAATTTGTCGATGGGATTGCGATGGAATTCTAATTGATATAATGCCAACTGACAAAAGCGTCCTGGGTTTTTCTAATATGTGGTACAAAGATGCGATTACAAATGCCGTTAACGCAAGAATAACTGATTCTGTTGATATCAAAATAATTTCAGCGCCTTATTTTCTAGCAACCAAACTAGAAGCTTTCAAGGATCGTGGCAAAGAGGATTTTTTGATGAGTCATGACTTAGAAGATATTATTTCAGTTCTGGACGGCAGACCTGAAATTATTGATGATGTATCCAATTCTCCTAATAATTTAAAAAAATATCTCTCAACTGAATTTTTGGACTTTATTCATAATGACAAATTTACTCAAGCACTACCTGGCCATTTGAACTATACAGATGAATTTGAAGTCCGTAAAAAAATAGTTCAGGAAAGGATGCAAGCAATTATCAATTTTGGAACATACCAATGAGCACCAATAAAATAGCATGGCTAACTGATATTCATCTGAATTTTATAAAAAATGATGCGAGAAATAAATTTTATCAAAGCATCTCAAAGACCGACGCCGATGCCATCTTAATCACAGGTGATATAGCTGAAGCAACCGATTTATGCGAGATACTGAGTGAGTTTAGTACGCAGACAAAAATGCCTATCTATTTCGTATTGGGTAACCACGATTATTACTCTGGTAGTGTCGCTAACGTTCGCGAGAGAATTCTTAAATTATGCGCTGAAAATATCAATTTAATTTGGCTAGGAAAACCAGAGATTATACCGCTCAATGATCACACTGTATTAGTTGGACATGACGGCTGGGCAGATGGACGCTATGGGGACTTTGATCATAGCACTGTTACTTTAAATGATAGTCGATTAATTGCTGAATTATTCCAAGCTTTCTTGCTCAACAAGAAAAGCTTAAAAAATGAAATGCAACGATTGGCTGATGTAGATGCCAAAACTCTAGAACAGACACTCACACAAGCTATAAATATAAATATTAAAAAAATAATTATCGCAACTCATGTGCCGCCCTTTCCAGAGTGTAGCTTACATAAAGGAAAACAAAGTGATCCGAATTGGTTGCCTTACTTTTCTTCTAAAGCAACAGGCGACGTAATTTCAGTTTTTGCACAGAAAAATCCTGCAATTAGTATTTTAGTTTTATGTGGGCATACCCATAGTAATGCCTTATTTAAACCATCTAAAAATCTTGAAATTAAAGCAGGACGCGCACAATATTACAGCCCTAAATTACAAGAAATTATCGATATTTAAACGGCGTTGTTGTATAAATCGCCCGTCATTGCGAAAAGTGCTCCTCGCAATGACGGGCGATTTATATAACAACGCCCTTTTTTTCCAATTGCGTCACCGCTTGCACCGCCTCAATAAAATGCTGCTCTACAGGCGATGGCTCATCGATGGTCAAAGCTCGATACTTATCGTATTCCGCATGAGCCTTCTCAACAGCTTGCTGATGACTAATTTTGCCCGCATGAGCAAACAACTCTCTTTCATTAATCCGACAAAACATCAATAACCCATTGAATATCGGCAGCCCAAGACCTACGCCACCAACCCCAAAAGCTCGCTTCCCCACTCCAAAATATAGGAATTGAATTGGTTCCAATTTTCCGACAACATGTCCACCAATTATAGATTCTAGATATAAAAACAACCTGATAGTGTGTACAAGGGCTATAGGGCAACCCTAACAAAGGATTTACGTGATCTAATAGAAACAACTCGCCTCAATTACATAATGCTTTAGCTAATTGACGCTGTGACCAATCCATTCCAGGATTAGCTAATAGCTTTATTAAAATGATACAATCTTGTGGCTTTAACATCTCAGTATTCCTGTATTGTATAGACTGAGTATAGTGCAGGCGTTCGCGATTCGCGAACAGCGAATGGGGACAAACTCAAGGACCTCGGTTCAATTCCCCCGTCAGTACGGAGTTTTTGGGGGCTTTTTAGAAAAACCACATTCACTTAATTATTTATTATCCATCATTTAATTAACCAATGTGAAAGACGCCGCCCGAAGGAATGGGCTTTTTTATTTCATAAGGAATCGGGATATGCCGCGGAAAGCTGATAGGAAAAAACGGGTTCCGCTTTGGAAATGGCTGTTGATTATTTTGTTGGTGTTAGCGATGCCGATGTTTTTTTCGTTTTATAGAGATGCGCAGATTCGGCGGGTGATAATAGAGAGTAATCATGGAAATTTTCAATGACGACTGTAATTAGGTTAGCTACTCAGCAAGACGCGTACCAAACTGCAAGAGATCTAGCAATTTAGAGCCCATCCATTGGACACATTTCTCGTCTCATCATCGCATCTTAGTTTCAACTTCTGATCTATGGAATAAAAGCGGCTTCGTTATGACCTGTCTACAGGTTTAAGCGCAGATACGTATGAGAATGCTTTCCCGCCTATTGTTATTGGGTTGGTTTTTGGCTTTCTACTCTAAAGCTAAAGCCGGTGTATTTATTAAAATAATTCTGCAAATGCTCTTTGAATTCTTTAGGATGTAAATGGGGGTCTTTAATCACCAAAACAGACATAGGTTCTTTATTTGTGTCGGAAGGATCGATTCTTCTATAGGATAAATAGGGTCTTAGTTCATTTGACGATCTATAAAAAATTTCATGCGCCTGCAATTGTTGGGTCAGATATACCAAACCAACCAAAATGGAAAGCGATTCTTTTGATGGGAATAATTGCAAATTTTTACCTTTATATTGGCCTTTTAAGCTATTAGGAATCACGCTGCAGATATCATTGAGAGCTTCAATAGCCAATTTTTTTTGTTCTTCGAACGCAGGGGTCATGGGCGAGGGCCAAGGAATGATGGATGCCCATGCGGTTTCTGTCTGCAGTTCAGGTTTGGCAGACTGTGCTGCTAGTTGATCTGATTTTCCTTTAAGCCCATTTTTGAAAAGAGATTCAAATGCTTTTCTCATCTTGTTCAGATGTGGCTTTGTTTCCTCAGGTATAACGACCATCTTTATAGGTTGTTCAACAATCTTTAACGAGCCAGGCTTTGCAGCAAATATTTTTTTGAATGCATTAAATTGTGCTTCAGTTTCTCTTTTTTTATCTTCATCAACATTAGATGGCAAATTAAAACTAATTATAGTGCAATCTGTTGATTGAAAGTCAGCACTTGAGAATAAACTGTATAATGATATGCATTCAGCTAAAGTAAATTCAATATCCACTAAATCGTAAGCAATAGTATGAGTTTGACTCTCATAGCTTTGTATGTTTTGATGATATCGTTTCGGCGGCTTTGACTGACTTTGACTAAACATAGTTACCTCTGGAATTTCGTCGTTTGAGATTTAGAATGGTTGATTGGTGATTTGATAATGCTGTCTCTGCGAGTCGAATATGTACACATTTTTAATTTTAAAGTCAATAGAAAACACAATCTATTCTATAAAAAAGAGAAATCTGGCGCATCAAAAGGAGAGTTAATGCAAATCTGGGTTGACGCTGACGCTTGTCCTAAAATAATTAAAGACATTTTATTCCGTGCCGCTATTCGAACAAAAATCCCTTTGATCTTAGTATCAAACCATGCAATTTCTACACCACCGTCCACTTTCATCACCAAAATGCAGGTAATAGCTGGGTATGATGTGGCAGATAATAAAATTATCGAAAATATTAAAGCCAATGATTTAGTAATTACAGGCGATATACCACTCGCTGCGGCCGTTATAGATAAAGGCGCCATTGCATTAAATCCAAGAGGGGAGCTATATACCCCTGCAAATATCAAAGAACGACTTTCTATCAGAAACTTCAGCACAGATTTGCGCGGTAGCGGCGTAAGAACGGGAGGACCGCCCACCTTGAGCAAAAAAGAAATTCAACGTTTTGCAAATGAGTTGGATAAGGCGTTGCGTTAAAGAGTGAGTTTTCTTTCAACGTTTCTAGTGTTGTCATCTAAATAGGAATTGCTGTATTTATTGTGGTGGTTTTTCTCTTACCTGATGCCTTACTCTTGACGGCTCCAAAACGTTCTATCAGTGTTTTTCTGTAGCATTGTGACTTTTCTTTTTCAGATAACGTTTGTAGATACTTAACAACAGCTGCCGAACACTCCTTGAAAACCTGATCATGCTGAAGGATTTTAGGATGTACTTTTAATGCCATTTCATTAAGGTTCATTAATTTTAAACCAGTTAAACTGCGCACTCTTGATAATGCAACATATCCCATGCCTGGCTCGAACGCATCGCCTAAATCTATTTCTGCAGCATCGAGTGTCATACCCTGACTTTTATGAATGGTAATCGCCCAGGCAAGACGAAGTGGAACTTGCGTGATGGTCGCACGCACTACTCCATTATCTTCATATTTCCATTCCTCTGGGCATGCGACAATAATTTCACTATCATAAGTTTTAACAATAGGCCAACCATCGCTTTTATCAAAACCGACAACGACACCACGGGTACCATTGACATACCTAGCTGAAGTATCGTTTTTAATAAACATAACTTCAGCACCAATTTTTAATTTTAATTGTTCCAGAGCAAGGCCGCTCTTTTTTAGCCCCTCTACTAACGCACTGAAACCCTTCGTCACCATAGTAAATATTTTTTCTTGTCCTTTAACACTTGAAAGCTCTTGCTCATTAATGCTATCTACATTGATATTCCGTGCATATAATCTTGTTGCTTTTGTAGCACCATGAGGCTCTTTTTTATAGCGGGTACGTAAAGGAACTTTTGTATGCTCACCTGACGTACCGTTACGAATATCATTTAAAACGGCAAGCAATGGATCGCTACCTTGACGATGTTGTTCATGCAGATAGCAAACGTGGAAGTCACCATCCTTCCAGGAGAAAGCTTCATAAGAAAACTGTTTTTCCACTGTCAGAGAACCGGAGAATACCGGCGGCAACTGAAAAAAATCTCCGCATAGTACAACTTGAATGCCGCCAAAAGATTTGTCGGGATCAAGAATATAACGAGCAATGGAATCCACCATATCCAGCTGGTACTTATGCAGCATGGATATTTCGTCAATTATCAGTACCTTCGTTTTTTTGTAATTGCGCTTTATATGCTTTGTAGTAAGTAATTTTTCCAAATCTTTCTCAGTGAGATTATCCTTCACACCAATTCCTGACCAGGAGTGTATAGTTACGCCCTGCAAATGGGTTGCAGCAATGCCTGTAGACGCAGTGACTGCTACACAGACATTATTCTCTTTAAGATAGTTAATATATTTGTTTAATAAATATGTCTTACCAGCACCCGCAGCGCCTGTGAGAAAAACATTCTTACCCATCTTCAATAAATTAAAAGCTTCGTCTTGCTGCATAAATAACTTATTTACCTCGTGTCAAACTTGTAAACATCCAGCACACGCCTGTGTAGGTAGCAGATGGCAGGTTAATGCGCGCCATTGTAGCTCTAATTTATCCACATGCAAGCAGTATACTGCTGCGCCAAATACTAACCTCATACCCTATTGAGCGTTTCCATAAGTCAAAACCGAACGATCATTAAATTTTTCATCTTGGCGGCTACCCTCAGCTGCACTCGGAACCGCTTTCCACGCATGCAAAGAGATCAACAAGTCAGGCCTGACCCCGTGTTGAAGAGATCAACAAGTCAGGCCTGACCCCGTGTTGGTTAGCAATGTCGATGATAAACGTAGTGTCGGTTGGATTTGTAATAATGATATGTAGGATGTTTTTTTACAACAATGACATCACATCCCGTATAATTATGACAATCAGGTTCAACTGTAGACGGTCTCACTACGATGGTAGGTGCTACTAAGGGATCCTGCGGTGATGAGGTGTCTACGATATTCTGCGCAGAGGAGATAATTGGTATGGCTGCGAGTATGAGAATAAGGCAGCTGTGTAATAAAGAGTATTTCCTAACCTTGATTATGAATTTCATAAGCTAGCTTTCCTCGTTTTGTTATACTTTCATTTTATCACTAAGTACATAAGACTTTATTATGCCTTCACAACATGATGATAAATAAAAGAACATGAGGGGTCAAACATGAGGGGTCAGGCCTGACTTGTTGACTTAATCAGCCTTTCCTTTATCTCTCGTAACACCGCAACAAAGTTAGCATCTGTTTCTAATCGCCGCAAAGTGCGTATTATGCCTGACACGTCACGGTTAAAATAACGGGCAGTGCTGGTAAGAGTATTAATCCGAAAATCCGCCAACAACGATGCGATTGCAGCTCTAGCTCTTGCATGACTCTGATTTTTAGTTGGCTCTTTCAATTGCACTTCATTAACATTGAAACACTTGCATATAAATTCAATAACACATCCAACATCAGGCAACGGGGCAACTCTATCTTCCTGCTTTGTAATATGGTTAGTGACAAATTGATCTTGCTCAAGATTAAGAGCATCACTGGGACGACTTTCGGCATCACTAATACTATCACTTACAACTTTATAGCGTGGCTCTATATGCAGAAACTGAATGTAATTTTCAGTCGAAACTTTTCGCATTGCTCCGAAATGACTTAGCAATAAATCAGTTGTTAGCCAAGAGATGTCTTCTATATTCAAATACGTCCGATGGCTACTCCATTGATAATCTTCTGCAACACTCACCATCTTTGCCTTCACTGGGTTCAAATGTATGTATTTAATTAACTGGAAGAAATAGGCATTCGTAGCGACAAGTTTCGATTTAAACCTCCCTTGAAATAAATGGCCTATGCGCTTTTGCCGATTATTTATCAATCTGGCATAACGAAAACATAGATTCTGCATAATCTTTGAAATAGATATATCACCAACCTTTATAGCAAAATGTACATGATTACTCATCAAACAAAATGCGTGCATTTGGTATCCATATCTTGCAATCCCCTCCTGAATAAGGTCATAAAACAAATATCTATCATCATTAGTAAAAAATATATTTTGTCCGTTATTACCGCGCAACATAACATGATAAAATGCACCACTATGATGAATCCTTGGTTTTCTGGCCATAAATATAAAATTCCTCTGGATGGGTGATAAAGAAATTTAATGAGAACTAATAAAAATTATGATGGGTAGTTGATTACAACTAATGATGTGAAGCTCAGTGAAAAAACGGCGGGGATGTGTGCAGGTTGCATTAATAAAATGAAATCTAGATTAATTTAAAAATATTTGCAAGTAGTCAACAAGTCAGGCCTGACCCCGTTGTTTGACCCCGTTGTTTGCAAGTAGTCAACAAGTCAGGCCTGACCCCGTTGTTGACCCCGTTGTTTGCATTGCTGTGACCCCGTTGCGGACGAACCTGCTTGCGCCCAGCGCGGCTTTACGTTTCTACCCGATGCGACTGCGCTTCTGCCAGACCCACCCACACCACTCCCCGACGAGGAATAGTGATTAGCCAGTAGCCCGGCAAAACGCGCGTTTTGCCGGGCTACGCTTGCTTGGTAGACCCATGGATAGTTATTAACTATTTAACATAAAACAATTCTCTATTACAAAAACAGGGCTCATATATAACCCCAGCTCCTTGCTGAAATTGTCCATATTTGGTGTTATCTATATTTGTGCTATACTAATTAAAATTGTCCATATTTGGCGACTTAGGAGCAATTGTTATGACTAAAAATTATTACAAAAATAGCTTAAAATTCAAAGTATTAGATAGAATCGAACAGCAAATTCCTGGTAACACTGTCGCACGCGAAGATATAGAAAATATGGGTAGCCCCCGTCAAATCAGCCGCTGTTTTAAAGACCTTGTAGAAATGGGTGAATTGGTTAAAATCGGCTACGGTATCTATGCCAAATCCTATATGTCAAAAACCCTCAACAAACCTGTTATCCAAGGCGGGTTTGGCCAAGCCTGCAAAGAAGCCCTCACCAAAAAAGGTGTCAAATGGGAACCTGGTAGTGCAGAGCAAGCTTATAATGCTGGCCTATCAACGCAAATTCCTGTTCGCACCATTGTCCAATTAAAAAGTCGCTATAGGGGTCATCTATCATACGGTAATAGAAAATTAATTATGGAGAAAGGAACGAATGCTAAATGAAATGCTGCTTCGCCAGATTAGTGACACAGGCGAACTTTTAGGGCTAGATGAGGCGGTTATTGAAAAAGACTATTTTGTTACCCAAGTTATTCATACGCTTTCTAACTTAGAAAATGAAGCTTTCTGCTTAGTATTTTGTGGCGGAACTTGTTTGGCTAAAGCACACAAACTTGTACAACGCATGTCAGAAGATGTTGATTTCAAGGTGCAGCGTAAAACTACGGAAAACTTCAGCCGATCACGCATAAAAAGTGAGTTAAATAAATTTCGCGCACACATCAGGTCGATCTTAATAGTACCTGATTTATTAGTAACAAATGATTTTGCACGAAATGAAGGACGATATCAGCAAGTTACCTTAAAATACCCTAATTCATTTCCAATAGGATCGGCATTGCGTCCTGACATTAAAATCGAATTAACATTCGCAGATATTCTGTTGCCAACAGATGAGCTGGAAGTGAAAACTCTTATTGAAGATAATTTCAATGATATAAAATTATTTACTCCACCAATTACTAAATGCATTTCTATTGATGAAACAGCTATTGAAAAATGGGTCGGCTTGACTCGCCGCATAATGGCAATTGAACGTGGCCGTGAAGATGATGATAAGACATTAATACGTCACGTGTATGAACTTAATGCCATTAATGAAGTTAACAAGATAAATTCTGGCTTTATTGAATTTGCAAAGATCGTCGTCATCAGCGATGGCAAGCAGTTCAAAAATCAGCATCCGGAATATGCTGCCGACCCTAGCGCTGAAATCAAGCAGTCTTTAGCATTATTAAAAGACAAACCTTTATGGAAAGAGCGATACGAAGAATTCATTGAAGCAATGGTGTACGATAGCACCAATGCTCTGCCATATGATCAGGCAATTACAGTGTTGGAAGGCATTAGCGCCAACGTCATTAACAACCTATAGTTCACCCGCAAAACCGAGATGTCTATTAGTGTTATTTTCATTCTTGTACAAACTTGAAT
>JABDBV010000042.1 GCA_013288395.1 Gammaproteobacteria bacterium | reverse complement strand
GGTGTGGGTGGTCATTTATCTTCATTTGCTTCTATCGCTACGTTGTATGAAGTGGGTCTCAATCATTTTTTTCATGGTCCCACTAAAGAAGGTCCCGGTGATCTTATCTATTTTCAAGGACATTCTTCAGAAGGCAATTACGCGCGCGCTTATTTAGAAGGGCGTATCAGTGAAAAACAATTAATTAATTTTAGACAAGAAGTGGATGGTGAAGGGGTGTCTTCTTATCCGCATCCTTGGTTGATGCCTGATTTTTGGCAATTTGCCACCGTGTCTTTGGGTCTTGGTTTATTGCAAGGTATTTATCAAGCACAGTTTTTGAAATATTTGGAAAATCGCGGTCTGTTGAAAACAGCGGGTCGCAAGGTGTGGGTGTTTTGTGGTGATGGTGAAATGGATGAGCCAGAATCCGTTGGCAATTTAACGCTCGCTGCTCGAGAAAAATTAGATAATCTCATTTTTGTGGTGAATTGTAATTTGCAGCGCTTGGATGGATTGGTGCGTGGCAATCATCAAGTGGTGCAAGAATTTGAAGGTGTATTCCGCGGCGCCGGTTGGAATGTCATTAAAGTGTTATGGAGCAGTGAGTGGGATGCGCTATTTACAAAAGATAAATCAGGCGCGCTGCTAAGACGTTTGAGTGAATGCGTGGATGGTGATTTGCAAACAGCCCATGTGCGTGGGCCTGCTTATATGCGCGAATTTTTATTTAATACAGATGAATTAAAAGCGCTGGTGGCTGATTTATCAGACGAAGATATTGCTAAATTGCATCGCGGCGCACATGATCCTGTGAAAATTTACGCGGCTTACGCAGCCGCGTCAGAACATAAAGATCAACCAACAGTCATTTTAACACTGGGTGTTAAAGGTTATGGATTGGGAACAGCGACCACTGAAGGAAGAAACGTTGCGCATAATCAACTAGAATTATCAGAAGAAGAACTTCAAGCATTTCGCAAGCGTTTTAATTTACCGTTGAGCGATGAGGCGTTGTCCAATTTTAGTTTTCATCACTTCAAAAAAGATAGTAAAGAATTACACTATTTGTTAGCGCAGCGTAAAAACTTGGGCGGTTTTCTACCTTCACGAGAAGTAACGTCGCAATCATTGGCGGTGCCCGCTTTATCTGAATTTGAATCTATTTTGCATGGTTCCGCTGATCGTACGATGTCAACCACGATGGTCCTTGGACGTGTGTTTAATGTGTTATTAAAAGATAAAGTCATTGGCCCGCGTGTCGTGCCTATTTTTTCTGATGAAGTGCGTACCTTTGGTTTGGAAGCATTATTCAGGCAGGTTGGTATTTATTCACCGGTGGGACAACTCTATACACCAGAAGATAAAGAGCAATTTCTTTATTATCATGAAAGCAAAGATGGGCAGATATTAGAAGAAGGCATTACCGAGGCAGGTTGTATGTCTGCTTGGATTGCAGCAGCCACTTCTTATGCCACCAACCGTTTTCCCATGGTTCCTTTCTTTACTTATTATTCAATGTTTGGTTTCCAGCGCATTGGTGATTTGATCTGGGCGGCGGGTGATATGCGCGCGCGCGGATTTTTAATTGGTGCAACGGCAGGCAGAACAACACTGGAAGGGGAAGGTTTGCAGCACCAAGATGGTAGTAGTTTAGTCTCTGCTGCGATGCTGCCAAATTGCAGAGCCTACGATCCTACGTTTGGTTATGAGATGGCTGTTATTATTCAGCACGGCTTGCACGAGATGCTCACTAAAGAGAAGGATGTGTTTTATTACATCATGGCGATGAATGAACGCTATGTGCAGCCCGCAATGCCTAAGGGTGCAGAAGAAGGCATTATCAAAGGCATGTATTTGTTCCGTGATGGTGGCAAGGCTAAACATAAAGTGCAATTGCTTGGCAGCGGCGCCATTTTAAATGAAGTGATTGCTGCCGCTGATTTGTTGAAAAACGATTTTGATGTGACTGCCGATATATGGAGCGTGACCAGTTTTGGTGAGTTACGCCGTGACGGTGCAGCTGTTTTACGCGCGAATATGTTTGCGCCGGAAAAAACACCTGCTATTCCCTATGTTGAAACGTGTTTGCATGATTATCCAGGGCCTATCGTTGCAGCGACAGATTATGTGCGCGCTTATGCAGACTTGATTCGTCCTTATATTCAACGAAGCTTTGTCACATTGGGTACAGATGGATTTGGTCGTAGTGATACGCGTGAAAAATTACGCGGCTTTTTTGAGGTGAATCGCTATTATATTGTGGTCGCTGCACTCTACGCATTATCAAAAGATGGCACAGTGCCAGCAAGTCTCGTGACGCAAGCGATGAAGAAATATGGAATGGACCCTAAAAAACCTAACCCATTAACGGTTTGATAAAGGAGTAATGCGTTGACTGTGAAGAATATAACGACCCCGGATTTTGGGGCGACGACAGAAGTGTCTGTCATAGAAGTATTGGTCAAACCAGGTGATAAAATCACGGCTGATTCCTCGATTGTGACATTGGAATCGGATAAAGCTACCATGGATATTCCTGCGGGAACGGCAGGCGTCGTGAAAGAAGTAAAGGTGAAAGTGGGCGATAAGGTTGCAACGGGTTCAGTGCTGTTGGTGGTGGATGCGGATGGTAAGGAAGAAAAAACAGAAAAAGTAGCGCCAGCGAAATCAGAGCCCGCAGAAGCAGAAAAACCACCTACTCCTAAACAAGAACAAGTGGCGCCAGTTAGCAAACCTGCTGCTGCAAAAGCAGCCCCTGCGATGGTTGTCCCCACTGGTGATGTACATGCAGGACCGGGTGTAAGGCGTCTTGCACGTGAATTAGGAGTGAACTTGGGTTTGGTGCCAGGCACAGGACCAAAGCAGCGTATTATAAAAGAAGATGTGTTTTTGTTTGTAAAAACGCAATTAACTCAGTTAGCCAGTGGCAGCGTTGCTGCCTCTTTTCCGCCTGCACCAGCAGTGGATTTTTCTAAATTTGGGGCGATTGAAACAGAAGCATTGTCTCGTATTAAGAAAATTTCCGGCAAACATTTACAGCGCAATTGGGCGACCATTCCCCATGTGACGCAATTTGGCGTAGCGGATTTATCATTGGTGAATGATTTTCGTGAAGCGCAAAAAGAAGATTTAGCAAAACAAAAAGTGAAGTTGACACCATTGGTGTTTGTGATGAAAGCGGTGGTTGCTTCATTGAAAGCATTCCCGCAATTTAATGCCTCACTTGATGCGACAGGCGAAAATTTAATATTGAAAAAATATTATCATTTGGGTGTGGCGGTTGATACACCAGATGGCTTGGTGGTGCCAGTCATTCGTGATGTGGATCAGAAAGGGTTGATTGAGTTAGCCAAAGAGTTGGCTGACGTCAGTGAAAAAGCGCGCAAAAAACAATTGTTGCCGGTTGATATGCAGGGCGGTTGTTTCACCATCTCTAGTTTAGGCGGCATTGGTGGCACTGCGTTTACACCCATTATTAACGCGCCGGAAGTGGCGATTTTAGGTGTTTCTAAAGCATCGTATCAACCCGTTTATTTGGATGGGGCGTTAGTGCCACGTATGATGTTGCCCTTATCGCTATCCTACGATCATCGCGTGGTGGATGGTGCTGATGGAGCGAGGTTTATAGTGCATCTGGCGAATATGTTATCTGATATTAGAAATATGTTGTTGTAGTTATTACTGTTAAAAAAAGTTGAGGAATGAATATGACGATTCAAACAGAAGTAGTGGTTTTAGGCAGTGGCCCTGGCGGTTATACTGCTGCATTTCGCGCGGCTGATTTAGGCAAGAAAGTGGTATTGATTGAGCGTTATGATTCGCTCGGCGGCGTTTGTTTGAATGTGGGTTGTATTCCATCCAAAGCATTATTGCACACCGCTAAAGTGATCGATGAAGCAACAGAGGTGTCTGCCCACGGTGTGCAGTTTGCTAAACCAAAAATTGAAACGTCTAAAATCCGTGAATGGAAAAATAGCGTGGTAGCAAAGTTGACTGGCGGCCTCAAGATGCTTGCTAAGCAACGCAAAGTAGAAGTGGTGCTCGGTGTGGGAACCTTTATTTCTGATCACGAAATTCAAGTAGTGAAAAATGATGGTAGTAAGGAAACTATTAAATTCGAAAACGCTATTATTGCCGCAGGATCTCGTCCGGTTAAATTACCTTTTTTGCCCGATGATTCGCGCATCATGGATTCCACCGATGCCTTAGAGTTGGAAGAAGTGAATTGTAATATGCTCGTTATTGGTGGCGGCATTATTGGCCTTGAAATGGCAACGGTTTATCAAGGGTTGGGCGCAGAGATTACTGTCGTGGAATTAATGGACCAAATTATCCCGGGTGCGGACAATGATATCGTGATGCCGCTTTATAAGCGCATCAAATCCCGTTACAAACAAATTTATCTCAAGACTAAAGTGACAAAAGTAGAAGCGAAAAAAGATGGTTTATATGTCACCTTTGAGGGACCGGATGCGCCGACCACACCTGAAAAATTTGATCGCATTCTTTGCGCAGTTGGCAGGCGTCCGAATGGCGATTCTGTTGCCGCAGAAAAAGCAGGTGTGAAAGTAGATGAACGCGGTTTTATTCCTGTGGATAAACAATTGCGTACGAATGTTTCACACATTTTTGCAATAGGCGATGTGGTGGGTAATCCGATGTTGGCACATAAAGCGATGCCAGAAGGACGCGTGGCCGCGGAAGTGATTGCTGGCCTCAAGCATTATTTTGATCCTAAATGTATAGCAAGTGTCGCTTATACCGATCCTGAAGTGGCATGGGTGGGTATAACTGAAACCGAGGCAAAAGCCAAAGGTATAAAATACGGTAAAGGGGTTTTCCCTTGGGCTGCTAGTGGGCGAGCATTGAGTATTGGCCGTAGTGAAGGGATGACGAAGCTTCTTATTGATGAAACAACGCATCGCATCATTGGTGCTGCGATGGTGGGACCGAATGCGGGTGAATTGGTGGCTGAAATGGCTTTAGCGATTGAGATGGGCTGCGATGTTGAAGATATCGCGCTGACTATCCATCCACACCCGACCTTGTCTGAAACGATTGCCTTGGCTGCGGAAGTGTATGAGGGGACGATCACGGACTTGTATTTGCCGAAGAAGAAAACTGAAAAAACTGAATAAAGAGTATCCAATGGAGTTCCGATGACTCATACCACTGATAAAGCCCTGCGCTTACAGTATAGCTATGAAGAATTAAGAAAATTTAAGCTGAACGACGAAATCAGTGTGCGCATTCCTATTCCTTCTAAACCCTTTTTTGCTAGGGATAAGAAATTTGATCGTTACGAAAAAACCTCAAATGAAGCGCTTTTCCCGACTGTTAAGCAAATAAAAAAGAATGGTGATGCAGAAGGGTTTGTTTGGCATACCACACCAGAAAAGCTCTATGAGCTCAATCGCTGGGGGGTGAGGATACCCGAAATTCAATCCATGATTGGAAAAACTATTAATGCGCTGGGGCAATATCGTCTTATTGCTCATGAACGCATAATGCGGGGGATGATCAGTAATACGCATTTATTTAAAATAAAATTATTGGATCATTACCAATCGCGTTTTGAGCTACTACAACCGCTTGAAACCTTAGTAAACCAACCCGTGCCTTCCATTGAGCGGGAAGCAGATTTTAATGAATTCAAGAAAAAGCTTATACAGACAGTTGAAAATTATATAGAAGAATTAAAAATCAAGCGTGATACGTTAAAAACACAGTTTGAAAGTTCAAATATCCAAGTACTTAGCCCAAAAGCATTTTCGCGCATTGAGGATGATATACAAGAAGACATTGAAGGCGCGATGGCAATACGTATAAAAATAGCTGACGATAATTCATTGCGACAATTTATTCGTACCCCGGATACTGATTCTTTCTTGAGTCTTGTAAAAGAGCAAATGAAACGTAATTTGTACGCGATGCAGGGTATCAATCAAGATGTGACCATGACTCGGAACAGAGAGGTAGCCGCTTTTACGCGAGGCGAAATAAATAGCTGCATTGAAGAAGCAAAAGCCGTTCTGTATGAATACGGTATCGATTTACGTAATAACCCATCTGTTAAACATCACGGTATATTTGGACCGCCAGGTACTAAAATTGCTCACGATTTTTCTGTGCAGAATTTGTCATCGGAAGATGAGCGGCAGGCATTAACGGCTATTGCTTTCATTGATCAGTATGCGCAGCTTGATATGACAAATCAAAAAAAACCTAAATTGATTAGCAAAACTGAAACGGGTGAAAGGGTTAGTTCATTAAAAATAATTTACGCGACCAGTTGGCGTGTATTTTTGACCGTGGGCATTTTCTTTAGAAGTGCGCTTGATCTAATCAAGAAATTTTTTGTTAGTATGTGGTGGTGGACTCAACCCTGGGAAGATGGTTATCCCAACGCGGTAACTGAATTGCGTAAACTGGCTAAACCGAATGATCCTTTTTGGTATAAAGCTTGGAAGTTCATAAAAATTGGTTGGTATAACTTCCGAGATATTTTTAAGAGTATCTGGGATCTTTGTTACAATTTATTGGTTGATGAATTACCGAACCACATTAAAAATGATTATAGCTCTACTCACCCGATCGTGAATGAGAAGGGTAAAGCAATCGACGAAAATATTGTAGAGGATGTAGTACTGAATAATGCGGAAAAGGAAATTGAATTTATTCAGGCGGAAGAAAGAAAGCGATTAAGCGATATATTAGAAGCAGATTTTGGCATTAATCTAGAACAAAAAGAAGCGGAAGAAAAGAGACTTCAAGCATGTAGCTTGGTATTTACCTCAGAGCACCTTGATATAAATTTTATGCCACAATTTGAAGTGGTTACCAATGCTGCCTATGTTCGCAGTGGTGACAAACTTTTTTATATCAATAAAAAACATGGGGTTTATCAAGAGATAGAAATAAGCGAGCATGAGCGAAACAGTTTTGATGAAATATTTAAAGTCGAAAAGAGAGGGATTATTAGTGAAGAATTAAGTCCCAAAGAATTGTTTGACATTATGCGTGCAACCAAGCATGTGCGGCCTAGAGATCGTTATTTCGCACAGTTGGATTATGATTTAACGCGCGGCGATCAAAATGATCTTTCTTCAATACCGCGTGGTATTGGGGATTTTATTAATTTAATTAGTAAAAATCTTTATGCCAAACATCCCTTTGAAGGCGGGATATACACTGCGACTTATATTTTTTCTTTACTCACGGTTTTACTGCCTCCATTAGCTTCACAAACGGGGCCGGTGGGAGCGGTTATGCAGGTGATGGCTAAATCATTGGGTTCAGAGGGCGTATCGGGCGGTATAGCAGTTGCCTCAACCGTAGCGCCAGCGGCGGCCGGGTGTGTAAATGCGGTAGTGCATGGCCCTAAAAGCTGGCTGGGACAGGGGTTAGAAGCTATTTGCAGTGATCCTGCTTCGACGGCTGCATCGATAGCTGCGGCTTGGGGTATAGGCTATTTGGCAGCGAATGGTCTTTTTGGTTATGATTTAGGCGTATTGAGTAAGATGGCAAGAGAAGACTTGGGTCAAAATCCGGATATGGGTTATGTCGCCCTTGTAGCAAAATGTTATGTACTAGTTTCAGAAGCGTTACATAGAAATGAAAACGATCCATTTAAAGGCATGCCTTTAGAAATGGATGAGGAGTTGCTGCAAAATATATTCATTAAAGAAGAAAAAGATATTCGACAATTTCATTTAATTAATTGGTTGTCGAAACATCAATCTGATATTCCAAAGCTTCCACCCAATACCCTGTTCAATTTAGAGCGCCTTATTAGAAAATTATTTCCTGAACATCCTGAGCATGCCGATTCGTTATGCAGAATTCTTTATCCTGAAGAAGAGTATTCCATTGCCTACCAGTTTTTTGCGATTCCTTTGCGCTATATTCCAGTCATTTTTCGTGTCTTAGCTTCACCGCTTGTTAGCTGGCTAGCCTGGTCCAATGAGTGCACAGCTTGGCATTTACCGATGAAAAACGCTAGCGTTGCTTTATTTAAACTGATGATTAGAGATCTCACGCGATTGGTTGTGTTTGTTAAAGAAGTCATCGGCGCTGTTTATAGTTTTGTAGCGACGCCATTTAAAATGGTTGCCAATATCATTGGCATAAGCCTTGCTCGTGTAACAGGTTTGTTTGGCGTGGATATAGGTCATGCTACCCATGTGGCCGCCTCCTACGTTGATACATTCTTCGATACATTAGGTCAGATGATGAATCCAGGCCGGTTATTAAAAAGTGTGCAAGTTGCGCATCCTAATCATACTGTGCGATTCGTTGAAGCAACTTATGTTCCGGTACTTAAAAAACTAGTTGAAGCAGAATTGAAACGTACGAATGGGAATATGGTAAAAACCTTGAGTGATGCAGTAAGTGCAAGAGAAAGCAGCAAGAGATTATCTGGGTCGTTTACTGACAGTGGGTCTTCAAGCCACAGTCTTTATAAGCAAAGTAGTTCTTTTTCAAGTACGGGTTCAAGTAGTGTAACAACGCCTAGAAGCAGCGCCAACGTTGGTGGGCCTTCATCTCCATCTGGTCATAGGTAACTAATCAGGCAGCTCGTCATTGCGAGGCTGCGAAGCGTAAAGCCTGCGCAATCCAGAGTTATGTGGAACATAATTATTTCTCATGCTCCCACATCATTTCCTTCTCATCTGTTTCACGCGCAAGTATGCGTGATAACACAAACAATAAATCAGATAGCCGATTAAGAAAGCGTATCATCTCAGGATTCTGGAGCGGCACTTGTCTGTGCAATCGCACCAGGCAGCGTTCAGCTCGCCTGCAAACGGTGCGTGCAAGATGGCAGGCGGCTGAAGCTTGGTTACCGCGTGGTAATAAAAATTCTTTTAAAGGTGGCAGTGTTTGGTTCCAATGATCCAAACGCTGTTCTAATTCGGTAACTTTTTCTGGTGTGATGCATATGAATTTGGGCGAGTGCAATTCGCCGCCTAAATTAAACAAATCCTGTTGAATTTGTGTAAGCGATTGCGCTATTTCTTTGTCTTTAGAACCCGCGACGACTACTAAGCCTAACGCTGCGTTTAACTCATCCAGGGTGCCAATAGCCTCTATTAGTAAGTCATCTTTGGCAATTGGCTTGTCGCCGAAAGTGGTATATCCTTCATCCCCTTTGCGGGTGTAGATGCGCGTGAGTCGATGGGGCATATTTTATCCTTTTGTTATTTTATAGATGCTATCATCATAAACATGAAAGAAGAAGTTAAGCCACTATGCTAAGAATGCTCGCTAAATCCGATATAGGGCAAATGCTAGCGATAGAAAACGCAGCACATATTGCCCCGTGGACGGAGGAAGCCTTTAAAATTTGTTTCCGTACGGGTTATGTGAGTTTGGGATTTGAGGTTGATAAAAAAATTATAGGTTTTGTTATTGTTTCTGTGCAGGCCGATGAATGCCACATCTTGAATATTGCAGTGGCCACTCTGTTTCAGCGCCAAGGATGGGGGCGTAAATTACTTGAGTATGCGATGCTGCAAGCAAGACAAAAAGGGGCGGGCATTGTTTATTTGGAAGTACGGCGTTCTAATTCACGCGCTATTTCACTTTATAGAAAAATGCGATTTCAGCTGATTGGCGAGCGGAAAGATTATTATGTCACCGTTGCTGGGATGGAAGATGCACTTATTTTTGCTAAGAGTTTGAGCTCTTCCTAAAATCTTGATACCATCCTGTTATTCAAGAGAAGGCAGCCGTCATGATCGAAGTCACTTCCGTTCGAAACTATCTTAAAGACTTGCAAGTGCGTTTAGAAAGCATTTGGGGGTATCTTTGAAGTTGATCAAAAACTAGAACGGCTAAAAGTCATCAAAGAAGCCTTAGAAGACCCCACCATCTGGAATCAAACAGAAAAGACTCAAAGCTTGGGTAAAGAGCGTGCACAGCTTGAAAACACGGTTGAAATGATGCAAAACCTGAGCAACCATTTGCAGGATACCATCGATTTATACGAGCTTGCGCATACAGAGAACGATACCGATACGCTCGAAGTGATCATGCATGATGCGGAAAAGCTGGATAAGCAACTCGTAGACATGGAATTTAGACGCATGTTTTCGGGGGAGATGGATGCAAACTCCGCTTTTATGGATATACAATCCGGCTCCGGTGGGACAGAAGCACAAGATTGGGCCAACATGCTTTTACGCATGTATTTGCGTTGGGGTGAGCGGCACGGGTTTAAAACAGAGATTATGGAAACATCACCTGGTGAAGTGGCTGGCATTAAAAGCGCAACGGTAAAATTTGAAGGCTCTTATGCGTATGGATGGCTACGTACAGAAGGCGGTGTGCATCGTCTGGTGCGCAAATCACCGTTTGATTCGAATAATAAACGGCATACTTCGTTTGCTTCTGTTTTCATTTATCCTGAAATTGATGACAATGTGGTGGTGGAAGTGAATCCTGCGGATTTACGCATAGACACCTATCGTGCCAGTGGGGCGGGCGGGCAGCATGTTAACCGTACGGATTCTGCTATCCGTATCACGCACATACCCACTAACACAGTAGTGCAATGCCAAGCCGACCGCTCACAGCATAAAAATAGAGCACAAGCCATGAAGCAATTGCGTGCTAAACTCTATGAGCTTGAAATGTTGAAGCAGCGTGCAAAACAAGATGAGATGGAAGCGAACAAAAAAGACATTACATGGGGCAGTCAAATTCGTTCTTATGTGCTCGATATGTCGCGTATTAAAGATTTGCGTACCGGCGTCGAAGTGGGTAATACACAAGCTGTATTGGATGGCGATTTAGACAAATTTATTGAAGCAAGTTTATTAAGTGGATTATAGCAATGTCAGAAAACGAAAATGAAGTATTGAATACCAATGATTTAATTGAATTGCGTCGCGCTAAATTAGCGGAATGGCGCAAACAAGGGCGGGTGTTTCCCACTGATTTTCGCCGCGATGCGTTGGCTCTGGATTTATTGCAACAACATGGCGAAAAAGACGAGCCAGCCTTAGAGGCGCACCCTGTGCCTGTGCGGGTGGCAGGACGCATGATGTTGCGACGCTTGATGGGCAAGGCGAGTTTTACGCACATCCAAGATGTATCAGGACGCATTCAGCTTTATATTCGTCAAGAAGATGTAACGCCTGCTGTCTATGAAGCATTTAAACAATGGGATTTGGGCGATATTGTAGGCGCAGAAGGTATCTTGTTTAAAACCAAAACCGGCGAATTGTCGGTTAAGGTAAAATCCATTGTGTTGCTGACTAAAGCAGTACGTCCGTTGCCGGATAAATTTCATGGTTTGGCGGATCAAGAAACACGTTATCGTCAGCGTTATTTAGATTTAATTGCGAATGAAGACACTCGCCGTACTTTCATTATCCGTTCTAAAATAACCGATATCATCCGTCGTTTTTTACAAGAGCATGCGTTTTTAGAAGTGGAAACGCCAATGATGCAAGTGCTAGCAGGTGGCGCTGCAGCAAAACCGTTTGTTACGCATCATCATGCGCTAGATATGCCTTTGTTTTTACGTATTGCGCCGGAATTGTATTTAAAGCGTTTGGTGGTGGGTGGTTTTGAGCGCGTGTTTGAAATTAACCGCAACTTTCGTAACGAAGGATTATCGACGCAGCATAATCCTGAATTTACCATGCTGGAGTTTTACCAAGCTTATGCGGATTATCATGATTTAATGAATTTGACTGAAACCCTCTTTAAAAAAATCGCGATGGAGCTAATGAGTTCCACGCAACTAGTTTATCAAGATACAGCCATTGATTTTGGCCAACCGTTTGAGCGTATCAGCATGAAAGATTCTATTTTACGATTTAATCCGAATTTAAAATTAGAAGATATTAATACGCTGGATGCGGCTAGACGTACCGCTAAAAAATTAGAAATTTCTATCCAAGATAGTTATGGTTTAGGCAAAATTCAAGTAGAGTTATTTGATAAAACAGTAGAGCATCAATTAATACAACCCACTTTTATTGTTGAATACCCTGCAGAAGTATCGCCACTAGCGAGGCTCAACGATCATAATCCCTTTATTACTGATCGTTTTGAATTATTTATCGCTGGTCGTGAAATTGCGAATGGATTTTCAGAGTTAAATGATCCTGAAGACCAAGCAAAACGTTTTAGTCACCAGATGGATGTGAAAGCAGCTGGCGATGAAGAAGCCATGCCTTTTGATGCAGATTACATCGTGGCGCTTGAGCATGGTCTGCCACCCACAGCAGGTGAAGGAATTGGGATTGATCGCTTAGTGATGTTATTTACTAATTCGCCATCCATTCGTGATGTTATTTTGTTTCCGCATATGCGGCATAAAGAGGCGGGGGGTTGAACTTCTTGCTTGCTTGTTCTCCTGCCCTCACCCCAACCCTCTCCCGCAACCACCTTCAGTTTTTTTCCAAACACCGAGGGCGGGAGAGGGGGACGTTGAAATCACCATTTGTGTTTTTCCAAACTT
>JABDBV010000041.1:127-13457 GCA_013288395.1 Gammaproteobacteria bacterium | reverse complement strand
AGCCGGGCTAAATAGTAAAATGGAACCCGCTATTTATCTTTCTCAAAAACTTCCCTATTACGATCGGCACGGCAACGTAGCCGGACTTATCGGTATTTCATTTGATATATCCGATAGAAAACGAATGGAAAAAGAACTCCAAATCGCGAAAGAACGCGCTGAAAAAGCTAGTGCTGTTAAATCCGAGTTTGTTGCGAACATGAGTCATGATATCAAAACACCCTTGGCAGGCATCATCGGCATCTCCGAAATACTGACACATCGCCTACGTGATGAAAATTTGGAATTGTCAGAAATTTTATTACTCTCGAGCAAGCAATTATTAAATTTCTTCAATAATTGTTTAGAAATTTTCAAGCTTGAAAACAGTGAGATTACCTTATCGTCAGAACCATTTAACATTAAAGAAGTGCTGAATGAACTATATGAATTATTCCAACCCATCACGCTGAACAAAAATCTGGGGCTTTCCGTTCATATTCCCAATAACCTGCCCTATCACTTGGTAGGCAATCGAGCCAGTATTTATCGTGTACTACTTAACCTGATTGGAAACGCTGTTAAATTTACGCTGCAAGGATCAGTCTCTATTCATGTCAACGTTGTCCCCTACAAATATACTGCTGATACAAATGCAAAATTGATTTTGACGGTGGAAGATACTGGAATTGGCATTGCTGAAAGCAACTTAAAAATGATTTTTGAACGTTTCACCCGTCTCACACCATCCTATAAAGGTACATATGAAGGCAGCGGTATTGGCTTATATATTGTAGAGCGTTCTGTCTCGACAATGGGTGGTGATATTCGTGTTATTAGCAAGGAAGGTAAAGGCAGCCAATTTATTGTGGAGGTACCTATACAAGTGCCCGCGCAAAAAACAGTAGATGCCGCTCCTCATCATGAAACAACGGATTCCTCCCTTCAAACACCTGCTTTAGTCACAGACAAACCAACGCCTATTAAGGTGCTCTTAATTGAAGATAATGCTGTTATCATGCGCATCCAAACCATGCTATTAAACGAGATGAACTGTCAGGTGGATCCTGCTGAAAGCGCAGAAGCCGCATTAGTGTTATTCAAACCGGGCAAATATGACTTAGTGTTTATGGATTTAGGATTGCCAGGCATGCAAGGTGATGCGGCGACAAAATTGATGCGTCACATGGAGCAGCAAAACGGTCAGGCCATTACTGTACCTATTATTGCTTTAACTGCGCATACGACAGATGAAATTAGTCAACTGTGTTTAGAAGCAGGCATCAATAAGATAATCAGCAAGCCATTGTCGTATGAACAAACCAAAGAAATTATAGCGGACTTTCACAAAAAATAAGCCGCATTACACTTATTCAACCAATGTCAAAAATGGTTTGTTCTTTCCTGCCACATCACCCGCACCGGTTTCACGGCTAAAAGATGGTAATGAATTCGCATTCATCATGGCACCATCGGCTGCCTCATCTTCGTCAGCATCAAAAAAGAGTCCTTCACCATTTTCTTCCGCATAGATGGCAAGAACGGCATTGATTGGAGCAGAAATAATATGGATAACACCAGAAAATGAAGCTTTAAATTCAACCGCTTCATTCGTTAATTTTAAATCGCGAATAGCAGAGGGTGAAATATTAAAAACGATTTCGCCATTTTCAGCCAAATCCATGGGAATTTTACAACGGGGATTCATCGCATCAAAAACGATGATGGGCGTACAGGCACTATCAACAATCCATTCATTAAACGCGCGTAGCAAATAAGGTTTGTTCGAAAGCATAGCGGTTCATCTCCCTAAGCTGTTTCGGCCAGATTAGATTTTCTTAACTCTTGCTCAAGTTCGGTCAAGCTCGCCTGGAAAGAGTCGCGTTGGAAAACTTTGTCGGTATACTTATTAAGTGTTTTAGTTTCAGCAGGAGTTAATTTAATTCCCCACAATGGCAAGCGCCACATGACAGGCGCGATACAACAATCGACTAAAGTAAAATCATCTCCCATAAAATAAGCCGAAGAACTAAACAGTGGGATCAATTGCGTTAAGTAACCCGTTAACTCTTTGGCAGCCGCACGTGTTTCTGCCGCTTTTCCTGTTTCAAGCTTGTTAATTAATGGGCCCCATTCACGATCAAAGCGAAAAATAATCAAGCGCGCCTTTGCTCTTGCTACTGGATAAACTGGCATGAGAGGAGGATGAGGAAAGCGCTCATCTAAATATTCAGTAATGATATTAGGTTCGTACAAGGCTAATTCACGATCCACTAAGGTGGGTACATTTCCATAAGGATTCAGTTCTAGCAAATCCTCTGGTTTGTTCTTAGCATCGACATTGACTACTTCGTATGAAACGCCTTTTTCAGCTAATACGATTCGCACTCGGTGGCTATGGATGTCCACAGCGCCAGAATAAAGCGTCATCACGGATCGTTTATTTGTAATTATAGCCATGCGTACTTTCCTCGGATCGCGTAAAAAGAAAAAAAGGTGGCTGGGGGACTAGGATTCGAACCTAGGTTAGCGGAGTCAGAGTCCGCGGTCCTACCGCTAGACGATCCCCCAATCAAGATATGAGTAAAGTAAACAGTGCTCATTAACGCTTGGAGTATTGTGTACCCTTACGAGCTTTATGTTTACCCACTTTTTTACGCTCGACTTCTCGAGCGTCTCTAGTGATATAGCCAGCTTTACGTAAAGCAATCTTTATTGGGCCGCCACTACCTTCGCCTGATTCACCCGTTTCGCCTTGTTCATGTTTCACCAAAGCGCGTGAAATACCGTGACGAATAGCACCTGCCTGACCACTAATACCGCCGCCTTCCACTGTTACGGTTACATCAAACTTGTTTTGTAATTCAGTAGCAATTAAGGGTTGACGAACAATAAGGCGTGCTGTTTCACGGCCAAAATATTCTTCTAATGTTCGATCGTTTATAACAATCGTGCCTTTCCCAGGCTTTAAAAATACACGCGCCGTAGAAGTTTTACGACGTCCGGTACCATATAATTTCTTTGCTGCCATTGCCATGTTTTGCTGTCCTACTCTGATTTATCTGCGGATGTTTGGTATTTGTTTTGATCCAGGCTAATTGTCACTGGCTGCTGTGCTGAATGAGGATGTTCCGCACCCGCATACACTTTCAATTTACGCAGCATCTCGCGACCCAATGGATTTTTGGGCAGCATGCCTTTTACGGCAATTTCGATCACGCTTGTTGGATCTTTAGCATGAAGTTTCTCAAAGGTCATTTCTTTCAGACCACCTGGGTATCCTGAGTGGCGATAATAAATTTTATCTTTCGCCTTATTGCCCGTCACTTTGATTTGATCGGCGTTTAGGACGATCACGTAATCACCCACATCAGCGTGCGGGGTATATTCTGGCTTATGTTTGCCACGTAAATAACTAGCGATTTGTGTTGCGAGCCTGCCTAGCACTTTGTCTGCTGCATCAACAACATACCACTTTTGGTCTGCCGTCTCGTTGTTTGCAAAATACGTCTTCATTGTTAATCCTAATGTGTAGATTTGATAAACCTTTTAAAAGCGCCAGAATTGTATAGGAAGCTGGCCAAACAAGCAATAGGCGAACCCCTCGCTCCTACCCTAGAATGGGCAAGACGACGTGCTAAAAGAGGGTGTACGCTAGTGAGTAAATGGAACGCCTTGATGAAAAAAGCTTAAAAATAGGGTCTTTGGGAGCGCCCTAAGCCTCCAAAATCGTCTTTTCAGGCATTTTTTCGGGTTTTTTTGCAATTTTTGCAAAAAAGTACTCGCTTAATTCTACAGAAATGTTATTTTTGTAAGTGTCTTTTTACTTTACTTAGTGAGGAAAAAACATGGCTCTAAAGAAATCATCGAAAACGAAAAGGAAGTCGTCCGGTAATGGAAAATCAGCTGCAAGCAAAACGACTTCAGCAAAGAAATTACCAACGATCAAAGATCCATTAACCAAAACCGGCATGATTAAGACGATCACGGACGTCACTGCACTCAGCAAGAAAGATGTTGTTGCTGTACTTGACTGCTTCACTCAAGTGATCGAAAAACATGTTAAATCTGGTGGCCCAGGCAAGTTTGTATTCCCAGGCGTCCTCAAGATTATCGTTGTCAAAAAGGCAGCTCGATCGGCTCGTAAGGGTGTAAACCCCTTCACTGGCGAAGAAATCATGATCAAAGCCAGAGCAGCGTATAAAACAGTTCGGATTAAGCCTTTAAAGAAATTGAAGGAAATGGTTGCTTAAGCAATCGTATTTTCTTTTCAAACAAGAATCCCCTCAATTGAGGGGATTTTTTTTGGTGGTTATTGACGCTCTTGTTCTCTCACCCTCCTGCCCTCACCCCAACCCTCTCCCGCCCTCAGGAGTTTGGAAAAAAACAGTCGGTGGTTGCGGGAGAGGGTTGGGGTGAGGGCAGGAGGGCAATAACAGCGAAAATAACAACGGCAAGAAAATCTAACTTCCTAGTTCATCTCTCACTACATCCGCTAACTGTTCCGCTAATTCTTTCACTCGGCTTTCATTTTCACCTTCCACCATCACTCGGATCAGCGGTTCGGTGCCTGAGCGACGCAAAAGGACGCGGCCTGTGTTGCCTAGCGCTTTTTCAGCTTCTTTCACTGCTTTCAAAATTCTTGGTTTTTCGATAGAAAAGTCAGGCTGATTAACGCTGACATTGATGAGTATTTGCGGAAATTTCATTAAACCATTACGCATGTCTGCTAAGGATTTATTTTGATGACGCATCGCAGCCAATACTTGCAAGGCAGTAATAATGCCATCACCCGTTGTCGCTGTTGCTAAACATACAATATGGCCGGAAGGTTCGCCGCCTAAATGCCACTGCCTTTTGGTCAGCTCACTCATGATGTGTCTATCGCCTACGGGAACACGAACAAACTCGACACCCATCCCTCTTATGGCGCTTTCAAAACCAAAATTGGACATGACGGTGCCCACTACGCCACCATTAAAATGACCATTCGCCATTTTATGCTTAAGAATAATATATAAGAGTTCATCGCCATCTAGGATGTGTCCTTGATGATCAATCATCACCACGCGATCGCCATCGCCATCGAGTGCAATACCTAAGTCTGCTTTCTTTGCTAATACATGTTGCCGCAGTTTTTCGGGATGAGTCGCGCCGCAATCTAAATTAATGTTCAAGCCATTTGGTTCCACACCCATCTCCATCACGATCGCGCCTAGTTCACGAAAGACATTAGGTGCAATGTGATAAGAAGCGCCATGTGCGCAATCTACTACAATTTTCATGCCGTTTAAGATAATGTCTGAGGAAACAGTGCTTTTACAAAATTCTATGTAGCGACCGGGTGCGTCTACTACACGGATCGCTTTGCCAAGTTCCGCTGAATCCACGGTTGTCATTGGCTGCTCTAACTGCTCTTCGATGGCGAGCTCTATTGCATCAGGAAGCTTCGTTCCTTGCGCAGAAAAGAATTTGATTCCATTATCATAGTAGGGGTTATGCGATGCGCTAATAACAATTCCCGCTTGCGCACGCAGCGTACGAGTCAAGTAAGCAATAGCGGGTGTGGGCATGGGGCCTAATAAATGTGTGTCAATACCAGCAGCAGACAAGCCTGATTCAAGCACAGATTCAAACATATAACCTGAAATACGTGTGTCTTTGCCAATTAATACTTTGCCATTACCTTGGCGCGCTAACACTTTGCCAACTGCCCAACCAAGTTTTAAAACAAATTCAGGATTAATAGGCCAAACACCTACGCGGCCTCGGATGCCATCCGTTCCAAAATAACGGCGTTCTTTTGGTGGAAGGTCAGTATTATTAATTTGTGCTTGTGCCATGAGCAGATGCAGCCTCTTCATCAGCGTCGTCAATTTTTAACGATTGTTGTTTATCTTTTGTTAGACCATCTGACTCATCGTCTGATTTGTTCCGCGCCTTATCTAAGGCATCTTTAGTGCTGCGCCAACTGGCGGGTTCACGCACGGGACGTCCCAACATAATATCTTCTATTTGCTCAACGCCTATTGTTTCATATTTCAAAAGCATTTCAGCCATTAAGTGTAATTTGTCGATATTAGTTTTCAATAATTCTTCTGCGCGTTGATAGTTTCGCTCAACAATACCGCGCACTTCCGCATCCACCATGCTTGATGTGGCTTCAGATACTTCTTTGTGACGCGTAATGGAATGGCCAAGAAATACTTCTTCGTCATTGGTGTCCAGTGTGAGCGGGCCTATTTTTGCGGATAAACCCCACTTTGTTACCATGTTGCGAGCAATTTCTGTGGCTTTCTGGATATCGTTAGAAGCGCCAGTGGTGACTTTACTGATACCAAAAATAATTTCTTCTGCAAGACGTCCGCCAAACAAACTGGAAATTTTACTTTCCAGATATTCGCGCGTGTAATTATAGCGGTCACTTTCAGGTAAAAACATGGTGACACCTAATGCACGGCCACGAGGAATAATTGTTACTTTGTGCACGGGGTCATGTTCAGGTACAAACAAGCCTACAATCGCATGGCCCGCTTCATGATAAGCTGTTAATTTCTTTTCTTGCTCAGACATCACAATGGAACGGCGCTCAGCTCCCATGATCACTTTATCTTTGGCTTTTTCAAAATCTTCCATTTCTACGACGCGCTTATTAGCACGTGCTGCAAATAAAGCAGCTTCGTTGACAATGTTTGCCAAATCCGCGCCAGAAAAACCTGGTGTGCTGCGGGCAATGACTAATACGTTCACATCATCAGAGGTAGGAACTTTTCGGCTATGGACTTTTAATATTTGTTCGCGACCTTTCACATCGGGTAACCCCACCACTACTTGACGGTCGAAACGGCCTGGACGCAATAAAGCAGGATCTAATACATCAGGTCTATTGGTGGCAGCCACTACGATAACGCCTTCGTTACCTTGAAAACCATCCATCTCTACTAACAACTGATTTAATGTTTGTTCACGCTCATCATGACCGCCGCCTAGACCGGCACCGCGGTGTCTGCCGACAGCATCAATTTCATCGATGAAAATAATGCAAGGTGCTTGTTTTTTTGCTTGTTCAAACATATCGCGCACGCGTGATGCGCCTACACCTACAAACATTTCAACAAAGTCTGAACCCGAGATGGTAAAGAAGGGAACTTTTGCTTCGCCTGCAACAGCGCGCGCTAATAGTGTTTTACCTGTACCAGGCGGGCCAATGAGTAATACGCCGCGCGGAATTTTACCACCCAAACGCTGGAATTTACCGGGATCTTTTAAAAAGTCGACCAACTCTTTGACTTCTTCTTTGGCTTCTTCACAACCTGCCACATCTGAAAATGTTACTTTAACCTGATCGGAATTTAATAATCGTGCACGACTGCGGCCAAATGAAAATGCACCGCCTTTGCCACCGCCTGCTTGTTGGCGTAAAACATAAATCCAAAAAGCAAATAGCATAATCCAAGGGAGTAAATTAAGGATATGAATCCAGACGCCAGGTTGTTCTGGCGGCTTACCCACCACTGCAACCCCTTTCGCCAGCATATTTTCAAGCAGTTGAGGATCTTGCTTCATCGGCAAGTAAGTTACGAATGTTTTGTGGTTTTGATAAGTACCACTGATACTTTGATCGGTGATTGTTACCGATTTAATATTCCCCTGATCCACTTCTTTCACAAGCGTAGAGTAACTGATATGATCATCCGCTTCACGGCGGGGACCAAAGTTATTAAAAACAGAGATTAAAATAACCCCTATTACCATCCATAAAAGTATAGTCTTGACTGCGTCACTCACTTGGGTTGACCTCATTCAAAGTAGGCGTGATTGAATAGGAACTAATACATATACTAAGTATAAGTTAATAATATTGATTACTCCACCTGTTCTCACCATCACTTCAGGTTTCTAGCTAAAATATATACTTCTCGGGAACGGTCTCTGGATGCCTTTGGTTTGCGGATGGTGACGCTTTTAAAGCTCCGTCTGATATCCATCAAGAAGGCATCAAAACCCGTCCCTTGGAACACTTTAATCAAAAAACCGCCTTCTGGGTTTAGCACTTGCATAGCAAATTCTAGTGCTAATTCACAGAGATACATGGAACGGGGCATATCGATACTCTCATTGCCACTCATGTTGGGCGCCATGTCTGATAAGACCCAGTCTATTTTCAAACCCGCTAGTTTCGACTGTAATATTTCTAAAATAACCTCATCTGAAAAGTCACCTTCTATGAAATCAACCCCTGGAATAGGCTCAATCGGCAATAAATCCATAGCGATAATACGGCCATTGGGCTTAATGAGTTGCGACACCAATTGTGACCAACCACCGGGAGCGGCGCCCAAATCAACGATCATCATCCCGGATTTGAATAAACGGTAGCGCTCGTGCATCTCGAGTAATTTATAGACTGAGCGTGAGCGGTAACCCTCTTTCTGGGCTTTTATAACATAGGGATCGGTAAAGTGTTCTTTCAGCCACCGGCGGCTGCTGCCTTTTTTTGCCATTAAGTATATGCAACCTCAATAATTTCATAGGTCGTTTTGCCTTCAGGGGTGCTGACATTAACACTGTCACCTTCAAACTTGCCAATGAGGGCGCGCGCAACGGGCGAAGTAACTGAAATTTTATGATTGTTAATATCCGCTTCATCCTCACCGACAATTTTGTAGCTAATGGATTTGCCTTGGGTATCCGATAATTTAATCGTGGCACCAAAAATCACACGGCCTTCATTTGTCATTTGCGAGATATCAATCACCTGGGCCACTGAAAGCTTCGCTTCGATCTCTTGGATGCGGCCTTCAATAAAACCTTGTTGCTCGCGCGCTGCATGATATTCGGCATTTTCTTTCAAATCGCCATGGGCTCGCGCTTCAGCTATTGCTTGAATAATTTTGGGCCGCTCTGTTTGCTTTAGCCGGTGTAATTCTTCTCTTAGCATTTCCGCGCCGGTAACCGTCAATGGTACTTTTTGCATGCTATTTTCCCCTTAAAATTTCATTTCTTCAAAAAACTTTTTTACTTTATTAAACCAAGTATTTGTTTTGGGATTATGCTTGTTATTCACTGATAAACTTTTTTCAAACTGATTTAACAATTCTTTTTGCTTAGCTGTCAAATTAATTGGTGTTTCAATTTGAACTTTACACATTAAATCGCCCGCTTCACCCCCGCGCACTGACGGCACACCCATCCCTTTGATACGAAAAACTTTACCTGTTTGGGTTTCTTCGGGAATTTTAAGTTTTACACGGCCATTTAATGCCGGTACTTCTAACTCACCACCGAGTGCGGCGGCAACAAAACTAATGGGCGCCTCACAATATAAATTCTTGCCGTCACGCTCAAATAATGGATGTGGCAGCATTTGAATTTGAATGTAAAGATCGCCGGACATTCCACCTGACTCGCCCGCTTCGCCTTCACCCGTTAAACGGATACGATCGCCGCTATCCACGCCTTTGGGAATTTTAACGGATAATTTTTTATTTTGTTTCGTTCGCCCTCGTCCATGGCAACTGCTGCAAGGGCTTTTAATGATGCGGCCTTTTCCATAGCAAGTAGGGCACGTTTGCTGAACAGTAAAAAACCCTTGTTGCATGCGGACTTGGCCATAGCCGCCACAGTCTGTACAGGTAACAGGTGACGTGCCTGCTTTCGCACCACTGCCATGACATTCATCGCACGCAACTAAGGTTGGAATGTGAATTTCAGTGGATTTTCCAAATACAGCATCTTCTAAAGATATTTCTAAGTTGTATTGCAAATCAGCGCCGCGATGCGAACCACCACCGCCACCACGTCCGCCAAAAATATCGCCGAATATGTCGCCGAAAATATCACTAAAATTCATGCCGGCTGCACCTGCGCCAAATCCACCTGCGCCGCCATCTATGCCAGCGTGGCCAAATTGATCGTACGCAGCGCGTTTTTTGCCATCGGATAGCACTTCATACGCTTCTTTAATTTGTTTAAATTGCTCTTCCGCCGTTTTGTCATCTGCATTACGGTCGGGGTGGTGCTTCATTGCTAAACGGCGATAAGTTTTTTTAATTTCTTCTTCGCTTGCGTTACGAGACACACCTAGCAATTCGTAATAATCACGCTTTTTCATAGTTAACCATCGTTATAAAAAATAAATGGCGCAGATATGAAAATATCCGCGCCATTGGTTGATTTAATTAAGCATCGCGTTTGTTGTCATCTTTTACTTCTTCAAATTCAGCATCGACAACATTTTCGCCTTCCTTCTTTGCACTGCCACTGCCAGCTTGTTCTGTTGTATCACCTGCAGGGCCTTGTCCTGGCTGACCTTGTGCATATAAACGTTCCGCCATCTTGGAAGAAGCATCTGTCAGATCTTTGGTTTTAGCTTCAATTTGATCTTTATCGTCAGCTTTCATGGCTTCTTTCAATGCAGTGATTGCTTGCTCGATGGCCTTGGTTTCATCGGCAGACACTTTATCACCCGCATCTTTCATGGATTTTGTTACCGCATGGATCATGTTGTCTGCTTGATTGCGTGCGGTGACCAGATCGTGGAATTTACGGTCTTCAGCAGCGTGTGATTCTGCATCTTTTACCATTTTTTCCACTTCTGACTCACTCAATCCTGATGACGCTTGAATTTTAATGGACTGTGCTTTACCGGTCGCTTTGTCTTTAGCAGACACATGTAAAATGCCGTTGGCATCGATATCAAATTTCACTTCAATTTGCGGCATACCGCGCGGTGCGGGCGGAATGTCGGCCAAATCAAAGCGGCCCAGCGATTTATTGGCGGACGCCATTTCACGCTCGCCTTGCAGCACGTGAATGGTCACTGCGGTTTGATTATCGCCTGCTGTCGAGAATGTTTGTTCTGCGCGTGTAGGAATGGTGGTGTTCTTTTCAATGAGTTTAGTCATCACACCGCCTAAGGTTTCAATACCGAGAGACAAGGGTGTGACGTCTAATAAGAGTACGTCTTTGATAGCACCAGATAGCACAGCACCTTGAATAGCAGCACCGATTGCAACAGCTTCATCAGGGTTCACATCCTTACGTGGATCCTTGCCAAATAATTGGCGTACCGTTTCTTGCACCATCGGCATACGGGTTTGACCGCCTACCAGAATAACGTCGTCAATCTTTGTGGTATCCAAGTTTGCATCTTTGATCGCAATTTTGCAGGGCTCAATGCTGCGCTGCACTAAATCTTCTACCAGTGATTCAAGCTTCGCGCGTGTCACTTTGATGTTCATGTGCTTAGGACCGTTGGCATCCGCCGTGATATAAGGCAAATTGACTTCGGTTTGCTGTGTGGATGAAAGCTCAATTTTAGCCTTTTCTGCCGCTTCTTTCAGACGTTGTAGCGCGAGTGGATCTTTGCGTAAATCAATGCCTGTTGATCCTTTAAATTCTTCAATCAAGTAATTGATAACACGTTGATCGAAATCTTCACCGCCTAAGAATGTGTCACCATTCGTTGAAAGCACTTCGAATTGATGCTCACCATCGACTTCGGCAATTTCGATAATGGAAATATCGAAAGTACCACCCCCCAAGTCATAAACAGCAATCTTGCGGTTGCCTGGTTTTTTGTCCATACCAAATGCTAACGCGGCAGCGGTGGGTTCGTTAATAATACGCTTTACGTCTAGTCCTGCGATCTTGCCTGCATCTTTGGTTGCTTGACGTTGTGAGTCGTTAAAATAAGCAGGAACCGTAATAACCGCTTCGGTTACTTCATGACCTAGATAATCTTCCGCAGTTTTTTTCATTTTCATGAGGATTTGCGCGGAAACTTGTGGCGGCGCTAACCCTTTGTCGCCTAATACTTGAACCCAAGCATCGCCATTACTCGCTTTAATAATTTTATAGGGGACAGTTTCCTGCATTTTTCGAATCATGGGTTCGTCAAAGCGACGGCCAATAAGACGCTTAACAGCATAAATGGTATTTTGGGCGTTGGTCACCGCTTGGTGCTTGGCGGGCTGGCCGACTCGGATTTCATTGTTATCAAGATAGGCAACAATGGACGGTGTGGTGCGCGCACCCTCGGCGTTTTCTATCACTTTTACTTTATCCCCTTCCATCACTGCTACGCAGGAGTTGGTGGTTCCTAAGTCTATGCCTATGATTTTACTTGCCATGCTATTATCTCCTAACGTTGTCTTTAGTGGTGCCCCTATAGAATAAAGATATGGGCAGTTAATTATTTTTCAATACAAGAACCTTATTCTTCTGATTTGGCGACCACCACGAGGGCTGGCCGAATCAAACGGTTATTCAAGGTATATCCCTTTTGCAACACGGAAAGCACCATGCCTGGTTTTGCCTCTGGATCGTATTGCATTGAAATAGCTTGCTGAAACTCTGGATTAAATGGCTCAGATATTGGGTTGACTTGCTTTACTCCAAATTTCTCCATTGCCGCATAAAACATTTTTAATGTCAGGTTCACGCCATCCACAATGGAGGAAACCGTCTCATTATTATCTTTAGGTGCTGTCACCACGCATAGCTCAAGGCTATCAACAATAGGGATCAATTCGGCTACGAATTTATCTAATGCGTATTTATGCGCATTTTCCACATCGCGTTCTGCACGGCGAGCGGTATTTTCACTCTCTGCTTGCATGCGCAGAATACGTTCCCAATATTGGTTCGCTTTTTGATCGGCTTCCTCCAACTTTTGCAGCAATTCATTGTAGGAATCATGCGTCAAGCGTTCGAGCGGAACGGCATCTTGATCAGTTTTTGTCACTGTCGAGTCATTCTCAACATCAGGGTCGTATGCTTTCTTTTTCATTCCTATTACTCCTAAATTCTTAGCCATTCATATAAGGACGAATGAACCAGATTCAAGACCCTATTATAGATAACTTCTCTAAGGTATTCTTATCTCCAGTACCCTTGCAGGATCCGGCAAAAGGAAACAGCACATGACGGCAACGCTTAAAACCCCATTTAAAACAATTGGGATCTATGGACGGGTTAAAAATCCAGGGATAGCTGACACCCTTAAGGCGCTGGTTCACTATTTGCGTCAACATGAACATGCGATCGTTGTAGAGTCTGAAACGGCTGCCGGGCTAGATGACAACTCACTTCCCACCGTTTCGCGTGAAGAGCTAGGCAAACACTGCAATCTACTCATTGTGGTAGGCGGTGATGGTAGTTTATTGCATGCAGCACACGCGGTTGTCAAAAATGAAGTGCCCGTGCTCGGTGTTAACCGTGGACGCTTAGGGTTTCTGACGGATATTCATCCCAATCATTTAAAAAAAATCAAATCGATACTGGATGGCGATTACGTTCTTGAAAAACGTTTCTTGCTGACTGCAACCGTAGAACATCAAGGTAAAAT
>JABDBV010000041.1:0-117 GCA_013288395.1 Gammaproteobacteria bacterium | reverse complement strand
AAAATACTAGGTCAATGCGATGCGCTCAATGAAGTCGCTTTGGTTCCTGATTCTGTGCCACACATGAGTGAATTTGAAATTTTTATAGACGATCAATTCGTTTGCAGCCAAGACTCT
>JABDBV010000040.1 GCA_013288395.1 Gammaproteobacteria bacterium | reverse complement strand
CACATCAAGCGCCCTGTCATTTAATTTAGAAATATGTCTGTTGACCGCCATATCTGCCTCGTTTTGATGGATGATTATTATGTTGTTATAAGGCTGTATAGTTTATACACAATCCGGGCAGGACGCAAGTAGCCTGGACACGCTTTTTGTGTCCGGGAAGGTGCATATAGCGAAGCCGCTACCCTGGACACAAAAAACGTGTCCAGGCTACTTGCCCGCCGAACTTATAGGAAGCAAGTGATTGATTTAACATGAAATTATTTAGCAAGTGTAGCCTGGACACAAAAAACATGTCCAGGCTACACTTGCTATACTGTATCTGAGTGTCTAAAAAGACATCAGAGGAGGTAAAGATCATGAATAAATCAAGCCCAGCACCTCTAGAAAAACGGGCAATTAAAATGCGTAAGGAAATGGCAGATGTAGAAAAACGCATGGGGCGTTTTGTGGCTGCTGGACATTCAAAAGATCACGTCGCGGAAGTAGTGATGGATGGTTATCATCATGTGAAACACATCGACATTGATCCCGAATGGAATGGTGATAAAGAAGTATTATGCGATACGCTTACAGAAGCATTTAATGATGCGTGTGAACAAATCGATAATGAATATGATTTGGAAATATCATCGATAGTTAGTCATTATACTAATGATGATGAGGGCTATTAATTTTCTTAACTACACAGGCTAGTGAACCTTCTGCTAGTCGAATAGACAACTCATCGCCTATCTCTACTTCATTCGTATTTCTCAAAATGACATGTGTGGACGTCGTGGCAATGGCATAACCGCGTTGCAGCGTCGCAAGCGGGCTGATGCCATCTAATTTGGCGGCCAAATGGGCGAGAGCGGCTCGTTGTTTGGTAATATTTTCTCGCATAATGGTATGCAGTTTTTGTTGAGATAAATTAAGTTGATGTTGCATGTTGTTAATTTGTTGTAGTGGCGTGTGGCGGTGCAGTAAATGAAGAGACGCATTGATGCGTGCTTGGATGCTCGTCATCACTCGAACAATGAGTTGTGCTAAGCGTTGTTCGATCATGTCTAGGCGTTGCATTTTTTCAATGAGCTGCCGTTTGGGGTGCAATTGCGATAAATGTTTTTGTATCCATCCCAATTGTTGCTTCACTGCTTGTAAAACAGTTTGTATAAGACGAAATAATTGTTTTTGGCTGCGTGCAAGCAATAACAAAATATCTGTTTGATCAGGTGCCACAATTTCTGCGGCAGCAGAAGGGGTAGGCGCGCGTTTGTCCGCAACAAAATCGGCGATGGTGAAATCCACTTCATGTCCAACAGCGCTGACAATGGGAAGATGGCTATTATAAATAGCATGCGCAACAATTTCTTCATTGAATGCCCACAAATCTTCAAGTGATCCACCGCCGCGCGTCAGAATGAGCACATCACATTCATTACGTTGGTTTGCCAGTTGAATAGCATTAACAATGGCAGGCGCTGCTGTTTTGCCTTGCACTAATGTAGGGTAAATAATGATGGGGATGGTGGGCGCGCGACGCTGCAATACGGTTAAAACATCGCGTACGGCGGCCCCCGTGGCAGAAGTAATCACGCCTATTTGTTTAGGGAAAGCAGGTAGTGGCTTTTTATGTTCATCGGCAAACAAACCAGCGGCAGCTAATTTTTGTTTTAATAATTCGTAGGCGCGTCGTAATTTGCCTTCGCCGCGTTCTTCCATGAAATCTGCAATCAGTTGAAATTCACCGCGGTTTTCATACAGACTGACATGTGCTTTGATCAGCACATGCATGCCGTCTTTAGGTGTGAAACCTAAATGACGCTGTTGGCCGCGAAACATGGCGCAACGTACTTGCGCGGACGTATCTTTTAACGAAAAGTACCAATGACCCGAATGAGGTGCGGCAAAATTGGAAATTTCGCCTTCCACCCAAATCGTTTCATACGACTCTTCCAATAAGAAGCGCACTTCGCTATTGAGGCGGCTGACGGTGTAAATATCTAAACGTTGTTCTTCTTCAGTTTGCATAAATTAGCTCAAGTTTCCGCAGCATTTTTTATATTTTTTTCCACTACCGCATAGACATGAATCATTGCGCTTGCGCAACGCTTCTTTAATCGGCGGCCGTTCTTTGGGTGGTTTGCCATCAACGTAATACCATGCATTATTTTCAAAATGAAATTCACTTAATTCGTGCATGGCGTGGCGTTTTTTATTTTCATAAAAATAAGCGAGAAAT
This sequence comes from Gammaproteobacteria bacterium, assembly GCA_013288395.1. Lineage (GTDB taxonomy): Bacteria > Pseudomonadota > Gammaproteobacteria > DSM-16500 > DSM-16500 > Aquicella. The sequence goes on along the minus strand of JABDBV010000040.1, from coordinate 11,357 downwards.
TCCACGAATCCTTTATTTTGTTCCGTTGAAGCAGCGATCACCTCCAACCGGATCCACTCCACTTTATGCGCCCATTCGCGCGCGGAGGGGATATCGAAGTTTGATAGAGCAGGGTCTTTCATCGTTTTGGCTAGATAATCAAAATCAGCTTTGGTGTAAGCCGTGTAACGAGAGCGCATTAATTTTTCAGGTGTGGGCGCGTTTGCAGCGCCGCTAATATAAATGCCGCAACAGGATTCGTACTCTTGTTCTGAGCCACAGGGGCAGGGTTCCATAAATTTAGTCTCAATTGGTCTTGTGGTTATTGAGTGTTTGAATGATAGACGTATAGTTTGGTGCTTTCAAGGTGGGTTAATGGTCGTTCGCGCTTTTTGCGCCGCCACCCTGGGGAAATGAACCCCCGAATTACTAAGCGCTGAAAGCGCGAACGACCAGCGCAATGGCGGAAAAAAATCAAACTATCCCTGTAAATTGATCATAAAATGTGTATAATGCCTTGTTAATTTTAACCTGCCATTGCGCAAACATGACGAAAATGTAGGGGAATTAACATGATACGCTTAGCTCAAAACGAAGTCGCTTTAACCTTTGATGATGTGTTACTCCTCCCCGGCGAATCCGCTGTGCTCCCCAAAGATGTTGATCTTAAAACAAAATTGACCCGTGATATCACCTTAAATATCCCCTTACTGTCGGCTGCGATGGATACAGTGACAGAAGCGCGGCTTGCGATTGCGTTGGCGCAAGAGGGAGGGCTTGGCGTTATTCATAAAAATATGTCTATAGCAGATCAAGCTACGCAAGTACGTAAAGTGAAGAAATTTGAAAGTGGTGTGGTGAAAGATCCTATCACGATCTCCCCACAAACCACCGTGCGCGAAGTGTTGGAGCTGAATAAAAAATTAAATTTTCACGCTTTCCCAGTGGTTGAACAAAACCAGCAAGTGGTAGGCATCATCACCAGTCGTGATCTTCGGTTTGAAACGAATTTAGACCAACCTGTAGCAAATCTGATGACACCTAAAAGCCGGTTAGTGACTGTAAAAGAATCCGCGGATCGTGCATTGGTGCAGAAATTGTTGCATAAACACCGTATCGAAAAAGTATTAGTGGTGAATGACAATTATCAATTACAAGGCATGATAACTGTCAAAGATATTTTGCAAGAACAAGCAAAACCCTTAGCATGCAAAGATTCACAAGGTCAGCTTCGTGTGGCGGCAGCGGTTGGAACGGGTGCTGATACAGAAGAACGTATAAACGCACTCATCGCTGCGGGCGTTGACATTATTGTTATTGATACTGCGCATGGTCATTCTAAAAATGTTATTGAGCGAGTGCGTTGGACGAAGAAACACTTTCCAACGGTGGCAATCATTGCTGGCAACATTGCAACAAAAGATGCCGCAAAAGCATTAGCAGACGCAGGGGCTGATGCGGTGAAAGTCGGTATTGGCCCTGGATCTATTTGTACTACACGTATTGTGACAGGTGTAGGCGTGCCGCAGATAACAGCGGTTGCCAATGTAAGTGCAGCATTGAAGGACACAACAGTGGGAGTCATTGCTGATGGCGGCATTCGTTATTCAGGTGATATTTCTAAAGCACTCGCGGCGGGTGCGACGGCTGTGATGGTCGGCGGTTTGTTTGCAGGAACTGAAGAAGCACCTGGCGAAGTAGAGTTGTATCACGGTCGTTCTTATAAATCATATCGTGGTATGGGTTCACTCGGTGCAATGGGGCAGCAACATGGCTCAAGTGATCGCTATTTCCAAGAAGCAGGCAGAGACAAATTGGTGCCTGAGGGAATTGAAGGCCGTGTGCCTTACAAAGGCAGTATGGTTGCAATCATTAATCAACTCATGGGTGGACTGCGTTCTGGTATGGGTTACACCGGTTGTGAGAATATTCAAGCATTGCATAACAAAACACAGTTTGTGCGTGTGTCACCGTCTGGTGTGCGTGAAAGTCATGTTCATGATGTGCAGATTACTAAAGAAGCGCCTAATTATCGTGTTGAGGAGTAATTGTTTAGATGCAAAAAATTCTAATCCTGGATGCAGGTTCACAATACACGCAATTAATTGCACGTCGCGTCCGTGAAGCGGGCGTTTATTGCGAGATTTATTCCTACACCGCATCAAATGAAGCAATCAACGCATTTTCGCCCACAGGCATTATTCTATCGGGCAGCCCAGAAACCGTGACAGTGGTCGAGACGCCGCGTGCGCCTGATGCAGTATTTAACATTGGTTGTCCGGTACTCGGCATTTGTTATGGCATGCAAACCATGGCACAGCAATTAGGTGGACGCGTTCTGCCCGGTAAAAAGCGCGAATTTGGCCATGCAGAAGTGCAGTTACGGCATCATTCACTCTTATTGGAAAATATAGAGGACCGAGTCGCGACAGATGGTACATCCTTGCTTGATGTTTGGATGAGTCATGGTGATCACGTTAGCGCGTTACCAGCATCTTTTGCAATCATTGCAAGCACGAGTAATTGTCCTATCGCTGGCATGGCAGATGAGAAACGTAAATATTATGGATTGCAATTTCACCCTGAAGTATCGCATACCCAGCAAGGCCAACGCATCATTGAACGTTTCGTGTTAGATATCTGTGGTTGCAAAGCAACCTGGACGACTAAAAATATTTTGGACGAACAAATAGCAACTATTTGCCAACAAGTGGGTAAGGATGGAGTTTTATTGGGTCTCTCGGGTGGTGTCGATTCCTCAGTCGCTGCATTATTACTACATAAAGCAATTGGCGATCAGTTAACGTGCGTGTTTGTGGATAACGGTTTGCTGCGCTTACACGAAGCGGTACAAGTCAAAACCCTTTTTGAAAAACATTTTGGTATTCATGTCATTTGCGTTGATGCCAGCAGCGAATTTTATGCGGCATTAACGGGTGTTGATGATCCCGAAGAAAAACGCAAAATCATCGGCAAAAAATTTATTGATGTGTTTGACCGAGAAGCAGAAAAAATCAAACAAGTAAAATGGTTGGCACAAGGCACTATTTATTCTGATGTGATTGAATCTGCCGGTACGAAAACGGGCGGCGCGCATGTGATTAAGTCACATCACAATGTAGGTGGGTTGCCTAAAGACATGCAATTGAAATTGATCGAACCCTTACGCGAACTATTCAAAGATGAGGTGCGCAAAGTCGGCATTGAGTTAGGTTTGGCGCATGAAATGGTGAATCGTCATCCTTTCCCAGGCCCAGGATTGGGTGTGCGTATAGTGGGCGAAGTGAAGCAGGAATACGTGGATAAGCTCCGTCAGGCAGATGCAATTTTAATTGAAGAGCTTCATAAAGCTGATTTGTATTATAAAGTGAGCCAAGCCTTCGCTGTGTTTTTGCCTATTAAATCAGTTGGTGTGATTGGTGACGCGCGTCATTATGATCATGTGATTGCTTTACGCATAGTAGAAACACAAGATTTTATGACGGCGCATTGGGCACGCATGCCGTATGAGTTTCTTGAAACGGTATCAAACCGTATTATTAACGAAGTGCCCGGCATCTCGCGTGTCACTTATGATATCTCTTCAAAACCACCCGCAACGATTGAATGGGAATAATATGTTTACTGATCGTGATCACCATTGGATGCGATACGCCATTCAATTAGCAGAAAAAGCAGCTGCCGAGCAAGAAGTGCCAGTGGGTGCGGTTTTAGTGTTAGATGATCAAATCATTGGTGAAGGTTATAATCGTCCCATCTCGCATCATGATCCTTCCGCGCATGCTGAAATGATTGCGCTTCGCGAAGGAGCAAAACGAATAGGTAATTACCGTTTATTAAATACGACATTATATGTGACATTAGAGCCTTGCATCATGTGCGCGGGTGCTATGGTGCATGCACGTGTAAAACACCTCGTGTTTGGAGCGCATGATCTTAAAGCCGGTGCAATCGTTACAAAGACAGAAGCTTTAAATCTGCCCTTTTTAAACCACTCGGTAGCCTATACCGGCGGCCTATTAGCTGAGCAATGTGGGGGGGTGTTGAGCAATTTTTTTCGGGAAAGACGGGGTTAAGCCGGCTTAGCCTTGCTTCATCTGCTCCCTTTACTGTATCGTGAAGGTATCTCTCTGCAAAAAATAGCTATTATATGAATAACCTAAAATCACTTCGTTCGTTCCTGCGTTGCGGTGCATTCTGCACAGCAGACAGTTACGATCTGTTGGGGTTAGCCAGCTTCTTTAAAAAGAAAGGTTATTTCACCCGCATCTCCCGTGATTTTTTGCATGTGAGTAATCTAAAAAAACCGGGCGATATCTTTTTCTTCAATTATGGTTGTTTTGTTTCTTGGGGATTTAAAAAAAGTTTTGAAGATAAATTGCTTGAATATGTGAAAGAATTTTCTGTGAATCCGTTAATACCCATCGAAACCGATCACTTTTTTTATCGCTATGGTGAAGAGACTACATTAGACACGCATGAGAGACTGCGCTTGGATATTATTACGCTTGATTCAGAAGATTCTCAAATTAAATTAGCCATTTCCTATGGACTTGCACAATCCATCAAATTAGAAGCGTTTGAAGAAGCGATTAAAGAAGCGATTAAGAAAAATAGTTATTTGCCTGAAGAAATTGCGAGCCGTGGTGTTATTTCATTATCGCGCCGTTCTATTTTCAAACGCATTGGCGAAATATTTATCGCCCGAAGTTCTATTAACATCAATATTGAATATTTAGACGCGCCTGAATTTTTCTGGCGTAATCCAAGCCTCGAACCATTTTATATTATGACTAAAAAGTTTTTAGATATTCAAAGCCGTGTGATGGCGCTAAATCAAAAACTGGATGTGTTACAAGAGTTATTACACATTTTGAATAGCCAAGTGCAGCATAGGCATTCAAGTTTATTAGAAAGTATTATTATTTTATTAATCGCGGTTGAAATTGCTATTAGCTTATATCAGTTCCATGTGGTGTAGCGATCGTTGCTTCGTGCTTTAATAACCATAACTTCATTTCCAGCATTTTTCCTTCCCGTTTTCCTGCATAACCACCCGCATTATTTGCGCCGACGATACGGTGACAAGGAATGATTATAGGCAGTGGGTTGGTTTTACATGCTTGACCGATAGCACGTGGGCTTGTACCCAATTGTTTTGCGAGCATGCCGTAAGTGAGCGTGCTGCCACTTGGGATGGCGCATAAAGCTTTCCAGACTTTTAGTTGGAAGGGCGTGCCTTCTAGGAAGTAATCTGTTGTTAGCGTGTGGCGGGGGTTTTTGAAATATTGAGCGAGTTCGGTTGCTGCTTGCAAGCTATGGGGTTCATTGGTTGATGCGAGTGGTGTGTGGTCTATGCATAAAGTGATGCGGGATAGCTTTAGCTTAGAGAAGCTTAAGGAGAGGTTGCCAAAGGGTGTAGCGATGACGGTGGAGTTTTTCATGGGGTCTTTGTTTTTTTGCGAGTTGAACTAGAAAACTTTCATCCGTCCTTCGGGCACCTTCTCCCCTTGCGGAGAGAAGGATTCACGATTACTCGGAGCTGGTGTTGTTGTTTTCAGTAGCAGCATCACCGCCATTGTTTTGCACGACTTTGGTAGCCAGTTTTTCTTTGATACGGGCTGCTCGGCCGCTTAAATCACGCATGTAGTAAAGCTTGGCGCGGCGTACGTCGCCACGGCGTTTTACTTCAACGGAATCAACGGATGGGCTGTAGCTTTGGAACACACGTTCAACGCCTACGCCGTGCGATACTTTGCGAACGGTAAAAGCGGAGTTATAACCGCGGTTACGTCTGGCGATAACGACGCCTTCAAACGATTGCAAACGCGCGCGCTCACCTTCTTGTACTTTAACTTGAACGACAACGGTGTCACCTGGCTTAAATGAAGGCAAGGCCTTGGCGGTTTGCATAAATTCAGCTTCTAAAGATTGTATTATTTTGTTACGCATTTTTTATTCCTCTAACAAGTCGTGCGATTTTATACACAAATTTGGTATTTTTCGAGCATTATTTTGGATTTTTTATATTTGGTCTGCCCTCACCCCAACCCTCTCCCGCAACCACCTTCAGTTTTCTTCTAATTTCCTGAGGGCGGGAGAGGGGGACGTTGAAACCACCTTTTGTGTTTTTCCCAACTTTCGAGAACGAAAAAGTGAGAATATCTCTGCAGAAAAAAACACAGAAGGTGGTTTCAACGTCCCCCTCTCCCGTCATCAGGAAATTAGAAGAAAACTGAAGGTGGTTGCGGGAGAGGGTTGGGGTGAGGGCAGGCGATAACGGCGCAATGACGATCTTTATCTCCGCAAAAACCCCTCAATAAATTCAGCCAGCAGCTCAGATTCTTCCTCAGTAAGCTGTTTATTTTGCAATAAATCAGGTCTTCTCAGCCACGTGCGCCCCAGCGATTCTTTCAACCGCCAGCGATCAATCCGTTTATGGTTGCCGCCGAGGAGAATATCCGGTACTGCATCCCCATTAAACATTTCTGGCCGCGTGTATTGAGGGTATTTTAAAAGGCCGGTGGTGAGAGAATCTTGGTTGACGGAGTCCATATCGCCCACCGCCCCTGGAATCAAGCGCGTGATGGCATCAATCATCGCCATGGCCGCTAATTCACCGCCGGTTAATATATAATCTCCTATCGACCATTCTTCATCGATTTCTTGGTCCAATAAGCGTTGATCGACCCCTTCATAACGGCCAGCGAGAAAAATAATGGATTTTTTAGCGGCAAATTCACTGGCCGCTGCTTGATTAAACATTCTTCCTTGTGGCGATAAATAAATAACGGTGGGTTTTTCTGGCGCTGCTTGTTTAGCCGTATGCAGGGCGACTCGCAGCGGTTCTGCCATCATGACCATACCAGGGCCGCCACCATAAGGGCGGTCATCGACTGATTTATGTTTGTCTTCGGCAAAATCGCGCGGATTCCAGCATTCTATTTTGAGTAAGGCGTCTTTTAATGCTCGGCCAGTGATGCCGCATTGCATCGCTTGAAACATGTCCGGAAAAAGGCTGATGATTCCAAACCACATTAGAGTATTTCCCAATCGACATGAATTTCTTTTTTCTCAAGGTCTACACTGAGGATCACGCTTCCAGGAAGATAGGGAATGGCATGTTCTTTTTCGCCTTTCACGACCAATACATCATTGGATCCCGTTTCAATTAAGTAAATAACAGTTCCATATACTTGGCCGTCTTTATTAATGACGGTTAATCCTTCCAAGTCAGACCAATAAAATTCATCTTTTTTAAGCACGGGCAGTTGCGAGCGCTTGATGCCGATGAAGTGGCCAGTTAATGAGGCTGCTTCTTCCGGGCTGTTTATGTGTTTAAATTTCACGATGACGCGCTTGTTATGCAGGCGGCTTTCTTCCACATCAATGGGGTGCCAATTTTGTTGGTCTTTGGAGATATACCAAGGTTTATAATCGAGGATACTGACGCCGTATTCGGTGTAGCTAACAATTTTGATCCAGCCCTGCACACCATAACTGGAGCCGATTTTGCCTACGTTGATGATTTTCATGGGGCGGTACAGCTCATGTGTCTGCTCTATGAAGACCTTCTTCCTGAAGGAAGAAGGTATCCGATATCGGTAACAAATTACGCAGCTGTTTGTCCGTTAGCAGCGGTTTCTTGTTGAACGCTGATTAAGTGCTTAACACGGTCAGAGGCTTGCGCACCCTGGGAAATCCAATATTGTACGCGTGCAATATCAAGCATCAGACGCACGTCTTTGCCGGCGGCGATGGGGTTGTAATAACCCAGACGCTCTATAAAACGGCCGTCGCGTGAACGTCGCTTGTCAGCAACAACGATATGATAAAAAGGGCGTTTTTTTGCTCCGCCGCGAGATAAACGTATCACTACCATGGGGTTTCTATTCCTATTCGTTAGCTTTATAAATTAAAGGTGCTGAATTATACGTTACTTTTTTATACTTGCAAACCCGTTTCTAGCTAGCCCTAGTTAGAAGGGCATGCCTGGTGGGAGACCACCGCCGCCTCCAAAAGGAAACTTACCCTGCATACCGCGCATGAGTTTCATCATGCCGCCTTTTTTAGACATTTTCCGCATCATTTTTTGCATTTGCGAAAATTGCTTCAATAGTTGATTGACCGCTTGGATTGATGTGCCTGATCCCATGGAAATACGGCGTTTGTGGGAATTTTTAATAATATTGTCTGGGAAGCGACGCTCGATGGGACGCATGGAGTTGATGATGGCTTCGATTTCAACCAGCTTTTTATCATTGAATTGATCTTTCATGTTTTGCGGTAGTTGACTGACACCAGGAAGCTTGCTCATGATACCCATGACGCCACCCATGTTGTGTATTTGTTTGAGTTGATCGCGAAAATCTTCCAAATCAAAGTTTTTGCCTTTTTTGATTTTTTTAACCAGCTTTTCAGCTTTATCTTTATCAAGATGGCGTTCCGCATCTTCTACCAAACTAACAATATCGCCCATGCCTAAAATGCGCGAGGCGACACGATCGGGGTAGAAAGGTTCTAGTGCATCAATTTTTTCACCCACACCCATAAATTTAATGGGTTTACCGGTGATGTGACGAATAGATAAAGCGGCACCGCCGCGCGCATCGCCATCTGTTTTGGTGAGGACGATACCGGTTAATGGCAGTGCGTCATTAAATGCTTTCGCCGTGTTCGCGGCATCTTGCCCCGTCATACTGTCAACCACAAATAATGTTTCGATGGGTTGAATAGCAGCATGCAAACGCTTAATTTCCGCCATCATTTCTTCATCAATGTGCAGACGGCCAGCGGTATCGATGATGACGACATCAATAACTTTATTCTTGGCGGCTTGTATGGCGCCACGGGCAATGTCTACAGGGTCGTCAGAGGTGGTGCTTGGGTGGTATTCCACGCCGAGTGTGTGCGCGAGTGTTGCTAATTGTTCGATTGCAGCAGGACGATAAATATCGGCACTGGTGACTAACACGGATTTTTTTTGCGATTGCATAAGCCAGCGTGCCAATTTGGCAACGGTGGTGGTTTTACCGGAACCTTGCAGGCCTGCCATTAAAATGACGGCAGGGGGTTCTGTTTTGAGATCAAGCATTGCATTAGACTCACCCATCACATGCACGAGTTCGTCATGGACTAATTTAATCAGAACTTGGCCGGGGGTGAGGCTTTGCATGACTTCCTGACCCAAGGCTTTGGTTTGTATTTGCTCAATGAATGCTTTGGCCACGGGGAGCGCCACGTCTGCTTCAAGCAGGGCGATTCGAATGTCTCGTAGGGTTTCTTTGATGTTATCTTCAGTCAGTCGGCCTTGGCCTGTTAGGTTCTTTATAACTTTATTTAAGCGTTCAGATAATTGATTAAACATGGGTTCACAACCAATGGTTTGTAATAGTGGCATGGAGTATACCTAAAATAGGCATTTCATCAAACGGTTGACAGCCATTCATTCGCACGTTAAATCTAATCTTCCAGGATTTAGACCAATAGGACCTATTTTGAGTCACTTTCAAGTTACGCTATTTAGTTTGATTCTTGCTTTGCTGATTGCATCCGCCGCCTTTTTTGCCTGCGCTGAAACAGCGTTGATGTCGGTTAACCGCTATCGTTTGCGGCATAAAGCGCGGATTAAAAAGCGCTATGCTATCGTGTTACTGCAATTATTGAAGCGTCCAGATCGGTTGCTGGGTGTGCTACTGATTGGTAGTACGTTTGCGAACATTCTTGCTTCTTCATTAGCCACATTAATCGCTTTTCATTATTGGGGCGACAATGGCGCGCTGCTTGCCGCGATTGTTCTTACTTTTATCGTATTAATTTTTGCTGAAATTGCGCCGAAGACCTTGGCTGCGATTTATCCTGATCGCGTGGCGCGTTTGGTGGTGTACCCGATTCGGATTCTTTTAAAAATGCTTTACCCCATTGTTTGGGTGGCGAATGCGATTACCAACGGATTATTAAGATTGCTGCATATACGTGTGTTGGGCCATACGGTTGAGCCGTTGTCACGGGAAGAGTTGCGCACGATTGTGTATGACACTGCTGGAAAATTTTCCAGACAATATCAAAACATGTTACTTGGCATTTTAGATTTAAGTGATTTGACGGTTGATGATGTCATGATCCCGCGTCATGAAATGGTGGGGGTGGATATCAATCAATCGTGGGAACGCATTGTAAAGCAGTTGAATAGTTTTACACAAGATTGGATCCCCGTTTATCACGACAGCATGAATCAATTAATCGGTGTTTTATATTTCCATGATATGGCGCGGGAATTTTTGAATAAACAAACCATCACCATCGATAATTTACGCCAATTATTACACGAACCTTATTTTGTGCCGGAAGGAACATCGCTGCAGGTGCAGCTAGCGTATTTTCAGCAAAGTCGCACCAAAATTGCTTTCGCGGTAGATGAATATGGCGAAATTTTGGGATTGCTGACGTTAAACGATATTCTTGAAGAAATTGTCGGTGATTTTACGTCCAATGTTAGCTTGGCAAAACGTATTGAAACACAAACAGATGGGAGTTATTTGTTGGATGGTGCGGTGACGATCCGCGAATTTAACCGTGCAGCCGGTTGGGAGTTGCCAGTCGGCGGCCCTAAAACCATCAATGGATTAATTGTAGAATATTTAGAATCGATGCCGCATACGGGCACGGCTGTGTTAATTTCAGGTTATCCCATTGAGATTGTTAAAGTGAAAGATAACCGCGTGAAATTAGCGAGAGTGTTTCCGCGGTTAGAAAGTTATCATCATTAGGTAGCCCGGAGCTAACCCCATAGGCGTCAAGCTAAGCCAAACCGTCATTGCGAGGAGCGCTTTTTGCGACGAAGCAACCCAGGCTGTGACGTTATTTTTTTCCAAGGGTATTCGATTTGGTCTGTTTAAAGTCACAGCCTGGGTTGCTTCGTCGCAAAAAGCGCTCCTCGCAATGACGAAATTACCTTAGCTTGACGCGTATGGAGTTAACCCGGGCTCAAATATGATCATCTGATCAGTAATGCAGCCACCACATTCCTACCTTCAGCGGTGAGTGCGTTATAGGTGCGGCAGGCGGCGCTGGTATTCATGATTTCTACACCGATACCTTGATTGATGAGTTCGCCATAAAAGTCGACGGAAATAAACACGTGGGTGCTGCCGGTGCCTATTAATAAAATATCGGGTTTGAAGGCGAGGATGGAGGAAAAGGATTGGCTGCTTAAATCGGCTGCTGTTTGGGGTGGCCAATCTTCGATGAGTTCATTAGCCGTTACGATGACGCTTTTTGTTAAGGTTTGGTCATTAATTTGCAGAGTGCCAGGCTCGTAGGCGCGAATTTGGTAGCGGGCATGGTTTTCATCTAAATCGAGTGATGCCATTATTTTC
>JABDBV010000039.1 GCA_013288395.1 Gammaproteobacteria bacterium | reverse complement strand
CATGCCGCTAATTGTTCGGCTAATTGTTCAGTACTCCAGAGTTTTCCTTTTACATCGAGCGCGATGACACGATGAGTGGGCTTGATCGCAGCCAGCATTTTTTCGCCTTCACGTTCAGTGATCCGTTTGATATCCGCATGAGGAGTGCGCTTTTCAGCGGGAATCTCGATTAATTCTAAGGCAGAGGAGGCGGGTAAGCGTTTAGCATATTCTTGATAACCCTCTTTTATCCAAGAGGGCGATTTGTGCGTGATGCTAATGATGTGTATACGCATGGGCTTTTGAGCCATTATCCATTTTTGTTTTCGCGTAATTCTTTAACGGGTTCCCACAAGTCTTCGAGACTATAAAATGCGCGCGTGGCAGGTAACATGACATGTACAACAATATCGCCCAAATCCACTAATATCCATTCGCTTTCACGCTCTCCTTCAGTGCGTACAAATGGCGCGTGCAATTCTTTGGCTTTCGTCGCTACGCTTTCCGCTAACGCTTTAACATGGCGTGTTGAGCGTCCGGTGCAGACGATCATGTAATCCGTGATGCTAGTCAGGGTGCGAACGTCAATGGTGGAAATATCAATGCCTTTGGAATCTTCCAAGGCGATAACGGCTATGTCTCGTAACTCTTCAGGTTTCATAGTGGTACTCGTTAAAGGGGGCGCCAGGTTATATGCGATAGGTGCCCTGTTGTTGAATGTAATTTAAGACCTCATCCGGCAATAAATACCTTGGATTACGGCCTAATGCAATCTGTTTTCGAATGGCAGAGGCCGAGATTTCAAGCGCTGTTATGGGGTGTAATAAAATACCACCCGCCAGATGTTCGTGAATGAAGCCCGTGTCCGTTTGCAGCCTCTCCTTGATCAAATCAGCAATTTGTCCAGAAAGAGGCATCAAGTAGTTGGGACGGTGTGACAAAATAATGTGCGTGTGATCTAAAATGGTCTGCCAGCGCTGCCATGATTGAAAATTTAAAAAGGCATCGACGCCTATCAGCAAGCAAAGTGGCGTGTTTGGCTTTTCGGCGCGTAATTCTAGCACCGTATCAACCATGTAAGAGGGCCCTTGGCGACGGATTTCGCGGTCGTCGGCATATAGTGTTGGTTCGTGAGACACGGCAACTTTCACCATATCCAAACGCTGTGCGGGAGTAGCGGCAGGTGCATGGCGATGAACCGGTTGATAACAGGGGATAATATGCACATTGGCAAGATCAAGATCGTTGCAGAGTTCAAGCCCCATGCGCAAATGCCCAAAGTGAATGGGATCAAAGGTGCCGCCGAGGAGGCCAATTGGCTTATCAAGGGGTTTATCAAGCTGCTGCATGAAAAAGTCCTGTCATCTATTCTTATTATACCAATCTCAAACAAAATAACTGTAAGGAATTCCATATATTGCCAGTCACCGCCCCTTTGACCAGTCGATCAAGTTGGGCAGTTTCTTTCAATAATTGTATGCAGTCTTCACGCGCAAAGCGCGTTAAAAAACGACGAAACGCTGTTTGGCGGCGGAAGAATATGCGGTATTTCTGAAAGAGCGCATCCTGGCGCTCGCCTTTTTTTAGCTGTTCTGACAAATCCGCGAGCAAGCGAAATTCTCTAGCGAGTCCCCAGATAATGAGCGTGGGTTCGGTGCCTTCTGCTTTTAGATGATCGAGAATGTGTAGCGTACGAGCGGGTTCGCCCATCAATGCGTTTTCGATAAAATCAAACACCGTAAAATGGCTTTCATCGCTAAAAATTTGCTTAATGAATTCTGCATTGATAGGTTGGTCTGGGCGATATAAATATATTTTTTCGATAATTTGCGCGGCAGCAGATAAATTGCCTTCCACATAATCCGTTAATGCACGTGCCGCTTCCAGGGTAAAAGGAAGTTTATAGCGCTTTGCGCGTTGCATAATCCATTGTGGTAATTGTTCTCGCGGAATCGGCCAGATGGCGATAACAACACCGGCTTTTTCTAATGATTTATACCAAGCGCTTTTTGCAATTTTCTCGTCTATTTTAGCTAAATCAATTAGCAAGAGCACGTTATCTACTGGCTTTCCCCCATATTCTTGCAAGAGGGCAGCCGGTGCTTTAAGTGGATTTGCGTGCGTGAAGTCTAATTCAAGTAGCCGTTTTTCAGCTAAAAGAGAGTTGGTATGGATGGCGTGATAAAGTGTGTCTTCATCTAGTGCATCCGTGGATAAACGCGTCCGCTCGCTAAATCCCGCTTGTTTTGCTGCTTTGCGTATCAGTTGGAACGCTTCTTGTTTTAATAAAATTTCTTCGCCACTAATGAGATAAATAGGCAAAAGATTTTTTGTTAAATGCAGTTCCAGTTGTGCAAGCGTCAGTTTCATGGCGTGGCTTTTTTATTTGATGTGTTATTAATCATCTTGGTCACTTCAATGGAAGCAAGACGGTTCATCAGCGCGTACGCGAGTTGTCTGCGCATTTGTTGATAATATAAATTGGCTTCGTTGCTGCTGCCAAGAATTTGGTTGGATTGAACGGTGATGCTGCGCGTTTCGCTTAATGTTTGCCGCGGTACCATCGTCAGACCGTTTTTATTTTCGATTTCAAATGCAACCGTTACGCTTAACGCATATTGCCGTGTTTGCTGTGTGCCACCCACGCTTAATAATTTTTGCGTAGAGTTATCTTCCAAGATAATGAGAATGGTATCCGCTTCAGCAGGCGAGTTAGCGAGAACCACATTCGACATTTTTAACGTTTGCTGCAAATCGCGCGAAAGATGACCGTAAGGATCAGGCGTTTGTAAGTATAGGTGATGCAAGGGTTTCGCCAGTTGCATATTACCTTGCATGTGGAAACCGCAGCCGCTGCAAATAAAGGCGAAACAAAGAACAATGAATCTAAGTTTTCGCATCTATCACTCTCCTGTTACCACGTTCACCAATTTCCCTGGTACGGTAATGATTTTTTTGATGGCTTTGCCAAGAATCGCTTGTTGCACTTTTGTATCATCTTTCACTGTTTTTTCGATGATATCCGCAGCAGCTCCATTTGGAACGCGTATACGGCTGCGAAGTTTGCCATTGACTTGCACGACCATTTCAATGGTCTCTACTTTAAATGTCACTGAGCTCGACTTTGGCCATTCTGCTTCTAAAATAATACCGGGATATTGCAAATCCAGCCAGAGTTGATGGGTGATATGGGGTGCGATTGGCGCAAGCAAGCGTAGTAACAGGCTGAGTCCTTTGTGAATAATGATGGCGGCCAGGTCGTTTGCGGTCTCCACCTTGCTTAAAAGATTGAGTATCTTCATGCAGCCGGATACAACGGTATTAAATTGCTGACGCTCATAATCAAATTTAGTTTGTTCAAGTATTTCGTAAATTTGGCGGAAAATCTCGATTTGTGCGGGATCAGCCTTTTCCCAATCTGCTGTCAATATGTTTGATTGCGGCAAGCGGTTTTGTTTTTGTATGAGCTCGCTGTTTTCATAAGCATATGTCCACAAACGCCGCAAGAAACGATGCGCGCCTTCCACGCCGCTATCAGACCACTCTAAACTTTGCTCAGGAGGCGCCGCAAAAATAATAAATAAGCGCACGGTGTCAGCACCGAAGCGTTCAATCAAGGATTGGGGATCTACCACGTTGCCTTTGGACTTTGACATTTTGACGCCGTCATTTAGCACCATGCCTTGTGATAGCAAGCGTGTGAATGGCTCATCGCTATTTAATAAGCCTTCGTCACGCATGGCTTTATGGAAAAAGCGCGCATACAACAAATGCAGCACCGCATGTTCGATACCACCGACGTATTGATCAACAGGCAGCCAATAATTGACACGGCCATCGAGCATGGCTTTATTTTGTTTTTTACAAGCGGAACGTGCGTAATACCAGGATGATTCAACAAAGGTATCAAAGGTGTCGGTTTCCCGATGCGCATCGCCCTTGCAGGTGGGGCAAGTCGTATTATAAAACGCAGGGATGGATTTGAGGGGTGAGCTGATACCAGAAAATTCTATGTCCTCCGGCAGTACCACGGGCAAATCGTTTTCAGGAACGGGCACCACGCCGCAATGTGGGCAATTGATGATTGGAATAGGCGCGCCCCAATAACGTTGCCTCGAGACACCCCAATCGCGCAGACGGTATTGCACTTTTATATTGCCTAGCTGCTTTGATTCCAGAAGTGCCGCAATAGCACTCGCCGCTGGTTTTGATTGCATGCCGGTAAATTCAGCTGAATCGATCAATACACCCGTATCGATGAATGCCCGTTTCGTTAAATCCCATGCTTTACCATTTTCGGGCGAGATCACTTGTTTGATGGGAATCTGGTATTTCACTGCAAACTCAAAGTCGCGTTGGTCGTGGGCGGGAACCGCCATGAGTGCGCCTGAACCATATTCCATCACGACAAAATTGGCTATCCAAATTGGAATATCTGCGCCTGTCAGCGGATGTTTGGCGCTTAGACCGAGCGAGATGCCGCGCTTTTCCATGGTGGCAAGATCTGCTTCAGCCATTTTGATATTGCGGCACTCGTCAATAAATTGCTTCAATGCAGGATTATTTTCAGCATATTGCTTAACGAGCGGATGTTGTGGCGCAATGGCAACAAAAGTGACACCAAACAGCGTATCAGGCCGAGTGGTAAAAATAGAGATGGCTTCATGGTCTTTCACTGTAAAAAAAACTTCTGCGCCTTCGGAACGACCAATCCAATTGCGTTGCATGGTTCTCACTTGTTCAGGCCAATGTTCGAGGGTGTCTATATCATTTAACAATTCTTCGGCATAGGCGGTGATTTTTAAAAACCATTGCGGAATTTCTTTGCGCTCTACCAGCGCACCCGAACGCCAACCACGTCCATCGACAACTTGTTCATTAGCGAGTACGGTTTGATCGATCGGGTCCCAATTTACTTCCGCATTTTTTTTATAAGCGAGGCCTTTTTCATATAGTTTGAGAAAGAACCATTGTTCCCAATGATAATAGTCTGGATCACAGGTGATGAGTTCGCGGTTCCAATCATAACCCCATCCCATTTTTTTCATTTGTAGACGGATGTTTGCAATATTGTCACGTGTCCATTTAGCTGGCGCAATTTTGTTTTGAATCGCTGCGTTTTCAGCAGGCAAACCAAAGGCATCAAAGCTCATGGGTTGCAGTACATTTTTACCAAGCATACATTGATAGCGCGCGATCACATCGCCAATGGTGTAATTGCGCACATGTCCCATGTGTAGGCTGCCGCTAGGATAGGGCATCATTGAAAGACAATAAAATTTTTCTTTATTGATATCTTCCGTTACGGTGAAGCAATTATTTTCTTGCCAATAACGTTGTGCGTTGCTTTCTATTTCTTGTGGTTTATATTGTTCTTCCATCGTGAGACCTCATGCGGGCGTTTTGTCCGCGGATAGTGTTACTGGACTGTTTTTTTGTTGTTCGAGTAAGACGGATCGTCTTGCTAGATACAAGAGCGACAGCATAAAAGTAAAGAGTATGTTAGGGCCGAAAAATGTCCAGGGTGTCAGACCATTTCTGGGTTGAACGCTACCATTTAACACGCCTATCTCATGAGCAGGGATCATGGCTTCAATCTCGCCATTTGCATTGATAATGGCGGTGATACCATCGTTGCTAGCAAATAACAAAGGACGTTTAAATTCCAAGGCGCGCATTTTGGCCATTTGCAAATGCTGTGCTTGCGCAATGGATTCACCGAACCAAGCATCATTTGTTACCGTCAATAAAATGCCGATAGATTCATCACTGTTTCGCATGAGTTCGGGTACAGTAATTTCAATACAAATAGAAGGAAGAATTTTCACGTGATTGACTATTAACGGTGCTTGGTTCAAGTGGCCGGGAATAACATCTGACATGGGTACATTCATAAAATCAAAAATGCGCGCAATATATTGCTGAAACGGAACGTATTCACCAAAGGGAACCAAGCGGCGTTTTAAATAAACTTTTTTATTTTCTCCTAAGGTGACGATGGCTTGGTAGTAGCCATTGCCGGTCGATGCTTTCATGGGGACACCCAAAATGATGTTGGCGTGTGCGGCAAGTGCTTTGTCATCCATGGCATTGATAAAATCAGAAGACTCCGGCAAAGGCAACGGTATGGCGGCTTCAGGCCAAATAATAATATTATCTTTTTTCAATAAAGGTGTGGTTAATTCCACATATCGCGATAAAGACAATTGTAAATGTTCGGGTGACCACTTAACGGATTGCGGAACATTAGCTTGCACCAGGCTGACAGAAAGCGGTTTACCAACAGGTTCTGTCCACGCAATCAAATTGAGTAAACCGCCTATTATCCAGATAGCGCTGATGCCAAGCAGATTGAGATAAAGAGGAAGCTGTTTATTTCGTTTGTAGCATAACAAGGCTTCAACGACGAGTCCGCAGGTGATAGCAACCATCAGAGAAACGCCATAGATCCCCAAGATGGGTGCATAGCCTTTTAAGGGGGAGTTGGTTTGGCTGTAACCTAAAAAAAGCCAAGGGAAGCCAGTAAAGAGCCAACTTCTGATCCACTCCAACGACACCCAGATGACAGGAAATGCGCACAGCACATTGACGGGCTTATTAAGCGGGAAAAAGCGGGTGACCAGCCACCCTGCTAGGGCAGGGTAACAAGACAAGATGCTGATAAAGCCCATGGTAATGAGTATGGCTAAATAAGTGGCAACATCACCGTATTGGTGAATACTAATAAAAATCCAATAAGTGCCGGAGGTAAATAAGCCGACCCCAAATAAAAAACCCAACCAAAAGGCGCGTCGTGGGGATACCTGCTGCCAAAGTATGATCAGACCCGCTAAGGCGATAATGGCTAAAGGGAATAGTTCAAAGGGCGCGAAAGAAAGCGTTAAAACAACCCCAAGCACGAGCGCCGCCACTTCTCCGAGCGGTCTTTTAGACCAGTTTTTCATAGGTTGAGCAGTCAGCTAGTTAACGAAGGTACAAAGTCTACTGGAGATGAAAGCGGAATAGCAACTATCAGCGATAGCTTATTGCCAATTTATTATTTTTTTGCTAACGTCCCTGCTCATTCGATCTTGTACCGTTCCCTAATAGGAAAAAACAATAAGAGAGGAGATACTCTTGTGAAAATTCGTTTAAACCCTACGATGGTGGCTTTATGTTTAACAGGTTTGATGGCTGCACCCGTGCTAGCCTCTGTTCAATCATCCAGCGATAAGGCAGAACTCCATAGAATTTATACGCAAATTGCCAGTTTGCAAAATGAAGTGAAGGAACTGAAATATCAGCAGACAAGCCCAACGAGCCACACACCCAGTGCTATTCATAATTACAAAAGGCGTGTTGCCGCGCACAGAGCGCACAAACAAATGGTTGATCCGAATGCTGATGATACTGTTTCAACCACCGCGCCGCCGGTCTCACAACAAATCAGTGCAAAAGCGCTGCGTCAGTTGATCCAAGAACAACGAGAATATTTACCCTTTGATTTAGATGTGCCCGGCCAAGCATTCGTATCAACCGGCCCTTATGTCGGCGTTCCTTACCAATTTGCAGGCAACAACTTAATTGTTAACAGCCCGAGCGTTAACGTGGACGTACAGTTACTCACTATACGCAAAAAGATTTCTGAACAACTGCATATGATGGGCGGTGAAATTGCCAAAGAACCTTTTCATTCGCACTTACTGTTAAGCGGTTTGGTAGAAGGACAAGCAAGCTATTTCAATAAAGGTGGTTCACCCAGCACGACCGACATCGATCTGACCAGCGTTAACTTAGATGCCTTCTTTTTGGGCCCCAGTGATTGGACTTTAGGTTTTATTGAATTCAATTATGCAAACGATGCGCCAGCACAAAGTGTATTCACCTCTACCAATCAATACCGTGTTTCTAACTCACGCGTATTTGTTAATAAAGCGTTTATCACCATTGGTGATTTTGCTTTTACGCCGTTTTATGGCACCTTGGGTCAGTTCTTTGTGCCATTTGGCACGTATTCCACCACCACCATCAGCACACCGTTTACCAGAGCAATGGCACGCACAAAAGCTCGCAGTATTTTACTAGGTGTGCAACAGCAAGCGAAAAATGCATTTTATGCCTCAATGTATATTTTCAGAGGCGATAGCCATGCAGCATCCGTGAGCAAGGTGAATAATGGTGGTATTAACCTTGGCGTTAAGTTTGAAACAGATAGGGTGAGGGGTAATATTGGTGGTGGTGTTATCGCCAACATTGCAGATTCTGCTGGTATGCAATTAGGTAATGGTTTTGCAACGAACTCAACCACCGAGCAAATCGTTCACCGCGTTCCCGCTTATAATTTGCGTGGCATGATCAACATTGGCCAGCACGTAGATTTGATTGCTGAATACGTCGGTGCATCCACTCAATTTAATGCATTTGACATGTCTTACAATGGCCATGGTGCTAAACCCTGGGCAACGGATTTCGAAGCTGACTACACCTTTTCCTTTTTAGAACGACCAACAGCGGTAGGGGTGAGTTATCAAAAATCCAATCAAGCATTGTCATTGGGTATTCCGCTAATTCGTTACTCGCTCGTGTTTAACACATCCATGTGGAGAAACACCTTGCAGAGCATCGAATTCCGCTGCGACCGTGAATATGCCGCAAGCAACACCGCAAACGGTGCCGGTGGTCTTGCTTCCAAACCAGAAACAGGAAAAATCGACAAGGCGGTGACGGCGCAGTTTGATTATTATTTTTAGTTGGGTGTGTCTTCTTGCGGTTTTGCTCTCTTGCCCTCACCCCAACCCTCTCCCGCAGCCACCTTCGGTTTTCCCCGAAGCCCCTGAGGGCGGGAGAGGGGGACGTTGAAACCATCTTCAGTGTTTTTCTCTGCAGTGTTGTAAAGCTTTCCCCTTCCCGCCCTCGAGCCACAACAACGTTTGGAAAAACACATTCGGTGGTTGTGCCCGTCTCCCTCTCCCGCCCTCTGTGTTTGGAAAAAAACTGAAAGTGGTTGCGGGAGAGGGTTGGGGTGAGGGCGCAAGGCCGCATTCTCAAACCGTCTTATCCCCATACCCACACAAATCCCGAATCAAACACGCCGGACAATGCGGTTTCCGTGCGATACAAATATAACGACCATGCAAAATCAACCAATGATGCGCATCGTGCTTAAATTCATCCGGTATCACTTTCATTAATTGCTTTTCCACCTCTAGCGGTGTCTTGCCTTTGGCTAAACCAATGCGATTCGCCACACGAAAAATATGCGTATCAACAGCAATCACAGGTTGTTTAAAACAAGTATTTAAAATGACATTGGCGGTTTTGCGCCCCACGCCCGGCAAGGATTCCAATGCATCGCGGTCAGCGGGGACCCTCGATTGAAATTTTTCAATCAGCAACCCACAAGTAGCGATAATATTTTTTGCTTTAGTCGTGTAAAGCCCTATCGTTTTGATGTGTTTTTTTAACCCGTTTTCACCTAATGCTAGCATTTTTTCAGGTGTATTTGCTTCTTGAAATAGCACCGCTGTTGCCTTGTTTACAGATTTATCGGTGGCTTGGGCGGACAAAATAACAGCAATTAATAATTCAAAATGGGTGCGATAAACCAATTCGGTAGTGGGGTGCGGGTTCGCTTTTTTGAAGCGAAGGAAGATTTCGCGTATTTTTTTGGCGCTAATCATACTATAATGCCAACCAAATTATTTAATGACCAAGGTGTTAATATGCCGCAAAACCCCTATATTAGCATAGTTGTTCCTGTTCATAACGAGCAGGAAGTGCTGGAAGAGCTTTACACACGTTTAACAGCTACACTCGATAAGCTGGGTAAAAGCTATGAAATTCTTTTCACCAATGATGGCAGCACAGACAAATCATCCGCGATGCTCTGCGATCTTCATCTGCGTCGTCCCGATCAAATCCGCGTCATTGAATTTAACGGCAACTATGGCCAACACATGGCGATCATGGCGGGATTTGAACGCGTGCGTGGCGAAATCATTATTACCCTCGATGCCGATTTGCAAAACCCACCGGAAGAAATTGGAAAATTGGTGGCCGCAATGGAAGCCGGACACGATGTAGTGAATGCTTACCGAGAAAATCGCCAAGATTCATGGTGGCGTTTGAAAGTATCAAAATGGCATAACCAATTACGTGAATGGATGATGCCTAAATTAAAAATGAAAGATGAAGGCTGCATGCTGCGTGCGTATCGACGCAACATTGTCGACCTCATGGCTTCTACCAACGAAAGCTCTACCTTTATTCCAGCATTGGCTTTAACGTACGCTGCCAATCCTGCTGAAGTGGGTGTGGCTCATGCAGAGCGCAGCGCAGGAACGTCTAGTTATAATTTATATAAGTTAATACGCTATAACTTTGATCTGGTAACAGGCTTTTCTGTTTTTCCTTTGCAAGTGTTCACCATGATTGGTGTATTGATTTCGTTGTTTAGTTTTGCCTTCGTTGTTTTTCTATTCGCGCGCCGTTTAATCATTGGGCCAGAAGTTGAAGGTGTATTCACTCTGTTTGCTATTATGTTCTTTCTTATCGGCATCGTGTTGTTTGGTTTGGGTGTAGTCGGTGAATACATAGGCCGTATTTACCAAGAAGTCCGGCAACGCCCACGATTTGTGATTAAACACATCTTAGAAAAAAACACAATCTCATCTTCTGGAACGAAGCGAGACGCGATAGCGCCAGGTGAGGATGCGGCAGGTCTCAAGGTTCAAGAACAAAGCACTTATTGATAAGAAGAAATCTCAATGGACAACACCAGCAGGATGCATCTCATCGCCGGCGTCGACGAAGCGGGCCGCGGCCCATTGGCAGGTCCCGTTGTTGCTGCGGCCGTTATTCTCGACCCAGCGCGCCCCATCAAGGGATTAGCAGATTCAAAAGCATTAACTGAAAAGCAAAGACGACGGCTCTTCGATGAAATCCGTGTGCATGCGCTTGCGTGGTCAGTCGCGCGCGCTACCGTGACCGAAATCGACCAAATTAATATTCTCCAAGCGAGCCTGTTAGCAATGCAACGCGCCGTTGCCAGACTATCCATCGCGCCACAATACGCCTTAGTGGATGGAAACATTTGCCCATCCTTTGCTTGCGATGCTCGTGCCATTATCAAAGGGGATCAAACAGAACCTGCTATCAGCGCAGCTTCCATCGTCGCCAAAGTATTGCGCGATAGACTCATGCTGCTCTTAGATAAAAAATATCCTCACTATGGATTTGCCCGGCACAAAGGCTATGGTACAGCGCAGCATGTGCAAGCACTACGCTTACACGGAGCAAGCCGCGTTCATAGACGTTCATTTGCACCGGTGGCGGATTGTTTGATTAAGCAACACCCGTAGCACTGATTTGTGGAGAGTGCGAAATATCCTGCCCGCCATATCCCATTTCAATGTCGTTTTTATTCAGTTGTGGTTGGATGGTGTGATAGGAGTTCCAAGCAGAGCCTAAGGCTTTTAAATTTTGCGAACTTTTGCCCAGTCCAGACGTCGATTGAGCTGCAAAGCCGCTTGTGCTAACTAAAATGGCACTCAAGATTAACAGTAATCGTTTCATGAATTTCTCCCAATTAGTATCAATGCATATGCACCAATAAAATAATGCCTATTATACAAAAAATAGCCAAAAAAACCAATGTTTGTTTTTATTGAGGTAGTTTAGGACGGGTTTTTATATAAAACAAGAAGATAGGGACCCATATAAGCCTCCCTTAAGCTTCTACTAATATTACCTTAAGCCACGGCGCTTATTATAGCCACCTTAGTTCTAGTTAAGTAAGACGTGAACAATACGATGGGTGCAGAACAAGAAATCATAACGCCTTATAAAGACGCGCTGAAGATATTAATAAGCGATGCGGATCGTTTGCGTCTAGAAATTCATGAAGGGTTAAAGGAACAGTTTTCTGAACACTTCCAGAATGATTACAAAGTTGGACTGTTAGCTTTTCGTAAAACCGAAAAACAAAATACCCATCGTGCCATAAAAAAAATAAATGTCTTGAGTGCGAGGCCCATCGAATCATTGGGTGATGTGTTTAAGTTTGTTGTTAGACTGCAAGATATTTTCAAACAAACAGTCAAACCGGATTCTGAATTAACCAGTGAATTTCTGAGTTGGCAAAACGAGCATGTAAAAACATTTGATACATTATATGTGCGGCTTGACGAATTTGCAGATAGAGAACATCACTTCCTTCAGCGAAAATCGGATATTTTGTATCATACTATTGGGGCGTGCGTTGAGAGTTTAGATAAATTCAATGAATCTAGGTTTAGGCTTGATTTTCATGAGCATTGTATTTCAAAAGCGTTACATCTAGTAGAATGTAAAGACGATTTAACTAGTGACGATCTTGAAAAAGATGTTGAATATATTAATTCATATAATGAAAGAGTGAAAAAAAAGATAGATGAAGCTTCTAGAAACGCATCCAATCATGTTGCTCACACAGTTAGAGGCCAAGATAGTGAAAAAAAGAAGCAATATAAGCTTTTATTAAGAACTGAAAGTAAACAATTAATGAAAGATGAAATTCGCCTCAATGTCATTCAGCATGTTCATTCGGAAGAATACCAATCTGCCGACTTACAAACCAGGTTAAAAACCATCTTATATGCCGCAGTCGCTGAAAATTTTGCCCATGAGTTAAAATTTCATCAAAAGAAATTTATTTGGGGAGAGATTTGTCAACGAAGAAATACAGTAAGCGCTACGCAAGAGTTTAGATTTGGTAAAGAGTTAGTATTAGCAATGTATAAAGAGGAAAATATAAAAAAGAACAAAGATTATTTTTCTCATCACTATGATAAGGATTCTGATGAGGAGGCTAGAAGTGCTGAGAAAGAGCAACTTCAAGAATTAAAACAGCAAAGTGAATTGCTTGATATAGAATTAGAGGAAGGTGATCCTGAGTTTTTAGCATGGAAAAAGAAAAATAAACAATCCATAAAAAGTCAAAATAAAAGGATGACCAAGCCAATAACAAACGCAGAAGCAGGCAGTTTTTTTGTAGGCGACCTCCTTGGTGTGTCCGGTTTAGCCGAATCGTTAAGAAAATGTTCTCAATATGAGAATGCGGACAACGTGAGGATTGACGTAGAGACGTTATTAACGACTACAGTAGAACCTGATTACCCTGGCCTGGCTGCATTTAAAGTTGGTGTAATTTCTGATATTAGGAAAAAGTGGTTGGCAAAATTGAATCGGTATGTTGACCGATTTATCGGTGAGCATAATAAGAATAACGTTTTCGAGTTAATTGATAGCATTGTTAAACAGATATCGAAAGATCCTAATTATCGATGTGAACGAGATCAATACAAGAGCGAAGCCCAGCATGAGCAAGCGCTTGCGTATTATGAGTTAATTAAATTTGCAAAAGAAGAAATAGAACGCGCCGATCCTTATGTTGATCGTTCTCTTAAAGAGCGATTAATACGGATGATGCATACTACAAAACGCAAGGTGCAAGCGCTGGTGAAGAAAATGACGAGCCATATGAATAAAAATGACCGCGCTGCATTTGAAATTACAGGGTTTATATCAGGTGGTATATTGTTAGGGATGATCACCTTGTGCGTCTTGATTATGTGGGAAGTGGTGGTATTGACTTCGCTTATTGCTCTCATTATTACTGCCGCTTCATTTATGGTTGGCGGTGGTATCCTTGGGTTTATAGCAAAGAAAATAAAAGATTGCGTGGCAAATGCAGTGGAGAAATACAATGATACACCTGAGTATCAGAGTCTTGATGGTGTTTCCTTAAGTAACAATGCACTTATGTACAGTGAATTAACATCAAGCAGTACAGTCTCACCTATCATGCAGCCAGTGATAAACGCAGGGTCTAAATCATTGTTAGCTACTAATCACAGTCCAGTTATTTTGCGTCACGTAGTGGATGGATCGGAGAAGCTGCAAAACGACATCATAAAGAACAGAGGTCCCAA
>JABDBV010000038.1:727-14153 GCA_013288395.1 Gammaproteobacteria bacterium | reverse complement strand
CGATTGTGGTTAATACAAATGAAAGAGATAAATTTGCGAAGGTGTTGAGGGAGGCGCTAGAGTTTTCTAATTTACGTCTGCTTGATCTCCCTGATGCAGAGTATATGCAGTTTGAAAGAACAGCGGCTCTGTTTCTAAATGCATTAAGTAATGATGAGTATTGTGCATATCCGCAAACACAAAGAGGCGTTAATCTCATTACAGAAAGAAGATTCGTGTGTGGTTTGTACCGATCTTTTTATGCTGCATACAAGGAAAGTCAGCCAAATATAGTCATTAATCTAGCTCAAATAATTTTAGGTGAGTTTAGCGAACATACCATGAATAAATGGTTGAAAAGTGAAAGAGAGCTATGTAATAAAAAAGAAGCTATTAATTCAGCATCACATCGAGCCAATAAAGAAACCGATAAATATTTTAGATAAATTTTCTTACTTTCTCCTCAAAATACTCTGTCAAGGTACGTAGAATGCCGTTTTAACCCTATTCTACGTACTGTGCGGTTTCAAATTAGCGCCTTCAGAATACACGTGAAGCTACTTCCACGGTTTTGTATATTCATAAGGAGACGTTAATGGAAAAGTTCGCATATTCAATCAAAGAATTTTGTTTTCAGCATGATATCAGTCGCTCCAAATTTTATGATCTTTTAAAAAATGGCCTTGCACCAAAAATGATGCAAGTGGGACGACGACGGCTCATTTCAGTCGAAGCCGCGAAGGAATGGCGCGATAAATTTTCTACGAAAGTGCAATAAGGGGGGTTGAAAATGAATAAGTTAGTTCAAGCCGAAATAACTCGCATGTCAGAAGTCCAACCAGAGCCAATTGAATGGTTGTTACCGGGATTCATCGCCTACGGAAAATTATCAATTATTATGGGCGATCCTGCGTTAGGTAAAAGTTTAGTAACACTAGATTTAGCAGCAAGAATAACAAAAGAGTCGCCATGGCCGGCTAATAATGGTTCTGCGCAAATTGGTGATGTGCTGTTGATTTCGAATGAAGATGATCCCGCAGATACAATCAGGCCAAGATTAGATGCAGCGGGTGCTGATAGTAATCGTGTTCACTTACTATCATTTATTCGTGAAATAGATGGATCAGGAAAGCGTTTATTTTCTCTTTCCGAAGATGTTGATGTGCTGATGGCTTTTTTATCAAATCACCCGTTGTGTAGGCTAGTTATAATTGATCCTATTAGTTCTTATTTATGTGGTACTGATGGCAATAATAATATTGAGATGAGATCAATACTTGCGCCGCTTGTTGATCTGGCGCAAATGTATAAAGTGGCAATTTTATGTGTTACCCATATAAATAAAAGCGAGCATCGAACTTCATTGAATCGTATGTCTGGTTCTATTGCCTTTGGTGCATTGGCACGATTTGTTTTTGTAGTGATAAAAGATCAAGAAAACCCAAAACGCCGCTTGATGTTACAGGCAAAAAATAATCTCGCTGAGGATGCAAAAGGGTTGGCTTATTCGGTCAAAGATATAGACGGATTTCCTGTGGTTGTGTGGGAGAATGAATATGTCACTGTATCGGCTGATGCTGCGTTTTTAGGCGAAAACAAACAAAAAACCTCAGAAATTAATGACGCAGTGTCTTGGTTAATGGAATTGCTTTCATCGGGTAAAATGAAAAGTAAGGAAGTCGCCGTGCTTGCACAGGGAGAGGGATTTTCAGTAGCGACAATAAGGCGGGCTAAAAAGAAATTGGGGGTGATTTCGATTCGTGAAGAGTATGGAGAAGAAGGTAGTTGGTGGTGTGAGTTGCCAAAGGCGCTCATTTATCCCATAGATGCTCAGCCATAGCGATGAGCATCTATGATGTAAGTGAGCACCTATGGGTCTGTTTTAACAGATGAAATACAGGAGAGTTAACATGAGTGAATATACTAGATTTCGTAAAGGACAAAGCGGAAATCCCGCTGGCCGGCCAAAAGGAAGCCGAAATAAACTAACTGAGAAGTTTCTTGTTGATATTGAGAAGGACTGGAAAAAGCACGGCAAGGAAGTATTAGAAAATGTTCGAATTACAGCTCCAGGTGTTTACCTTAAAATTGTATCTGGTTTAATAGTTAAGGATGATCCTGAAAATAAACAAGATACTGAGGAAATGTCGATAGAAGATGCTCGCGACGAGCTTATACGAAAGTTTAATTCGCGGTATCCGATAGGTGATGCGTAAAATAATATTACAAACAGAAATTAATTAACTGAATATTTATAAAATATTTTATTAATAATAATGATGCATAAGATAGGGATACGATTTTTAAGATAAAGCATATTTTTGCTGGAAAGTTAATGCAAGCTGGACGCTTTACATCATTTTTATTTTTTAATAAATTGTTTTCATTCCTTTTTTCATAATATTTTGCAAGATTTTTATATAATACTGCTGAAATTAAATACTGAAATGCATCAAGCAAGAAATATAAAATAAGAAAAAATAATACATTAATTATTTGGGAAGGAAAGGTGCTTTGAGGTGTTTTAAAAAACCAGCAAAGTCCACCTTCAGCGAATGCGAGCTGTCTACACACTTTTGATAACGAGTCTGTGTTAAGGGAATACTCATTCCACAACTCATCAATTGCATGCGTTATTTCGGATTGATTTTTATCGGTCATGGATGAGGTTTCCTAGGGGATGGTTCTCTTGTGTTAGAAAAGAAGTCGAGAGCCGAATTTATTTTATGAATAGATTTTTCGGTAAACCCCTCTTTCGCTATATGTGCGACCTCGTCCTTCGTAAATATAATTTCTTTGACATGTCCTTGCTTTGAAACGGTAGCAACGAAGTTCTCATTATTTCTAATAGCCCAGTCAATTTGTATGTTGTGAAGTTGTTTATGATTAGCAATTTCCTCAACTTTTTTCTGTATTTCTGAGAACCCTGGTTTGCTCATCTCATGCTCCCTGTACGATGAATTGGCAAATGTGCAGTTGAAGAGTAATAGAGCTGCGATTATAGCCACTATACTGCGCATAATATTTTGTTCCTTAATCTTTATATTTTAATTTATTATTGGCAATCGTGAAATTTATTTGTGGCTCGTAAATTATAGAGAGCTTTTTTAGCCCATAAATTAATATCTGATATATCTTTAACCATAGTTTAGGAAGAATTTAAGAATGGCATCAGTCACAGGGCTATCAAAGTATATCCGTTTTCAATTAAGCCAGCTTTGCGTGCAAAATAAGCATCATGATTTTGAGCATATTTCTAGAAACATTGCCAGATTGCGCATATGTGAGAATATTCTTCCTGCAACGGGACCAGTCAGTGCTGGTGGAGATCAGGGGCGGGACTTTGAAACTTATCGCTCCTATTTGAGCAGTACCCCACTTGCGGGGTCAACTTTTTTGGGTTTGGGGCAAGGTAAAAAGATAGTATTCGCATGTTCGATACAAAAAAATATTTATCAGAAAGTTAAAGATGATCTACAGACAATATGTGGCGGCCATGAAAAAATAGATGCTGTATATTATTTTTGCGAGGCCGATGTTCCTGTAGGTAAACGGCATGAGTTGCAGGATTTTGCAAAAAATCAATGTCAGGTAAGGTTAGAAATTTTTGATGGTCAAGCTATCTCTGAGCAATTGGCGACAAACGACCTTTTCTGGATAGCGACAGAATATCTTTCTGTCTCAGCCGATATGTTTCCAAGAATAGAACCTTCATCTAATTTATATCAAGGCTATAAAAAAAAATGGCTAATTGGTGCCGGTGTTCCTCAAAACTATGCGGATTTTTATCAAATTAAATACGCATTACGTTGTGCGACATTCAATAAAAATCACCGTCCGGATGTTATGCCTTGGATTAAAAAGATGGAGATATTTTTAAGTTGTCATTCTGGTAGTGATTTGAGAAGAAGAGCTATTTATGAAATAGCAGTTGCTTCATTAAGAGGCATTGATAATCTTACATCGCAGAAAGAGCGCGTTATTGAATATTTTTCTAAAATTGATAGCTTTCGAGAAATGAGTGATCTTGAGGATGCTTCTTGTTTGTTGACGTATTGCACAGTAGCTTATCGATCAAATCATTTTGAAATTAATGAGGATTTATTGGCTTCTTGGATGACTTCATTAATCAATAGGATTGAGGCGCTATTAAAAAGCGCAACTGAAGCGCAGTCTCGTGCATATTTATGTATGATTCGCGGTTATATTGCAGCAAATGCCCGTAATGTTGGTTTGGTTAAGAAATTTGATTGGAAAGATGTTTTTAAGTGGTGGAATAGAACAATTAAAGAAGCAACGAAATCGATACTGTTTCCGTTGGAGCGGTTCTCCGATATCTTAACTATTTTGACGAAAGTAGTAGGCGATGAGCGCCAATTTATTAAGCTATGCAATGACTTAGATGAGTTAATAGTAAAGCGCTCTGGTGGTTATGTTGCTGCTGAAAAGTGTCGCGATAGAGCGGTTTCATGCTACGAGTCTGGAGAATATATTTTAGCTATTAGGCATCTTCATAAAAGCAAAATTCATTGGTTTTCTGCAGAAACTATCCGTGGTTCAATAATTTCCATGCTGGTTATTTCTGAATGCTATGAGCAATTAAATTTACTTTATGCTGCCAAGTATTATGCTGCTGCAGCAATATATCTCATACACGTTAACTATAATGATGCAGAAAAGGATTTGCTAGCCAGGGCATTTTTTAGATTGGCGGATTGTTTTTACCGTGCTGGCGAGTGGTTGGAGTTCATTCAAATAATGCATTTCTCTTTACTGGCGCATATTAATTTTGATGACTCGCCTCTTGCTTTGGAGAAACATGAGGAGCTACGGAATTTTTTTATTCATGCTTGTATTATGCGTATTGTAGTCGCGCGATTTTCACCTGATATGGCAAGGGTGATAGAGGAGAAGATTGCTGCATGGCCAATTGACAAAGAGTTGCGCGATGGTTTAGATGGTTTAGTTAAAGAACAAGAGTCTTGCTGGCAACAGTCCTCTCTTGATGAGATATGGGAGGAGGCTCAAGAAGGATTATCAGGACGTCCCTTTTGTGACCTAGGTGTAATTAGGCAAATTGGGTGGAGAGCGCTTGGAATCGAATGGTTAGTTGAATTTAAAAATGAATATTCGATAAGTGTTATTGTAGAAGAATTTGTTTCCGTCCTCCAAATTATCATGGCTGATTTGGCAGTGTATGATTTGTGTCTTTTGCCGACTCGCGTAAAAGTAATTTGTGAATTATCAAGCGGAGGTGAGTTCCAGATTGAGGAGATACCGGATAATTCGATGGCATGTTGGCGAGTTTTATTACCTTACACCTATCTTAGTAATAGATCAGGTAATGAAGAGAATAATATTTTTTCCTTTGCATCGGCCATTTTATATGTTTGCTCCGTTTTGTCTGAAAAAGATTTTTCAAAAAAATTAAGAGAAGCAACGAAAGAAGGGTTGCTAGAAAAGACATTTTTTGCCCGATCATATTCGGAATGTTACTCTGAAATAATACGGCAGAGTGATTTTGATATAACACTGAGATCATCATTCCAACCACTTAACAGCAAACGCGAATTTCACTTAAAAGAGCACAAAGCTTTATCTTGGGTGGATAATCCGGGGCCAGGATATACTAGAAAGTTAGCTGAGAAGTATTTGAAAAACAGATACGAAAGGAGTATCAAGTCAATAAGGTTAACGTTACCGAAACTGCTGACATCTATGGAATTTAGAGACAAAATACAAAAATTGAAAGAAGAGGGATATTTGGATTGGCAGGTATTGATGTTGATTATGAATTTATCTCTGAACTATCGAGTGAGAGAAATTGGTGGTGTTGGATTAAGCATGGAAGAGCAAATGAGAATATCGAGGCAGATCATGTATCAAGAGGAGAGTGAAGAAAGCATAGAAATTCCGCTTGAAGTGTTCTCGGACGAAGCTATAAATCTTCAAAAAAGTATGCTTGCACCCGCAGCGTCTAAGATATGGGGGCTTTCTATTAAACAAAAAACTCCTGATCTTAACGCTATAAAGAAATATTTAGATGTTAGATATAATAATTCCATAGATGATGTTGATCATGTCGATTATTTTAAAAGTGTATAATTTATTCATTTATTAATAACTCAGCCAACTTAAGTTTTATTTTTGACTTTCCATTGGAATGAATTTCTTGGAATTGATCAAAAATATTTAAATATTTTTCTGCTGCAGTAGATAATCCACTTATCAAGTTGAGTATGCTTTTGTGTTGATTAGATAAATCCCTCCAATGCCATATTGGTTCATAATGGAAAACACGGTTGCGCAATAATCGAACGCGATTTAGCTCACGAGATAAATAAGAACGAGTTTTTTGACCTTTTGGCAGAAATGGAAATGCTGGTTTGAGTAATTTAGGCCAAAGCACTTGGTCGTGTTCGTACCTTACATCGAATAATGATGTCCAAAATCCAAATGAAAGTTCAGCGACTATGCGACCAACCTCAATAGGTTTTTTGTCTTTCCGCAAGCTTTCTTTGGCCTGGACTACCTGTTCTCTTTCTCTTGCATGTAAAAACGGCAAATCAAACCAGTATTCGGTTTGGTGGCTATCTGCGATTGTGTCATGAAGTGAATTGCGTAGAGCGATCTCAAGAACTTGGAGCGTTGGATAAAGTGCTTGGCTTAATTCGATATTCCATGAGTATGCAATTAGGGCTTCATTTTTACTGTTGTTGCAATGCGCATGGCCGAGATATCCATCAAGCCTTTCTTGAGAGAAAATCACTGTAAGTTCATCAAAAATATGGTTTTGCTTTTCCATTAGGTTTGTCCTATAATTAATTTACAGTCCCTGGGCAACTCTTCCCCCTAAGTAATTAGGTGTAGAATCCGGGGTTTTTCTTTTCTAAGCCCTTCATTTTAAGCAATATTCTGAATCTCCTCTCTTTTTCATGCCCAAAGCTCGGTAATAGTCTATTCACAGTATTGGCCAATGTTTTATCACACAAATGTACGTAATGACGCGAGGTTATGTGGGTGTCAGCATGGCCAAGCAGTTTAGAGATGGTTAACAAGTCGGCGCCAGCTTGCGCGAGGAGGGAGGCATATGTATGGCGTAATTCATGAAAGCCAATTGCAGGAGTAATACTAGCATGGTGACATGCTTCTTTCATCAATCTCGCATGATGATTCTCGCCCCAAAGGTTGCCGTCTTGTTTAACGAAAACGCGATCGCCGCCATTTTTACCCATCATTAGTGTTCTGAAGAAATCTAATCCTTCTGGTGATAAAGGAATATATCGACCTTTGTTATTTTTGGATGGTGTTATATAAACAGAGACAGTATCAAGGTTAATATTAATTATTTCTAGTTGAGTTAGTTCACTACAACGTGCACCAGTAAAGAGAGCCGCTTATACTAGCTCACGAAAATCAGAGCGTGTAGCGTTGATCAGACGTTTGCATTCAGTTTCTGTTAAAAAGCGAATCTTAGCTTGTTCGACGTTTTCAAAAGGTTTTATGCGACGCCATACGATATTGTCATCAACTAATTCGTCATAAAAAGCTTTATTCAAAATAGCTTTTAATACAGTAAGAATGCGATTAGCGGTAGCCTTGCGTGATCGCTTGCCTGCTGGATCATCTGGTATGGCTCGGTATTGTTGTTCTAGCGCACGTGCTGTTCGTTTGCGTGGTGGTTGTGTTGCTAATGTATTGTGCCATTTTTTAATCTCTTGAGTTTTTAAATCAGAAATTAGTCGATGACCAAAGTTAGGAAGTATATGCGCATTAATAGTGAGGTTGGTTTCAACATAAGCTTTGCGATGTTCTTTATACCAAGCAAGGTAGTGTTGAACAGCGTCATATACAGTGAGCGGTTTAGCGACTGCCTTGTTTAGATCGTGTGCGATGGCAACGGCTTTTACTTGCACTTGCTTGAAATTGAGAATGTCTGCACCATTACTGTCGTTATTATCATCCGCTTTACCGAGCGTTCTTTTGACATAGTGCTTAGTCGGTTCATTAAAAAATCGCATTCTCCAAATGCCGCCGCGTGCACCTTTGCGATAACCAAGATGCAGTCCTTCGTGAATTAATCGTCAGTAAGGTTCATGGCTAATAGGAAGTTTTAGGCGTGCTTCACGCGAATCAAGTCTTGCATCTTTCACAACTCTTCCCACAATCACCGCCTCAAATAACTTAGGTAAAACTTAGGTAATAAACGTGTTTACACACTAGAAAACATCTAGGTATTATAAAAGACGATATCTAATTTAAACAATAAGTTAAATTGTGCGTGGTTGTGTTTTATGGTACAAATAGCACCCTCTCACGGCGGTAACGCGGATTCGAATTCCGCAGGGAGCGCCATATTAATCAACAGGCTGGGAAATAGAGTGCGTAAATTAAGATCAACATCGGTAAATTATCGGTAATATCCATAGAAATAATTTGATTCAATCTTTGAACCCCTTTTCATGTTTACGTCAAACTCATAATAACGTGAGGGAGATACTTATGAGTCTTACATGGACGGATGTGGCAATAGGCGCTTGCATAGTGGTGGCAGGGGTTTCTTGCATTTTCATCAACTAAATCATCTTTTAAACCCGAAAGCCATTTGAATATGTCTCTAGAGAAAATCGCCCATCTTCAACAGTTAAAACAGCATGGCCATCTTTCGCATCAGGTAGATTTATATTCCACATTTTTTTGAACCAGTCGTCTTTTTTCGGAATGTCCTGCTTAATAATGTTGTAAGCCAAAATGGCATCTTCAGATAGATGCCCTAATTTGTATTGCTCTTCTATAAAGGTGGTGTCAATTTGCAACCAATCTAATGCTTCATCCATTTCATGAATGGTAAATTGATTCCATACACAGGCAAACGGAGCACCCATATGCCCACTAATCCAAAAGTTTGGCATGAAGTGCAGCATCAAACGGGTGAGCAACGGTTCTTTGCCTGGACTCACATGCGACACAAAAATAGATGGATCATTCTTATTCTTTACTTGATTATATAGCACGCCAAATTGATGTAGTGTAGACCACACTTTGCCGCCGTTACCGGCAATTGGCTTATCAAAAAGTTTATTGGTCGCGAGAAAGTTTCCACCTAATCCATAAAGAGAAAATTCCAGTTTGTCTTCGTGATGAAATTCGTAAAAATGATTTTCATCAAGCAAATGTAGATTATGAATTTTCAAATCTTTTCTAAGGGTTTTTAAAACTTGTACATCTTCATGATTTCCCCAGACAGAATAAACGGAAGCAGTAAATTGTTTTTTCCCAGAAATGTAGTCAGGGAAATCACCCAATAACTGATGCTTCCTTACAATATCAATGAGTTCTTCACGTTTACTTTGTTTGTCGATACTGTATTGACGCCAAAATGGCGAGTGAGACACTAGTAGGCGCAGTTCGCGTGGATTTAGTCGAGTTAGGCTTTGCTCATCGTAGAAACCAAAGTCACCAGCATGAATAACAAAGTCAGCTTTTGTTTGTAAGATTTTTTCATTAATTGTATCTAATTCTCCGTGTGTGTCGCTGATCAATAAAATTCTTCGCATTGTTAATCAAATCCATTCTTCCTGCGTTAATCTTTCCATGGTAACAAGAATATGTGCAGGTTTCATGGTGTTTTTCTTATGTTGGTTCCATGATTGTACTTTGTTGATCATTTCATCCAATGCTTGAGGTAGAATTTTAATGGGTGTTTGAGGGTTGCTGCGCCCTTCACCAAATCCAACTGTAAAATGTCCTTCAAATCTAGAAAGTACATGTCTCACGTTGTCTGCATATGGGCCATAATGATATTTTTCAAAATTAAGTTTTAAAGGTCGGCCTGATTCTTGTAAAAAATAAAGAAGCTTTTGGATTTCAAGAAAAGTTAATTCATATCCTAAAACGCAATACTGCTTTAATAGTTTTAATACCATTGCTCGTCCGATTGTCATATGCGGACGTTCAGTTGCATTGGGCATGCGAGAAGATTCGGGTTTTTTCCAGCAGTCTTGCGTGATGATTTTCACCCCAATGATTGCCGTTTTGTTTGGTAAAAACAAATTCATTACCATTTTTACCTAAAATAAGCAAGTGATCGAGTAGGCTAGGGGTGAAATTCCCCTGGCCTACTCGATCGCTGGCTCAATCGCCATTGCTGTTGCGTTTAATACCGAGGCAATACGAACAGTAGACTGAATAGCGAGATGGCTAACACCCGCTTTTTTTAGTTCTTGCGTATGTGCATCAATGCACATGCCGCAACCATTAATAGCAGAGACAGCTAAACAACTTAGTTCAAAATCAATTTTATCAATTCCAGGGTTGCCAATGACATTCATTCTGAGCTTTGCCGGCAAGTTTGAGAATGACTTATCACTCACTAAGTGTATAAAACGATAATAAATATTATTCATGGCCATTATTGTTGCTGCGGATTTAGCAGCATTGATTTCGGTTTCCATTAAATAGGCAGGGGTTTCTTTAGAAATAGCCGTAATCAGATTCACATTCTTTGTCGCATAGGCTGATGCTAGTGCAATAGCAAAAATTTGTTTTTGGGTTAAATCAGGCGCTCCTTCTGGTGTCAGAATACTAGAAAGATTAAGTTTAATATCTTTGGCATGTTCAGGTAGTCGATTTCTTAATTGTTCAATGTGCATGGTGTACTCCACTCATATAATTGATTTAAGTTAAGCTGCATCCAAGGTTTTTTCGCCTTTTTTCCAATTACAAGGGCATAGCTCACCGGTTTGCAAGGCGTCCAATATGCGCAGCACTTCATTAGGATTTCGCCCTACATTGAGATCTGTGACCATCACAAAACGAATCAATCCTTGTGGGTCGACGATAAACGTTGCGCGTTCTGCGACACCTTCATTTTTGTCCAAAATACCCAGAGCGTCGACAAGCTCGCGCTTTATGTCAGACAACATGGGAAAAGGTAAATCACGCAACTCATCCTTTTGTTGTTTCCAAGCCAAATGCACAAATTCAGAGTCAGTGCTTACACCTAATAATTGCGCATCACGCTCAACAAAAGCTTGATGTAGGCGACCAAATTCGGCAATTTCAGTTGGACAAACAAAGGTGAAGTCCTTTGGCCAAAAGAAAAAAACTTGCCATTTTCCCTGGTAACTGTGGTTGGTGATTTCGGTAAAGGCATCTTCTGCATTGGCAGAGATAACGCCCTTCAAATTAAATGCTGGAAATAATTGGCCTAGCTGTGACATGGGTCGTTTCTCCTAATATTGAGTACAGAAATGACAAAATAACTGAAATTGATTGATAACTACAATTGATTGATATTATAATATCAATCAATAAATCTTATCGAGAGAGTGGGTGATGAATATAAGAGACTTAAAATATCTGGTTGCCTTGGCAGATCATGGCCATTTTGGAAAAGCGGCTGATGCTTGTTTTGTAAGTCAGCCAGCGCTTAGTATGCAAATAATGAAGCTTGAAGAGAGCTTAGGGATCAAATTATTAGAACGCACGAATAAATCTGTTTTATTAACAGATCACGGTATCATTATTGTAGAGCGTGCAAGACACATACTAAATCAAATCGAAGAAGTGCGAGAAATTGCTAAATCAGCAAAAGACCCCTATAGCGGAGAATTAAAAATTGGAGTTTTTCCAACGCTCGCACCATACTTGCTGCCATTGATCATTCCGCAACTATCCAAGGCCTATCCTAACTTAACTTTTTATCTTATCGAAGAACAAACCGCGGTTCTGATTGAACAATTAAAACAAGGCAAATTGCATGCGGCACTGTTGGCTCATCCAGTAATGGAAAAAAGTTTCAAAAACACATTGTTATTTGAAGAAGAGTTTTTGCTGGCTGCACCCATCGCGCATCCATTAGCTAAATTAAAATCTGTTAAACAAAAAGACTTAGATAATAAAAATTTATTATTGCTTGAAGAGGGGCATTGTATGCGAGATCAAGCGCTTGCTTTATGTCATCGAATGCAAGCATCAGAAAATCAAAATTTTAGGGCCACCAGTTTAGAAACATTACGCCATATGGTATCTGCAGGTGTAGGTATCACTCTCATGCCAAAATTAGCCTGTAGTGCAAGTGATACCATTTCCTATGTACCATTTAGTGCGTCTAAACCTACTCGATCTATTGGTATATATTGGCGAGCCACAACGGCCAAAGGCGCGCTGCTAGAAAATATCACAATTAAAATAAAATCAATTTTAGCAAAACAAAAAACAATGAGTGTGATGGGATGAAAAAATAATTAATTTATTATGCTACAAATCATTCTGGCACCGCCGCCACCTAATTTTTCAGGCATATCTGAATAATTATCGGCCGCATGGTGGATCATTCTAGTTTGGATTCAAAAAATTCTTTATACTGTGAGCGAAGCTCATGATGTAAATGTTTTAAGCGAAGTTCGTGATGTAAGTCGTATTTTAATTGTACTTGATTTCTCATCATGGCCACACCTCGTGAAATTATTTAGGTTATGAGCCATCGTAGTGAGGGGCGATCGATAAATATAATCAATTGTTTTGATTTTATGGATAACTTTTTCTTATTGACGGTCAGGAAGTGTAGCCTGGACATGTTTTTTGTGTCCAGGGTGAAATGTATAGCGAAGCCACTACCCTGGACACAAAAAACATGCCCAGGCTACACTGGTTAATCATATCTGAATGACAAACATGAGAGTACTATTCAAAAATGACCAAAATCAAAAATAAAACACGTTGCTTATGGGTGAGTGATGATCCCATCTATATTGATTATCATGATAAAGAATGGGGTGTGCCTATTTATGATGATAGATTGCTCTTTGAGTTTTTGATCCTAGAGGGTGCGCAGGCAGGATTAAGTTGGTTAACGATATTAAAAAGACGGGAAAATTATCGTCATTGTTTCGATTATTTTGAGGCAGAAAAAATCGCTAAATATGATATGAATACTTTTAAAAAATTGTTAGAAAATCCCGGTATTATTCGGAATCGTTTAAAAATCCAATCCGTCATTACTAATGCGAAAGCTTATTTGGCTGTTAAAGAAGAATTTTCAAATTTTTCGGATTATATTTGGCAGTTTGTGGATGGAAAGCCGATAGATAATCAATGGAAAAGTCACACTCAAATGCCAGCTCATACAGCGCTATCCGATAAAATGTCTAAAGACTTAAAAAAGCGTGGATTTAAATTTGTAGGATCCACCATTTGTTATGCGTATATGCAGGCTGTTGGGATGGTGAATGATCATCTCACTTGTTGTTTTCGACATAGGGAAGTTTAAAGGCAGTCATAGCATTATGCCGTGTCAGCGTTTTCTTTTCTTTAGCCACGCTTGCAACTCGGCAGATGTAATGCCCAATCCCGCTATACTGTGTGGCCCCATTTGTTCTAAATCTTCGTTTATGTTTTTTGAAACCTGATGTTGATCCTCTGGCTTAATATGAGTTGTTACTTC
>JABDBV010000038.1:0-717 GCA_013288395.1 Gammaproteobacteria bacterium | reverse complement strand
GAATATACTTTTCAATTTGATCGCCATGAATTTTATCCA
This sequence comes from Gammaproteobacteria bacterium, assembly GCA_013288395.1. Taxonomy (GTDB): domain Bacteria; phylum Pseudomonadota; class Gammaproteobacteria; order DSM-16500; family DSM-16500; genus Aquicella. The sequence goes on along the minus strand of JABDBV010000038.1, from coordinate 678 downwards.
AAATTATATGTCTTATTATTTCTCTACGTTGTTGTCGGTATTGCACGCGGATGGGGTCAAAACCAATTGCTTCTACCGTCACATCATAAATTTTTGCTGTATGTAGATAAGAATATACATATAAGTCTATTAATGGCCTTATATCATTTAATTCATAAATAGCAATCATGGCGCTGGTGTAATCGTCTTGTTTAATCCCATCAAATGAAAGTGGCACTAAATTGCTAACGATGAGAGGAATATTTGCACTTAGGCGCGCAGTACGCTTGTTAACATCGATAAAGGCTTGTAGATAAGCAATGTGAGCTAGTAAAAATAAACTTTTTTCATAAGGGTTGGTGATTGCGTTCGCTTTATCGCAGATTTCTTTTAAATGTTTCTGCAATTGCTGCGGATTTTCTAAGGGAATGTAACTTGAGCCACCAATTCGAACGCCATGATCGCGAAATTTCCCAGAATATTCTGGAGATACTAATCCATCAGAAAGTAAATGATGTAAAGTGTAAATAGTTGTTTCTTTAATTTGCGGCTCATTACTTTTGTCAACCATGTAACGGATGGCTTCTTTATGATTCAAGAGCATCGTTTTTTCTTCGTTGGGTTTTCCCGGAGCGCCAACTCCTTCCATTAACAAATTTTTTGTTTCTAATAAAGAATAGGTATTCCCTTCAAGCCTGG